>JBBKWL010000073.1:0-10744 GCA_037968975.1 Woeseiaceae bacterium | reverse complement strand
TACGCCGAAGAACGATTGCTATTTACAAACCTGCCTGCCAGATAACCATAGAGCGTTGCCCCGATCGGCAATAACCCAACACTGGACCGTCGCTGGACTCAATAGCGCGACGATGCTCCGCAACTGCTGTACTGGGAATCGGCATCCCCGCAACCGGGATATGGTGAAAAGCGATGCTCGCTTTCTCGCATGCTGATTTTAGTTCACTCGCTTGGGGCTGCCCGGGTTCCTCGTTATCTGGCCGATTGCATATCACGGTCGCGTATCCTTGCGCTGCGATTGCGGCGATATCGGCCGGCTGAATTTGTTCCGCTACCGCGTAGTTCTCTGTAAGCCTTGAAAGATGCATTTTCGTATCCTGCTAGTTTGATAAGCCCAGTACCGTTGGTACGGAGCGAATAAGTATGTAAGTTCCCATCACGATCAGAAAAACACCAAAACCAGTTTTCAATTTATCTTGGCGAACGCGCTTGGCGTAGTGCCCACCGGCAAAACTGCCGACGATGCCGAGCCCCGTTACAAGAATCAAGGTTTGCCAATCCAACTCGAGGCCTTGCTGTTCAAGCACGTCGATGTACTTATAGAAACCACTGAACGATTTTAGCGCGATGATGACGAGGCTGGTTGCGACAGCCTTTCGCATCGTAAGACCGCCCAGCAAAACCAGCGCCGGGACGATCAGAAAGCCACCGCCCACGCCGACCAGGCCGGTAATAATACCCACCACCAAACCGTCGGCCGCAATCTTCCATGCGGTTCGTGGCGTCGGGTTTGCGTTTTCCAGATCAGGCGGTCTGAGCATTAGCCAGGACGCAACGAGCATGACGATTGCAAAGAGAGCAAGCTGTGTAACGCCCGGCACCCAGCCAGCCAGCAACGCACCAAACCAGGTACCGGCCATACCTGGAACGCCAAACACTACGACACTGCGCCACTGAATCAAGCCACCGCGGAGAAACTGCAAAGAACCCGCCAGGGCAATGCTGCCAACGACGAACAACGAGCCAGCGATCGCTACTTTCTCGTCCTGACCGATGAGATATACAAGCACCGGTACCGTCAGTATCGAACCGCCGGAACCGAGCAACCCCAGACTTATTCCGATCGCGATCGCGCCCGGAATGGCGAGATAAGATTCAATCATTGTCCTGCTTACACCGCGTCGACGGGAATTTTCAGATAACGAATTCCGTTGTCCTCCGCCTCAGGAAATTGTCCCGCCCGGATATTGACCTGAATGGCGGGCAGCAGCAGTTTTGGCATACGGAGTTGACTGTCGCGCCCCTCGCGCATCGCTACGAAGTCTGCTTTCGATACCTGGTCGTTTATGTGGATGTTGGACTTACGTTGCTCGGCTACGCTGGTTTCCCAGGCGTAATTGTCTCGGCCCGGGGCTTTGTAGTCGTGACACATGAAGAGACGCGTGTCAGCCGGCAGCGTAAATAATTTCTGAATCGAGTTGTACAGCTGCGCCGCACTGCCACCTGGAAAATCGGTCCTTGCGGTTCCAAAGTCTGGCATGAACAGCGTATCGCCGACGAACGCACTGTCGCCGATTACGTATGTCACGCAACCTGGCGTGTGCCCTGGAGTTGCGATCACGCGTGCGTCAATATTGCCTACCTTGAAACTGTCGCCGTCGGCGAATAAATGCTCAAACTGACTGCCATCGACCGCTAATTCCTGGATATTGAATATATCCTTAAATGTGTTCTGCACTGCAGTGACATCCACGCCGATACCGGTAGTTCCGCCAACTTCGTTTTTCACATATGGGGCGCTACTCAAGTGGTCTGCATGCACATGTGTTTCCAGTATCCAGTCAACGCTGAGTTGCGACTCTTTGATATAGGCAATTATGGCCTCCGCGGAATACTTTTTCGTACGGCCCGAATGTGGCTCGTAGTCGAGAACCGGATCCAGGATTGCAGCACGCTTTGCATCAGGATCGCTAACAACATACGAAACAGTAAATGTCGCTTCGTCGAAGAACGCTCTCACGGTTGGTTGAGTCATAGTCGTTATTCGTTAATTAATATTTGTATATACTAATATTCTAATATAATATTGTCAATTATGCATTCAAATGACTATCTGATGGCAGCCGCAGGTGGCGCGTTAATCGGCACAGCGTCGGTTCTGCTGCTTTGGCTCAATGGCCGAATTGCCGGAGTCAGCGGCATTATGAACGGTGCTTTCAGTACGCAATGGAGCGAGGCTGGCTGGCGAATCGCATTCGTAGTCGGACTCATTGCCGGCGGCCTGCTCTATCAATGGGGCACCGGAATGCCTCTTATCGAACGCAGCGATTTCCCGACCTGGATGACTGTCGTGGCCGGGTTGCTGGTTGGTTTTGGCACTCGCCTCGGTAGTGGCTGTACAAGTGGCCATGGAATTTGCGGTGTAAGTCGCCTGTCGATGCGATCTATCGCAGCAACGACCACTTTTGTTCTCGTTGGCATGCTGGTTGCGACTGGCCTGAGCCAGGTGACGTCTTGAGCGCAAACGCCAAGAGAACACTCGCCGCTTTATTGTCCGGCCTCGTCTTTGGGCTCGGGCTCGCTGTTTCAGGCTTGGCGAACCCCGACAATGTTCTGCAATTCCTGACACTGTCGTCAGACTGGAGCCCGGCACTGCTATTCACGATGGGCGCTGGAATACTGGTCTCGTTCGCAGGTTATCGATGGGTTTTGCGTCGTGGCCCCGTTTTTGAGGAGAATTTACAGCTCCCCGGTAAGACCAGGCTCGATCGTCGGCTGCTGGCCGGCGCCATAATATTTGGTGTCGGGTGGGGACTGGCTGGTTTCTGCCCGGGACCGGCGATTGTTGGATTGTCCTCTGGAATGACCGAACCTTTCATATTCATAGCCGCACTGATAGCTGGCTCGCAGCTGCAACGGTTGGTCTCGCCCTGATGAAACGCCGCTCCGATCTCAAACAAATGGCAGCCGCCGCGGAGCGTGCCAGTGCTTTGATGAAGACCTTGGGTCATGCAGACCGCCTGATGATTCTGTGCAACCTCGCTGAGGAGGAACGAGCGGTTGGTGATCTGGCCGAAGACCTCGATATTTCCCAGTCGTCGCTGTCTCAGCATCTTGCCAGGATGCGAGCTGAGGGCCTGGTTGTGACACGTCGTGAATCGCAATCCGTTTACTATCGATTAAGTGATGGTGACGTTCGCGAGGTAATCAAATCTCTGTACCGAATATTTTGTCCGACGTAACCCGGACTGACTGCCGCTAGATTTGCTGCCGCTGAATCCAGCGCAATTGCAGAGTGACACCGACAATGAAAAGTATGAGCAGAGCCAGATAACACATCTTTAGCACCGGATCCTCGAGTGACGCCAGGACAGGATTGCCGACCGGCAGGCGCAGCAATCCGTCGGTAACTGCTGGAATGCTATGGAACAGTAGCGTCGCAGAGTACGCAAGCGCTTGCAGATAGCGCGACATCCTGCCGAACACATGCGTCGTCGCAGCCAGCGTACCCACTGCCAACGCCAATAATGTCAGCACCGCCAAAGCGTGTCCGGGGCCGAATACCCCGCGTTGAAAAATCGCCAGCGCGGTGCCGGCCGTAATCAAAGTGGTTAGCAGATAAATCTGTCCGGAGCGATTCTGCAACAGTATTTCTTTATGTTTGAACAGCGTGTAACCGCCACTGACCAGCGCGGCGACGCCCATCGCTGTATGCAACCAACCCAGTGGGATTATCTCAGGCATGCGGCAATGCTATCACGGCGCCTGCTCCAGCTTTTCGCTTGCCTCCAGCCACTCCCATTCGAGGGATTCGATCGTTGACCGTGCTGCAGCCTGCTCCTGCACAAGCCGGGTCAGCTCTTGCTTGCGGCCCGGGTCAGCATAAATTGTTTCATCCATAAGGCACGCGTCGAATTCAGTCAGTTTGATCCGTAACGCGGCAAGTTCAGCTTCCACCTCCCGGACCTTGTCATGCAACGGCTTCAGACGCTGCCGTCGCTGCGCCTGTTCCTGGCGCTGCTGTTTCTTGTTGACGGTCTTCGGCGCAGCATCGTCCCATTTCGCCGTGGCCTGCTCGGCCTTTTCTTCCTGCTCCCTGAGCCAGGTCGGGTAGTCGTCGAGGCTGCGATCAAATCGGTCAACGATCCCGTCATGCACGATCAGCAGTTCGTCGCAAACACTTCTTAATAAGTGCCGATCATGCGAAATCACCACCAGCGCACCGCTGTACTCGATTAGTGCAATGCTCAATGCCTGCCGCATTTCCAGATCGAGGTGATTGGTAGGCTCATCCAGCAATAATAAGTTGGGGCCCTGACGAATCATCAGCGCCAGCACCAACCGCGCTTTCTCACCGCCCGAGAACGGTGCGACCGGTTCGAAAATACGTTCGCCGCTGAAGCCGAAACGACCCAGGTAGTTGCGTTGCTCCTGCTCGCGATCATCTGGCGCGTAGTCTCGCAAATGCTCGATGGGGCTGTGCTCCGGACGCAGCAGTTCAAGTTGGTGTTGAGCGAAGTAGCCGATCTTCGTGTCTTTGCTCAGGACACGCTCTCCCTTGAGTAGCGTGCTGCCGGTCGATAGAGCTTTGACGAGCGTGGACTTGCCAGCGCCGTTAACACCCAGCAGTCCAATACGGTCGCCCGCAGCAAGATGCAGATCGATGTTATCGAGAATTACATCGTCGCCGTAGCCAACCGTTGCTTCTGTCAGTCCGAGCAGGTGTTGCGGCTGCTTTTGCGGCTCTATGAAATGAAACCGAAACTGGGAATCCACGTGTGCCGGAGCAATCTGTTGCATTCGTTCAAGCATCTTGATTCGACTTTGCGCCTGGCGCGCCTTCGAAGCCTTGTAACGAAATCGATCAACATAGCTTTGAATGTGCTTGATCTCTTTTTGTTGTCGAACGTACATCGACTGTTGCTGCGCAAGCTGTTCCGCGCGCAGGGTTTCGAATTGACTGTAATTACCGGTAAACAGATTGATCGATTCGTTCTCGATATGCGCGATACGTGTGCAGATCTGGTCGAGAAAATCCCGGTCGTGCGAGATGACCATCAAGATACCTTCGTAGCGCTTCAGCCAGCGCTCAAGCCACAAGATCGCTGGCAGATCGAGATGGTTAGTGGGCTCATCGAGCAACAGAATGTCGGACCGACACATGAGCGCGCGCGCGAGATTGAGACGCATGCGCCAACCACCGGAGAACTCCCTGACCGGCTTCATATACTCGTCCGCCGCGAAACCGAGTCCGTGCAATAGCCGCGATGCGCGCGACTCCGCGGTAAAGCCGTCAATCGCCTCCATGCGTTCGTAAAGAAGATGCAGATCCGGTTTGTCGGCGTCGGCCTCACCCGCGGCAATTGCGGCCTGCACAGTGCGCAACTCCTGGTCGCCATCCATGACGTAATCGACGGCACTACCACTACCGTGCGGGCTTTCCTGCGCGACGTGAGCGATGACGTCCTTGGCATCCAGAGCAAGTTCACCGTCATCCGCTTCCAACTGCGCCAATAGCATGGCGAACAAGGACGACTTGCCAGAGCCGTTGGCGCCGATCAACCCCATACGCTGTCCCGAATGAATCTGGAGACTCACGCGTTCAAACAGGACTTTGCGGCCGCGACGCAGGGAGATGTTAGTGAGGGCGAGCATGACCGGCGCGATTATAGGTCACGGAATGATCGCATGACAGTTTGTGGCCCGGGTCCGCGGCAGCGACCGAAATCTGACCATACGTCGTCTAACGCTACGGAGGAGTTAAATATGAACTTTGTTGATTACACCACCGTGATTCGCGACCTGCTGATAGATTTTTCCAGCATGTATTTTCTGTCTTATGTCGTGCTCTATCGCAAATACCGCAATACCGAGATGTTCGTGTCATCGGCGTTGTTCAATATCTTCATCCTGCTGATTATTATGTCAATCGTTCGTACTGACTTTAATATTGCCATCGGATTTGGACTCTTTGCATTGCTGTCGCTGGTGCAGCTCCGAAGCGCGCAGTTTACGAAAACCGAGATCGCGTACCTCTTCGGCGCGGTGTCTCTGGCAGTAATCAATGGTGCGGGCATCGGTGACCTGAGTTTCGTCCTGATCTGCAACTTTGTCGTAGTTCTTAGCACCTGGGTAATCGCTAGCTGGTCGCTGGAACATTCAGCAAATCTCATTACCGTCGATAACGTCAGAAAAATGTCGGTAACACTCGATCATATCGACAAAGAGGCGATCGCTGACCGCGAGTTGATGCGAACCAGACTGACCAGTGAGCTCGGAATGGACGTGCGCACTTTTGAAACCAGAAAGATCGACTACGTTCGCGACATGGTCGAGCTCACGGTTGTCTATCAATTGCCAGAGGACGAAATTCCGCAGTTCGCTGACAACGTCAGAGGTGACTCCGGTAGCTCATCCGAGAGTCGCAGCGAAGCGGCCGCGGAAGCCTAGCCGCCATGTACATGGGAAGACCGGACGCGTCGATGCAGCACGCAATAGCAAGCTGCGAGACCGTCGACCTCGAGGAAACCAATCGCCTGGCGAAAATGCTGATTCGCACCGACAGTAAGTACGTCGTCAACCTCGATCAGTTTCACGCCTTGGCGAATGTCATCAAAGACAAGTACTACCTGTTGCAGATCGACGGCATTGACCAGTTCTCGTACTCATCTTGCTACTACGACGATCATTTCGGCTGCTATTTCGAACATCACCAGGCACGCCGCCAGCGCTTCAAGGTCCGCACCCGCGAGTACGTCGACAGTGGATTGAAGTTTTTTGAGATCAAACTCAAAGGCTTGCGCGGTGTTACACGCAAGCATCGCATCAATTGCGAAGAAATCGTCATGCCCGAAATTAGCGGCGAGCATCTGGAAATGTTACGGAATCTGTACTCGGGCGAGTACCGAAAATCGATGCCTTTCGAACTGAAGCCGGCGCTCGTTGTTGCTTACAAGCGCTGTACCCTGGTTTCCAAAGAAGGCGGTGAACGCGTCACGATTGATTATGGCCTGACCTTTGATTCCCTGCTGTCGGATTCGCGGCCGGTGCGACTGGATAAAAATTTCATCATCGTTGAAACCAAGTCGAAGGACGGCAAGGGATACACTGACCTGGCACTTAAGCGCATGGGAATTCGCAAGGCACGCAAATGCTCAAAGTATTGCATCGGAGTCAACTTGACCGGCGAAGTTGCGAAAAATAATAACTTTCTGCACACGATCAAACATGCCAGGAAGAACATTGTCGGTGCTGCACATGCAACGCAAAGGATTGCAACATGAGAAAAATTGACTGGTTAATTTTGACGGCCGGAATGACTGCAGCTATCGCGTGGGCGATGTTCTCCGGCAGGGACGGATTCAAGGGCAGTAACGCTATGATCGTTGCGCGGAGCATATCCGTGGTTGCGACGATTAGCGGCCAGGTCGAAAATGTTCCGCCCGAAGTCGGAGCCCGAGTCGGCCCGGGAGATCTCCTGGTCAGGATACACAATGGCCGAATCGATCGCGGTCGACAGGCCGATTTCGACAGCGAAATTCAATTCCTGCAACAGCAAATCGAGAACGCTAACCAACAACAACAGCAACTTGACGACCTGCTGGCCTATTACCAGGAAAAGGCCAGCGCACACAAGGACTGGGTGCTGGCAGACGTCAAACTGCGCACTCTGGAAGACAGACAGGCCCTGGAGGTCGCACGCGGTTACGAGCGCCTCAAGGCGGACCATGCTCGTCGCACCGCGGAGCTGTTTGATGACGAGCATATGAGTGCCGCGTCCATGGACGTTGCACAGATCGAGGCGAAGATCGCAGCGGGTGAAGTGAACCTGACGCGATCCAGGCTCGCGCGCAATGAGCTGCTGCAATCTTCTTTGCAGAAGAACGGCATGTTCTTTGACAACGGTGACGCCAGTTACTGGGACCGAATGGTCGATTCTCTAACGCTCCGGCAAATCGACAATCTTGCGGAAATATCGACATTCGACGCCCAACTCGCCCGAATTCGCGCCCAGGCGCAGGTTGAACATTCGAGAATCGGATCCTCAGTGGCTGAAGACCATCATTCGCCATTCTCCGGCATGGTGAATGCGACCTATATCAAGAATGGCACGCGGGTGACGGCAGGAACCAGTCTGCTACAGGTGCTCGACTGCACAGACCCCGTCGTAATTGTGCCGCTTCCCGAACATCGGATTGGAGAGTTCGAAGTCGGCATGAGTGCGACCATTTATCCGGTGGATTCTGATAATGCATTGGCCGGGTCCGTTGAGTACATCAGCAGCGGACCGTTGATCGGCAACGACCAGACGCTGTTTATCCAGGAACAGCTGACAACCAGCGGTGTACATGCCGTGATCGGATTTGCGGATACCGGCGCCTACCATGAGTCGGCACAAAGCTGTGAATCAGCGCACCGAGCTGTCGTCGTCATTCATACGCGCGACGGTATCCTGCCGCGCATGACCTATGTGGCCAATGAATCAGGCTGACGCGCGGCATTAGTATCCGCGCTGTGTGCCAGTTGATAAACTGCACGCAGCATGTACACACAACTCGAACAACGCAGCATGAGCGACCCGCCGGTCAATATCTCGACGCTGCAAAAAATGAAGCAGGACCGCACAGCGATCACCTGCCTGACAGCATACGATGCCAGCTATGCCGCCCTGGTCGATGCAGCCGGGGTCGATCTGGTACTGGTCGGTGATTCGTTGGGCATGGTCGTGCAGGGTCACGATACGACCGTACCGGTCACGGTCGATGACATCATTTACCACCTGCGCGCTGTCGCCAGGGGTCTGCGGCACGCGTTTCTTGTCGCCGACATGCCGTTCATGAGTTACACCAATCCCGAGCAGGCTCTCGAGAACGCGGTACGGCTCATGCAGGAAGGCGGCGCCATGATGATCAAACTCGAAGGCGGCGCCGGTCAGATCAGTATCGTCGAGCACCTTGCGCGCCATGATATTCCCGTGTGCGCGCATGTCGGCCTAAAGCCACAATCGGTTCACAAGATCGGCGGTTTCAAAGTGCAGGGCCGGGAGCCCGATGAAGCCCGGTTGCTGGTGCAATCCGCCGAACAGCTGCAGGACGCCGGGGCGGACATCGTGCTGCTCGAATGTGTGCCAAATGAGATCGGAAAGGTGACCGCCAGCACTCTCGATGTTCCGGTGATCGGCATCGGTGCCGGCCCGGATGTCGACGGCCAGATTCTGGTTCTTTACGACATCCTCGACATTACTCGGGGCCGCACCCCGAAATTCGTCAGGAACTTCCAAAGTGGCCATGATTCGCCACTTGCTGCAATTGAGGCGTATGTAGCGGCGGTCAGGAACCGCGAGTACCCGGCGCCCGAACACTGCTTTTCCTGACAGCGTGCTAACAGCGCGCACAAGATTGGAACTGCGCCAGCACCTGTCGCCTTGGCGTACCGTTGGTGATCGCATTGCAATCGTGCCCACGATGGGCAACCTGCATGCGGGACATCTGAGTCTGGTACGTATAGCAAAGCGCATGGCAGATCGCGTTGTCGTCACGGTGTTCGTAAACCCGACGCAGTTCGGTGCGGGCGAAGATCTGGATAGTTATCCGCGAACCTTTGCAGCTGACAGCGAGAACCTCGACAACGAAGGCGTCGATCTGTTATTCGCCCCGGACGTCGCAGACATATACCCATTTGGAACCGGCGGCGCGACGCAGGTTTCAGTGCCCGGCCTGACCAGTGAGTTCTGTGGCGCAGGGCGTCCCGGGCATTTTGACGGCGTGACCTCAGTCGTACTGCGGCTGTTCTCCCTGGTACAACCTCACCTTGCCGTATTTGGCCAGAAAGATTATCAGCAGCAACTGGTCATTCGAAGAATGGTAGAGGATGTGGGCCTGCCTGTTGAAATCCAGACCGGGCCGGTCATCCGCGACGCGAACGGGCTGGCGATGAGTTCGCGCAATTCCTTTTTGAGCAACGCCGAACGACAGACTGCCGCAACGATATACCGCGTGCTGCGCGCGACTGCCGATAAGTTGCGCACACAGAGTCGATCCGATATCGAAGCCCTGCAAGCTGCTGCACTCACCGAGCTCGAACAGGCCGGCATGCAGCCGGAGTATTTCGCCATACGCAACGCGCAGAATCTTGATCCACCCGATTCCAGTTGTACGCAGTTTGTACTTCTGGCCGCCGCCCACCTCGGACCAGTGCGGTTGATCGACAACGAGCTGGTGAGTACGACGTGAGAACGCTGTTGCTGGACATCGGCAATTCGCGAATAAAGTGGGGCGTTCTGGACGGCGAGACCGACGGCGAGACCATACAACAATCGCAGATGCTGGCACACAGTAGTATTGCAGAGCACGGACTCCCCACCGTGACGACCCAACTTCCTCACGATATCGATTCTATTTTCGCCTGCAATGTTGCTGATGAAACGCTGGCAACCCGGTTGCTCGAGTCAATCGCTGCCCATTGCGGCAGTGCCGTGCGCCTGGCGCAGTCCGAGCCGCTGGCTTGTGGCGTACGTAACGGTTATCAGGAGCCGCATGAACTCGGGGTCGATCGTTGGCTGGCTCTACTGGCCGCTCGATCAAGGTCTGACCGGGCCTGTCTCATCGTCGATGCCGGCACAGCGCTGACCATAGATGCGATGACTGACGATGGCCGGCACTTGGGCGGCCAGATTCTACCCGGACTCAGGTTGATGGCGGTATCCCTTGCCTCCAGCACCAGCGACCTTCCGCAAATCAACTGGTCAGATTCAGATAGCTCAA
>JBBKWL010000072.1:0-4222 GCA_037968975.1 Woeseiaceae bacterium | reverse complement strand
ATCAACTGGTGTTTGAAAACGGCATCGCAAGCCTCGCCGGAGTAACAACCACAAATTATCGCTTCGGCGATGGTGAAAATTACAACTTCTCTGCTTCAGCTTCGAGCGAGCGCGATACCCATGTTGGCGTAATGCCGGGGCTTGATCAGTCGATTGTTCAGTTGAACCTGGCGTATCAGCCTTCGCCGGAAACCAGCCTGATCTTCATGATTGGCAAATCCGCGGATGATTTCACTTTCGCAGACGATGCAGGAAACCCGGTACCCGGCGTTACCTACTTCGGCGTGAATGGAGTTGCAGACCCGGCTGGAACAACTTTTGACGCAACCAACGTGGTGAGCGGCGATTCGTCCGTCGAGTACTTTATTATTGAGGCACAACATTTCGTAATACCTGAGAAATTCTACCTGGCCGCGCGTTACGGGGAAGCCGAGAATACATCGGATTTAATCGAACAGACTGACAACACGGTCGAGCGTCTCCAGGTAGCGGCGGGTTACTGGTTTAATGACAGAACGCTCCTGAAGGTCGAGTACGTTGAGCAGGATGAAGGTGCCAACTCGGGTGGCCAGATTGGCACGGGATTTGACGGTTTTACGTCAGAGATCTCTGTCAAATTTTAACGGCACCGGTTTCAGAGCGCCCACTCTTTAAATGGAACCTGCCATAACAATAAAATTGGTTTTCCTCGCAGTGGGTACTGCTCAAGGTTTATTTCTGGCTCTGGCAGTGATCGGCGTCCGCCGGGGCAACACAGTTGCTAATCGGTTCCTTGCATTTTTACTGCTCACTTTCACGTTTGATCTTGGCGTCCAGTTTTTAATCCAGTCTCGGTTTCTCGCTGAGATGCCCAGACTGTTTTTCATCACGTTGATCAGTAGTTTTCTCTATGGGCCACTTGTCTATCTCTACACGCGTGCCCTGACAACAGGACCGGATTTTCGGTTCGCGCTGCGTAGCCTGTGGCATTTCGTTCCGTTCGTCGTCAGCATTCTCCTGCTGATACCGTTTTACGGTCTAAGCGATAGTGAGCTCCTCGAACTTGTCTATTCGGAGCCCGACCTGGATGAGCGTCTCGGGCTCTGGCTGCTCGGCGGACTGGCCGTGCAGCTACTGCCGACACCCATTATCGGCATCTATACCTTCCTCGCGTTTCGATCTCTGATCCGCCACGGCCGCGCCATTCGAAATCAATTTTCGTCAATCGATCAAATCGGCCTTGTATGGCTACGCAATCTGCTCATCGCGCTCCTACTGCTATACGTAATCTCTATCGTGGCGGTATTCCTTGCGGCTCCACTCGGTCTTGAACAGACAATCGATGATGTTTTTTACGTAGCCGTTGTGATCGTCATTTATGCGATCGGCTACCTGGGTCTGCGCCAGCCCGTTATTTTTACTCGCAACCCGGCCGGTGAAGCGGCGAAAAAGAAGTATGAAAAATCGGCTGTCGATGCAGACATGAGCAATGCATTGCTGGTTGAGTTGCGCCAGCATATGGCCTCTGCCAAGCCCTACCTGGACGGCGATCTTACGCTGGCCGAACTCGCTCGGCAGCTGAAAATATCGCAGAACTACCTTTCACAGGTCATTAACGAGCAGACCGGCAAGAACTTCTTCGATTTCGTGAACGAGCATCGCATCGAAGCGGCGAAGCGCGTGCTCGCCGATCCGGACCGATCGGATGCCAAGGTCCTGACTATCGCAATGGACGCCGGCTTTAACTCGAAAACGGCCTTTTACGAGGCGTTCAAGAAACACGTCGGGCAGACGCCCCGCCAATACCGGCTCTCCGTGGTTGCCGCGCCCGATTAGTGGCCTTTGCCTCTAAGGCTCTGATTTCCCCTCGAAAATAAAACGTCCGTTCTTATAGGAGCGAACGACGTTCGCCTGCGCAACTGTCAGATTTCTCCTCACGCATGCCGCATTGGCATCCGCTTTATTCTCGAGGAGAGGAACACAAAATGCTCAACTTAAAATCACTCACCGTCCTGGTCTGGCTCTTGTTGATCGCCATCCTGACAATACTTAATGCCGGCTGCAGCTCATCGGGCAAGCGGGTCAACACGGTACCGGAGCCTGAGCTCACCGTTGCCGAGCGGCTGCAGGGCGTGCTTGACCAGGCTGTTGTCGACGGTCTGCCCGGAGTCGCACTGGCGATACTGAGCGACGAGATCAGTTTCACCGGCGTCGCCGGAGTGGAGGACGTGGCGACGGCAGCTCCGCTCACCAATACCCACCGCTTCTACCTGGCGAGCATTGGCAAGACCTATACGTCCGTCGCTATCGTGCGACTGGCAGCGGACGGTTTGCTTCACCTGGACGACCCGATCACAGATTGGCTGCCGGATTCAATCACGGACCGAATTCCATCCGCCGATGCAATCACGGTACGCAGTCTGCTCAATCATACGAGCGGCATATTCGATTACCAGAATGACGGTGACGATGGAGCAGAATGGGAGGCGGCGTTCATTCCTGATCCGGCGCGCCACTGGATGAACACGGACGTATTGCCTTTCTTTCTCGACCAGCCCCTGAACTTCGAGCCGCACGGCGACTACCGTTACTCGAACTCCAACTACGTGCTGGCCGCTCTCATCGCCGAGGCGGCAACAGGACTGTCAATACAGGATGTCATTCGCTACTACGTAATCGATCCCCTGGGACTGCGAGACACCTTGCACGGCTTTGACGCTGTCGGACTTGCCGGGCTCGCGCACGGCTATTTCAGGTTCGAAGACGAACTCGTCGATCTTTATCCGTGGTACAGCCACTACGGCGTCGGCGACGGCGGCATACAGGCAACTGCCGCCGACCTCGCCAGGTTTGCACGCGGTATTTTCACCACGGATGCGGTGCTCGACGACGCCATGCGCGCCGAGTTTCTCGAACCTTCAGCTGCCGGTGACCCACCTTCCGCGGTTGGGCTCGGAATTAAGGTCATCCAGGGAGAAACATCCGACGTCGTTATTTTCGCAAGTGGCGGCCGAGACCCGGGTGCACGCGCAGACGTCATCCACCTGCAGACACCCGATCAAAGTATTACGATTGCCCTGTGTGCAAACGCTGCTTTCGATGAGTTCGATATTCTGTATGAGAACTTAACGCAGGCTGTTTTCGACGTACTCGGCAACGCAGGGGGACAGGCGCAATGAATCTTTTATCTTTGTTCTGGAAATTGTCGCTATCGGTCATTGCAGTCGTATTGTTCGGCGGGTGTTCAACGTTGAGCGGCGCCGAAAAAGTCACCACGGAGTTGGCGACACACAGTTATAAATTGCACGGGCAAGGTTTGCCGGTCGTGATTCTCGAGGCAGGCCTCGGGGACGGCAAGGAAAGCTGGGCTCCGGTTTTTGCGCCGCTAAGCCGAACCGCAACGGTCTTTGCCTATGATCGTGCCGGCTATGGCGCCAGCAAGAGCAGCAACGATTCCCGCGACGGCGCAACGATCGTTGCAGAATTGCGAGCAACGTTACACAGCGTGGGGCTCACTCCGCCGTTTATCCTGGTTGGTCATTCGATCGGCGGCACCTACGTTGAATTGTTTGCGCGAACCTATCCTGACGACGTCGCCGGCGTCGTGTTGCTTGACTCGAGGCACGCAGATTTCGACAGGCAGTGTCGTGCAGCAGGCGCCAGAATGTGTGATCCACCGGCCATTCTTGGTGCGTTGCTGCCGCAGGGGCCGAAGCGGGAACTGGCCGGCGGCGATCGTACGATGCATGCGGTCATGACTGCGGGTCCGTTCCCGAATGTTCCGCTGACTGTACTATCCAGCCCGAACAAGTTTGTTGAGGGCAAGCAATTTCGTGATGTTTGGATGGATACACAGGAATCGCTGGCAACCCTCAGCAGCAAATCGCAACACGTGATTTGCGACCGGTGCGGGCATTATATTCATCGGGACAATCCTGAATTGCTTATCTCTTCAGTCGTTGAGATGGTTGAGCTCATTGGGCGCGAATGAATCGTGCGACCGCGCTGACCCGCCACACCGTGTTGCCCACATCGTCGGCCACCAGCAGCGCGCCGCCCTTGTCCAGCGCCACGCCCACCGGGCGACCGTAGGCCTCGTCGTCGTTCAGGAATCCGCTGACTACGTCCACCGGCGGCCCCGATGGGTTTGCACCGTCGAAGGGTACGAACAACACCTTATAGCCGCTGCGCGGCTTGCGGTTCCACGAACCGTGCTGGCCGATGAACATACCGTGCGCATAGC
>JBBKWL010000071.1:0-129062 GCA_037968975.1 Woeseiaceae bacterium | reverse complement strand
TGCCGGTCACTGATATAGCGATGCGACAACGTTGCCGCGGCAACAATCGCGGGGTCTGTTATCTCTACACCATGATGAACTTCGTAACGTTCTTTGAGCCCGCGCAAAATTGCGATCGTATCGGCAACGGTCGGCTCGCCGACCACGATTTTTTGGAAACGTCGTTCCAAAGCGGCATCTTTCTCCAGGTATTGGCGATACTCGTCCAGCGTTGTCGCCCCGACGCAATGCAGCTCGCCGCGCGCCAACGCGGGCTTGAGCATATTGCCGGCATCCATCGAACCTTCTGCTTTGCCGGCGCCGACCATCGTATGCAACTCATCGATGAAAAGAATGATCTGCCCTTCCTGCTTGGCAAGATCACTGAGAACCGCCTTGAGTCGTTCCTCGAACTCACCGCGGAATTTCGCGCCGGCAATCAAAGACCCCATGTCGAGCGACAAGATACGTTTGCCACGCAAACCCTCAGGCACCTCGTTGTTGACGATGCGTTGCGCGAGCCCTTCAATGATCGCCGTCTTACCGACGCCGGGTTCGCCGATGAGAACCGGGTTATTCTTCGTGCGCCGTTGCAGGATCTGAATCGTGCGCCGGATCTCGTCGTCACGCCCGATGATTGGGTCGAGTTTGCCTTGCTCGGCGCGCTCCGTCAGATCAATCGTGTATTTGTCGAGCGCCTGGCGCGTGTCTTCGGCGTTAGGGTCATTGACTTGCTGGCCGCCGCGCAGATCATCAATCGCTTTTTCGATGGCGCCACGAACCGCACCGGCCTGCTGCATAATCGCAAGCAGTGGTGACTTGTCGTCCATCGCAGCAAGAGTAAATAATTCGCTGGAGATGTATTGATCGCTGCGCTCCTGCGCCAGCTTGTCGGTGAGATTGAACAGCTTGGTCAGGTCGTTGCCGATGTGCACCTCACCACCCGCACCTTCGACTTTCGCCAGACGGTCAACCGCCTCGCCCAGCTGCGAACGCAACAGATTCACATTCACACCAGCCTTCGTGAGCAAGCCGCGGGTCGACCCGCCCTGCTGATCCAGCAGCGCTACCATGACATGCACAGGCTCGATGAGCTGGTGATCCTGCCCAATTGCCAGCGACTGCGCGTCGCCCAAAGCCATCTGAAATTTGCTGGTTAATTTATCGATTCGCATTAAATTCTCTCGTGCCGGCCTTGCCGGCTATTAGACTCACCCTAAAATAGCGTCGAAACACGCGTTTTCAAGGGGCTATTGGCGCTGGATGAAACTCAGCAGGCGGCCAGTCTCGCCGTCACGACGGTAGGAAAAGAAGCGCTCGGGATTATCGAAAGTGCAAAGTCGCTCACCGAAAACGCCGGCTACCCCAATCGCATTGAGTCGATCTGCTGCCAGGCCGAAGAGATCAGCCTGCCAGCGACCGCGCGCGTTGGCCGCAAAGCGCTTCCCGCAGTCAAAGTTGGCGGCGTCGAACTCATCGCGAACTTCCGAACCGACTTCGAACGCCGGCATGGCGATCGCGGGTCCGAGCCAGGCGATCAGATTGGCTGCATCCGTCGACATTCGCGCCACAGTCGCATCGACGACGCCTGCGGCCAACCCGCGCCATCCGGCATGTACCGCAGCAACCTCTGTGCCGTCCTGCGAACACAACAGCACTGGCAGGCAGTCCGCCGTGCGAACTACGCAAGTGTCTCCCGGACGCTGACCAATGACGGCATCGGCGTCGGGCTCGCCGTCGTCAAAGTCCGGACTACCGAGGATTACGACCCGCGTGCCATGCACCTGTTTTAGCCATTGCGGCACGCCCGGGAGATCCGACTCGCTGCCGCTACGGGTCGTGGTTCCGGCGATAATATTCGCCGGTGCCGGCCAGCTGGCAGGAAGTAACGCGTCACTCAAAGCTTGAGATCCTCGCGCAACACGGCGAGCATGGACTCGAAATCGGCCGGCGGCCCGACCTCAAGGCACATCTCTTCACCACTAACGGGGTGGATGAATTCGAGTTTGGTGGCATGCAGGGCCTGCCGACGAAACCCTCTCAGCAATGCAATAACTGTGTCGCTCGCGCCGGCCGGCAAGGCGAGTCTGCCGCCGTAAACCTGATCTCCCAAAAGCGCGTGGCGACGATGCGCGAAGTGCACACGAATCTGATGAGTTCGGCCGGTTTCGAGCACCACACTTATATATGTATGTGCCGCAAAGCGCTCAATCACTGTGTAGTGAGTCACCGCCGGCTTGCCCTCGGGCCGGATCGACATCCGTTTACGGTCTACCGGATGCCGGCCGACGGGCTCATTGATCGTGCCGCCACCGGTCAACACACCATTACACACCGCCAGGTAGTTGCGCGAAATCGCGCGGTCGCCTAACAGCCGCACCAACGCCGTGTGCGATTCCAGCGTCTTGGCGATCAGCAATAATCCGCTGGTATCCTTGTCGAGGCGATGCACGATTCCCGCTCTGGGTACTTGCTCCAGCTCTGCAGCGTGGTTTAGCAGTCCATTGAGTAACGTTCCGCCGGGATTTCCCGCGCCGGGATGCACGACGAGCCCTACCGGCTTGTTGATCACCATCAACGTCTCGTCCTCATGCACGATGTCCAGGGCGATGGGCTCCGGCGCCGCCTTAACCGCCACAGTCGGCTCAGCATGCAATGCCACCCGCTCCCCACCCAAAACCGGGTCACGCGGCCGTGGTGAGGCCCCGTCTACAGTGATTTCGCCGGCCAGCAGCCAGGTTTTGAGTCGACTGCGCGAATACTCCGGAAACATACGGGCCAGCGCCTGGTCCAATCGCTGACCGGCGTATTCCTCGGGAACTGTCATCACTTTAGCGTCTGCATTCATTGTGGTGCCAAGTCTACGGTATACTCGCCGACCGGAAAGGCCCAGAGGCAGAAAATCGTTGAATCGAAACACCAAAATCAGTGGCATTAACAGGCTGCGCATTCGCCTGATAGCGCTTGCTGCGGCCAGTGCACTGCTCTGCGCGTGCGCTGGCAATGACGAGGTTCAAACCGAAATTGAAAGCCTCACGGAAGCGTATGAACAGGCGCAAAAATTCGTTGCGGGTGGCAACTACTCTCGCGGACTGCAGATCTTTGAGGCCATCCAGGCGCGCTATCCGTTTAGTGACCTCAGCCGTCAGATCCAGCTGGAAATGATGTACGCCTATTACAAGGCGGCTCAAAAAGAGCAGGCCATCGAGTCCGCCGACGCCTTCATGCGCGAAAATCCGATTCACCCGCGGGTTGACTACGCGCTCTATATCAAGGGCCTGGCTTATTTCGAGCAGGACGCCGGATTTCTCGAACGACGCTTCAAGAAAGACATCAGCGCACGTCCGCCCAAGGACGTCGATCTCTCCTACGCGTCGTTTCGCCGGCTGGTTGAACGCTACCCGGCCAGCGAGTATGCGGCCGACGCTCAGCAACGCATCGTGTTCCTGAAAAACCGGATGTCGGCCTATGAAAACCACGTTGCCGACTATTATCTGCGGCGCGGCGCGTACGTTGCCGCATTGAATCGCGCCCAACGCGCACTTGAGGAATACAACGGCGCCGAAGGCAATGCGCGTTCGCTGGAGTTGATGGCAAAGGCTTACGAAAAACTCGGCATGGACGATCTGGCTGCAGACACACGCCGTGTTCTGGAATCAAATTTTCCGAACGGTAGCTGACGCTACTCTGGAAACTTGTACCCGGAGGTAATCGGGTAACGCCAATCGCGCCCGAATGCCCGACTGCTGATGCGCACGCCTGGAGGCGCCTGACGGCGCTTGTACTCATTGCGTTTGACCAATTCCAGGATACGAATAACAGTCTCACGCTCGAAACCCTTGGCGACGATCGCATCGACTGAAAGATCCGCTTCGATAAATGCCTCCAGAATCGGATCGAGCACATCGTAGTCCGGCAAGGAGTCGCTGTCTTTTTGATCCGGTCGCAATTCCGCCGATGGTGGCCTTGTTATCACCCGCTCAGGTATGACCTCACGCAGCGAATTGCGATGCCGCGCAAGACGGTACACCAGCGTTTTGCTGCAATCCTTGATCGGTGCGAAGCCACCGGCCATGTCGCCATAGAGAGTGGCATAGCCAACCGCCATTTCGCTCTTATTACCGGTGGTTAACAACATGCTGCCCGTCTTGTTTGAAATCGCCATCAGCAGCAATCCGCGGCAACGCGCCTGAATATTCTCTTCCGTGACGTCCTCGTCGAGGCCCGCGAAAACAGTTTCGAGCTGCTTCAGAGTCGCCTCGTACATTGGCTCAATTGGCACCACGTCGTAGCGCACACCCAGAGTGGCAGCCTCGAGAGCTGCGTCTTCCTGGCTCATCGTCGAGGTGTAGCGAAATGGCATCATGACGGCGCGCACGCGCTCCGGGCCGAGGGCATCACAGGCAATTGCTAATACCAGCGCCGAATCAATGCCACCCGACAGACCGATTATTACACCGGGGAAACCGTGTTTCTCAACGTAGTCCCGGGTACCCGTTACCAATGCCTGATAAACAGTGTCCACCGTCGATACAGGTTCGAATATTTCAGCCGGTTTAATGTCGACGCCGCCGGCAGCGGCATTAATTTCTATGCATTCCATGCACTCAACGAAAGCTGCAGCGCGAAACGCCACTTGCCCGTCGGCTTGCATGGCAAACGAACCACCGTCGAAAACCAGCTCATCCTGGCCGCCAACCATGTTCAGATACAGTAGCGGCACGCCTATTTCCTGCAGTCGAGTGCGGACGGTTGCTTCGCGCCGGTTCTGACTGTTCAGCTCATACGGCGAACCATTGATCGAGATGATGCATTCCGCGCCTGCTGCACGTGCCGCATTGGTTGGCCCCGGTCGCCAAATGTCCTCGCAGATTGTCAGACCCAGCGCAATGCCGTGCAACCGAAATACTGCAGCATCCTTGCCCTTGGCGAAGTACCGTTCTTCGTCGAAAACGCTGTAGTTCGGCAACGTCTGTTTACGGTATGCCCTGAGCAGCTCACCGTCTTTGAATACTGCGCAGCTATTGTAGATTTCGTCATCAACGTATTCCGGAAAACCGATGAGAATCGCAATGCCACGAACGGACTCGCGAATCCGGGTCATCGCTGCTTCGGTACGCATGCGCAAGCCGGCATGAAACAGCAGATCTTCGGGCGGGTAACCGCAAATACTGAGTTCCGGAAACACGACCAGATCTGCCTGCATTTCGTCGCGAGCGCGAGCGGCGTATTCGAGAATCTTCGCAGTGTTACCGTCCACATCTCCGACAGCCAGGTCGACCTGCGCCAGCGCGATTCGTAAAGTGTCGGTCATGGCCTGTTAGCCGATTATCTCCAGCATCTTGCTGCCGAGCTCCGCTGGCGACCGAACGGTCGCGACGCCCGCCGCGTCGAGAGCCTTGAATTTGTCAGCGGCGGTGCCCTTGCCACCGGCTACGATTGCGCCGGCGTGCCCCATACGCTTGCCCGGCGGCGCGGTGACCCCGGCAATATAAGCGACTACCGGCTTGGAGAAATCCGACTGAATGAATTCCGCAGCCGCTTCTTCGTCGGTGCCACCTATCTCCCCGACCATGATGACTCCGTCAGTTTCCGGATCGGCTTCAAACAATTCCAGGCAATCGATAAAATTCATGCCACGCACCGGATCGCCGCCGATACCAATACAGGTCGTCTGCCCAAGATCATTGACTGTCGTCTGGTAGACAGCTTCGTAGGTCAATGTGCCGGAACGGGAGACGACGCCAATACGACCCGGCTTGTGAATGAACCCGGGCATGATTCCGATTTTGCATTGCTCCGGCGTGATAATGCCCGGGCAATTCGGCCCGATGAGGCGGCAGTTATACGCGCGCAGGGCTGACTTGACCCGCACCATGTCCATTACCGGGATACCTTCGGTAATGCACACGATCAGTTCAATACCCGAGTCTGCTGCTTCCAAAATTGCATCTGCAGCGAATGGGGGCGGCACCAGGATCATGCTCACAGTTGCGCCGGTTTGCTCGACTGCATCGCGCATCATGTTGAATACCGGAACCCCGATGTGCTCCTGACCACCGCGCCCGGGTGTGACCCCGCCAACAATCTGCGAGCCGTAATCAAGGCATTGTTGTGAATGGAATGTACCCTGGCTTCCGGTGATGCCCTGGCAAATGATTTTGCTGTCTTTATTGACAAGAATGCTCATGGTTTCGCTCTTCAGGCTGCAGCAGCGACGACTTTCTTCGCTGCATCCGTCAAATCTTCGGCTGAAATAATAGCCAGCCCGCTGTTGGCCAGAAGTTCGCGGCCCTTTTCGACGTTCGTTCCTTCAAGTCGGACGACCACCGGTACGCTGACGCCGACTTCCTTCACCGCGCTGATGATGCCCTCGGCGATCAGGTCACAACGGACAATCCCGCCAAAAATATTGACCAGAATTGCAGTCACGTTCTGATTGGAAAGAATCAGCTTGAATGCTTCTGCCACCCGCTCCTTGGTGGCACCGCCGCCGACGTCCAGAAAATTCGCCGGGTCGCCACCGTGTAACTTGATCAGGTCCATCGTCGCCATTGCCAGGCCGGCGCCGTTGACCATGCAGGCGATATCGCCCTCCAGAGAGACGTAATTGAGGTCGTGTGCCGCAGCCTCACGTTCCTTCTCGTCCTCTTGCGTGATATCGCGCAGCTCGACCAGCTTGGGTTGTCTGTACAGGGCGTTGCTGTCGATATTGATCTTGCCGTCGAGCGCCAGCACATCGCCGCCTTTGGTCACGATTAGCGGATTGATTTCGACCAGGCTCGCGTCGCACTCGTCGAAGAGCTTGTACAAACGCTTCACGAGGTCGCCAAACTGGCGCATCTGACGCGAATTCAGCCCAAGCCCGAACGCCAGTTGTCGTGCCTGGTAGTCCTGCAGCCCTGCATCCGGCGCAATCGCAACAGTGAAAATCTGCTCCGGCGTTTCTTCGGCCACTTTCTCGATGTCCATGCCGCCCGCGGCTGACGCGATAAAGGCAACCCGACTGACCTCGCGGTCGACCAGCATTGACAGGTACAACTCACGCTCGATGTCCGATCCTGATTCGATGTAGACGACATTGACCGGCAATCCTTCCGGCCCTGACTGATGCGTGACCAACTGCTTGCCCAACATCGACTCGGCGTACTCGCGCACCTCTGCGCGGGTTCGCGCAAGCTTTACACCGCCTGCCTTGCCCCTGCCGCCAGCGTGTACCTGCGCTTTGACGACCCACAGGTCCCCGCCTAATTCCTTAGCAGCGTCGACCGCCGCATTCGGGCTCTTGACCGGGATTCCGCGCGGCACCGGAATGCCGTACTCGGCAAACAGCCGTTTCGATTGATATTCGTGGAGATTCATAGCTCACTTTTCATTATTGTCAGGAACGGTGCTGAAGCGCACTGGATCGGGCGTATTTTGGAGCAAAGCTCAGGCGGACGCAAAAGCAATTGCACACAGACGCTGCAAAAGGCAACAATCAACGGATGAGCAGGGCGAATATGGATCCAAATCTGAAGCGAACTTTTCGCGGTCGCCCGAACGCGTTGCTGCAACGAGCCGCTGATGAGCCAGACCTGACCTGGCGGGTGCTGACCACACTCAATGTCATTCGCGTCCTTATTGCGGTCGGTTTGCTCGGCTTGTTCTTCGCCGGTGGTGAGCACCCGGTCTTTGGTGAACAGAACCCAACCATGTTTTCGGCCACTGCAGCCGGCTACCTGGTGTTTGCGGTCATCTCTGTGATGTCCCTGCACTACCGTTGGCTGCCACTGGGCGTTCAGTCTGTTGCCCAGTCGCTGGTCGACATCTTTGCGATCGTTATCCTGATGCACGCCAGTGGCGGCATAGAAAGTGGCCTGGGCGGACTGCTGATTATATTTGTCGGTGCCGGAAGCCTGGTGCTGCCGCTGCAATTTCCCACCGTTCTCGCCGCCATAGCAACGTTTGCGGTACTGGGTGAACAGCTGTACTCGCAACTCAGTGGCGCAACCGGCGACGCAAACTACCCTGCCGCTGGAATCATCAGTGCAATTATTTTCGCAATGGCCCTCGCCACCCGGCCGTTGGGACGGCGCATTCAGGCCAGTGAGGCATTGGCGCGACAACGCGGCGTTGATCTCAGAAACCTGTCGCAATTAAACGAATACATCGTGCAGCATCTGCGCGAAAGCATCATCGTCCTGGACGCCAACGACGATGTGCGCCTGAGTAACACGTCCGCAACCCAGCTACTCGGCGCCACCCAGGAGGTCAGCGGCCTGGCATTGCGGGACGTATTTGAACCGCTCGCCGACTACCTGCAGCAATGGCGCGCCGACCACGGTCTGTCATCGCACCCGGAATTTTCTGTCGTTTCGGCGAGTAACAACCTCCCCGTAACGGCGCACCTCGCGCCATTGGGCAAGAATGGTGAACGCGCCGGCCCGGTACTGATCTTCCTGGAAGACGCCAGCCTCATGAACGAACGTGTACAACAGTCCAAGCTCGCTTCGCTGGGACGTTTGAGCGCCAGCATCGCGCATGAAATCCGCAACCCTGTGGGCGCGATGAGTCACGCTGCGCAGTTACTTGCCGAAGCGGATGGTATTACTGACGCTGACATGCGCCTGACGGAAATCATCAAGACGCACTCGAGCCGGGTCAGTCACATCATCGACAACATGCTGCAACTCTCTCGCCGCGAAACCAGCCGACCAGAACGGGTCACACTCAAGTCCTGGTTAGAGGAATTTGTGGATGAGTTTTCGCGCACGCTGGAATTGCAGGAGGGTGAGATCAGTATTGCGAGTATCGACGCGGAACTGGAAGTCCGCATGGATCCCAGTCATTTGCGCCAGGTGCTATGGAATCTGTGCGACAACGCGATTAAATATGCGAGCGAGACCGGCGGCATAATGGTTGAGATCGAAGCAGGTCGCTTGCAAGGACAGGGACGGCCCTACGTCGAGGTACTCGATCACGGCCTTGGAGTAGACAGCGCGACCGCCGACAAAATGTTTGAACCCTTCTATACTGAGCGCAGCGGCGGAACCGGGCTGGGCTTGTATATCTCGAGAGAACTTTGCGAGCTTAATCGAGCCACATTGCTGTATCTCGATCGGCCGGGGGGTGGCAGTATCTTTCGCATTGTATTTCCCGACCCGGGCAGATGGGACGCAGGTGACAGCAGATGAACCAACCGTTAGCACTGGTAGTCGACGACGAACCAGACATATGCGAATTGCTCACGATGACGCTGGGACGGATGAACATCCAGGCCGAGTCGGCTGCCGATCTGTCGACCGCCAGGAGCTTGCTGGGAAAACGCCAATTCGACATTTGCCTGACCGATATGCGCTTGCCGGACGGTGACGGTCTGGAATTGGTCGAATGGATTCAGTTAAACGCCGCCAGCATGCCGGTAGCCGTGATTACGGCGCATGGCAACGTCGAGACCGCAGTGCAGGCACTTAAGCTTGGCGCTTTCGACTTCATTTCGAAACCTCTGGACCTGAACCATCTGCGCAACATTGTCGAGAATGCCCTGAAAATCGAAGCGGATGCGCCAGCGCAGCCGTCGCGATTACTGGGCAACTCGCCCACGATGCTCGAACTGCGGGAAATGATCGACAAAGTGGCTCGCTCGCAAGCGCCAGTGCACATTTCGGGCGAGTCCGGCACCGGCAAGGAACTCGTCGCCCGGCTGATCCATGACAGCGGGCCACGCGCAGATGGACCGTTTGTGCCAGTCAACTGCGGCGCAATCCCGAGCGAACTCATGGAAAGTGAGTTTTTCGGCCATCGCAAAGGCAGCTTTACCGGCGCCGTCAGCGACAAGATCGGCCTGATTCAAAGCGCTGATGGCGGCACCTTGTTCCTTGACGAGATTGCGGACCTGCCGCTGTCGATGCAGGTCAAATTGCTACGCGTAATCCAGGAGAAGACCGTGCGCCCGGTTGGCGCAGCGGGAGAGGAATCCGCAAATGCGCGCATTTTGTCGGCAACCCACAGGAACCTCTCGCAGATGGTCGCTGGTGGAGAGTTTCGCGAAGATCTCTTCTATCGAATCAACGTCATTGAGTTGCACGTGCCTGCGTTGCGCGACCGCGGCGACGATGTAGCCGTACTCGCCACGCATATTCTGTCCAAGCTGGATTCAACTGCGACCCTCGATGGCAGTGCCAGCAGCGCCCTTTCCGGCTATTCCTTTCCGGGCAACGTCCGGGAACTCGAAAATATGCTGGAGCGTGCGGTCACACTGTGCACGACCGGCACCATTAGTGAAGCTGATCTGCACATGCGAGAAGCCAGCGGTGGCATGGATGAGCCAATGTCATTCACAAACACCGATCTCAGCAACCAGGTTGAAGAGGTGCAGCGACAAGCCATAGTCGATGCCCTGGAGCGGACCCGCTACAACAAAACGGCCGCCGCGCGTCTATTGGGACTCACCTTTCGTCAGCTGCGGTACCGAATCAAGAAACTCGGTATCGAGTAAACATAAACAGCGTCTTCGATGGGCAACAGATGCTGACAATTTTTGTCAGCTTGTGACACTGAGCGTCGGTTTCAGGTGAATTACATGTCATTCCGTCGCGATCGGCGAACCTCTAATTTCGTTATAAATCTTTCCCAATCAATTGCTTATGAACATTTCGTTGAACTTGGCACGGTGCTTGCTTTATATACCGTACTGGCGCTAACGCCGTTTACGACTAATTTCATTTTCACGGAGACAGACAAATGAAGAAGCAACAAGGTTTTACATTGATCGAACTGATGATCGTAGTAGCAATTATCGGTATTTTGGCCGCTATCGCCATTCCTGCTTACCAGGACTACACCATTCGCGCCCAGGTTTCTGAGGGTTTGAATCTGTCGGGTGGCGCTAAGGCTGCTGTAACGGAATATTACCAGGATCGCGGTTCGTTGCCTGGTGACAATGCCGAGGCTGGTCTTGCTGCTGCAACGGCTATCGTGGGCAAGTACGTTGATCAGGTTGAAGTTACCGACGGCGTAATTGCTGTTCAGTACGGTAACGATGCGCACGCTGTTATCGATGGCCAGCATCTTGAGCTGACACCAGATACCACGAACGCCGGTAGTGTTGCATGGGATTGTGCTACAGCAGGTACCGAGATTGAAAACAAGCATCTTCCAGCTGCTTGCCGTACCTAAGACTTTTCGCTTCTGGCTTTTGGCCTGAGCAGTAAGTCTAAAAGCCCCGGTTCAGCCGGGGCTTTTTTTTGTAGGTTGTTCGGACCACTGTTGCACGCAACCTTGCCGTATGATCGTATTATCCGCCGTACTTTGGAAAGATTAAGAACCAGCCAACTGGAGGCAGGAGCGACGTGATTACAATGAAAAAACTGAATCAGGGTTTTACATTGATCGAGCTGATGATTGTCGTCGCTATCATCGGAATATTGGCCGCTATTGCCGTCTCCGCTTATCAGACCTACACGGTTCGGGCCCAGGTTGCCGAGGCTCTGAACATGGCCGCCGGCGCGAAGACACCAGTGGCTGAAACATTCAATGTCACAGGCAGTCCACCGGTCGATCGAGCCGCAGCCGGAATGACGGCGCTGGCCAGCGACTCTCAGGGTAAGTATGTCAGTGCAGTGGATATTGTGAACGGGCGCGTCGATATTACTTTCGGCAATGATGCACACCAGGACATTCAGGGCGGGGTGGTGTCATTTACGCCTTACATGTCTCCCAGCCGCAGCATCGTGTGGCGCTGCGCCGCTGCGGGTATTCCAGCGGGCACCGTACTGCTCTCCGACGGGGTGATCGAAGCGGCGCATGCTGCGCCCACAATCGATGCCCGGTACCTGCCCTCAAGCTGTCGAAACTAGGGTCCGAGACCCGTACAAAATTGCCCGTTCGTCCGATATTTACGAGTTTGACTTAATCAAATTCTGTAACTGTGACAAGGCGCACAAAATCGAGTTGATCCGGGGACTTAGATCGGTGAGACTGTGATGCTCCAAGGAACGACTTAGCGTTTTTTTCACATGGCAGCAACCGCAGCACAGAACAATCTCGCAGGGCTTCCGCGACGCCTCGTCCAGGATGGTCTGATTAGCGAAGAGAAGCTCCTCGAAGCCACTGAACTGGCTAAAAAGGAGAAGCTCAATCTGGTTGCGTATCTGGTCAATGAAGACCTGGCCAATGCGCGCGCTATTGCTGTTGCCGCCTCGCACGAGTTCGGAGTGCCGCTCCTGGATCTCGATGCGGTGGAAATCGACCTGGACGTGGTCCGGGCAGTCGACCAAAAACTCGTTAATAAACACCGCGTATTGCCGCTGGTTAAACGCGGCCAGCGATTATTCGTGGGTATTGCCGATCCGACGAACCTGCAGGCAATCGATGACATCAAGTTCCAGACGAGCCTGCGAATTGATCCGGTGGTGGTCGAGCAGGACAAGCTTGAAGAGCGCATCGTCAAAGCCATTGAGGCTGTCGACACAACGATGGGCGATCTCGCCGATGATGACTTCGATCTCGAAAACCTGGATGTCAGCGGCGAAGAAGAAGCCAACGAAGAAGTTGATAGTGGCGTCGAGGATGCACCGGTCGTCCGCTTCGTTAACAAGATTCTTCTGGATGCCATTAAACGTGGCGCGTCGGACGTCCATTTCGAACCCTACGAAAAATATTTCCGTGTCCGGACCCGCCTCGATGGCGTTCTCTCCGAGGTTGCACAACCGCCGGTTGCGCTGGCGAACAAGGTCTGTGCACGGCTTAAAGTCATGTCCAGAATGGATATCGCCGAACGCCGTGTGCCGCAGGACGGCCGTATCAAAATGCGGCTCTCAAGGAATCGTGCGATCGACTTTCGTGTCAACACCTGCCCAACACTGTTTGGCGAGAAAATCGTACTGCGAATTCTGGATCCGTCCAGCGCCAAGTTAGGCATCGATGCGCTCGGTTACGAAGGGCATCAAAAAGATCTCTACAACAAGCACTTGCTGAAGCCATACGGCATGATCCTGGTGACCGGCCCGACCGGTTCGGGTAAAACCGTATCGCTGTATACCGGCCTCAATGTACTGAATACGATCGATCGCAACATATCGACGGCCGAAGACCCTGCGGAAATCAATCTTCCAGGCATCAATCAGGTCAACGTCAATCCCAAAGTCGGGCTCACGTTTGCCTCGGCACTGAAGGCGTTCCTGCGACAGGATCCGGATATCATCATGGTGGGTGAGATTCGTGACCTCGAAACAGCGGAGATCGCAATTAAAGCGGCCCAGACAGGTCACCTGGTGTTGTCGACCCTGCATACAAATGACGCACCCCGAACGCTGACACGCCTTGTGGACATGGGCGTAAAGCCGTATGCAATCGCGACCTCGGTCAGCCTGATCATCGCACAGCGGCTGGCGAGAAAGCTTTGCGACAGCTGCAAGGATACCCGGGATATTCCACGCGAAGCCCTGGAAAAGGAAGGCTTTGAGGCTGCAGATATTGACGAAGGACTGGTCATCTTCGGGCCGAAAGGATGCAAGAGTTGCAATGACGGCTACAAAGGCCGGGTTGGCATATTTCAGGTAATGGAAGTGTCAGAGGCAATGGGCAGAATAATAATGGAAGGCGGCAACGCCATGCAGATCGCCGACCAGGCGGCCAATGAAGGGGTAATCGATTTACGTCGCGCCGGTTTGAACAAAGTCAAGGACGGGGTTACAAGCCTTGAGGAAATCAACCGGGTTACAATTGAGTAGTATTCGACCTCGTTAATGGACGAAAGAAATGGCTGAAGCAGCAACATTGAGTACCGTACCCTTTACCTGGGAAGGCACAGACAGAAAGGGCCAGAAAGTTAAAGGCAAGGCGATGGCGACGAATGAGGCCGCCGTGCGCGCCGACTTGCGTCGTCAGGGCGTTGTGCCTATCCGCATCCGGAAGCAGGGCAAGAGCATGTTCTCCAGCGGCGGCAAGGTCGCGCCGTCAGACATCGCAATTTTCATGCGCCAGCTGGCTACCATGCTCGCAGCGGGCATACCGCTGGTGCAATCTTTCGAGATTGTCGGCAATGGCCACGAAAACCCGGCCATGCAAAAGCTGATCCTGGCGGTCAAATCTGACGTTGAGGGCGGTACGTCTCTGGCTGATGCACTTTCGAAGCACCCACTGTACTTTGACGACCTGGTTCTCAACCTGGTCGAAGCAGGCGAGCAAGCCGGTGCCCTCGAAACCTTGTTGGACAAGATTGCGACGTACAAAGAGAAAACCGAGGCACTGAAGAAGAAGATCAAGAAAGCGTTGACCTATCCGGCGGCCGTACTTGCCGTTGCTTTTATTGTGACAACGATCCTCCTGATTTTCGTTATTCCGGCATTTGAGGACCTGTTCAAGGGCTTTGGTGCCGACCTGCCGACGTTTACCCGCATGGTGATCGACTTGTCTGTATTCGTTCGAGCCAAAGGCGTGTATATCGCGGTGATGATTGGTATCGGCATTGCGACTTTTATGTATTTCAAGAAACGTTCACGCCCGATGCGACACTTTCTCGACCGCATGCTGCTCAAATTGCCGGTCATCGGCCCGATTCTGCAAAAAGCATCGATCGCGCGTTACGCACGCACACTCTCCACCATGTTTGCCGCGGGTGTGCCGCTCGTCGAGGCGCTTGAGTCAGTCGCTGGCGCAACCGGCAACATTGTTTACGAAGAAGGCGTGCTGGCGATGCGCGATGAAGTATCGACCGGTCAGCGCTTGCAGCAGGCCATGGAAAATACGGATCTGTTTCCCAACATGGTCATCCAGATGATCGCGGTGGGTGAGGAATCCGGTTCCCTCGATGACATGTCGTCGAAAGTCGCAGATTTTTACGAAGAAGATGTCGACAACGCCGTCGATAACTTGTCGAGCTTGCTCGAGCCGATGATCATGTCGATCCTCGGCGTATTGGTTGGTGGACTCGTGGTCGCTATGTACCTGCCGATTTTCAAGATGGGTTCGGTTATTTAGGTCGCTACCAGCGTCCGATTGCATTGCAACGGCGTTCGGAGGAAACTCCGGACGCCGTTTTTGATGGTGCAGTCACAACAATAGTGGGAGAAACTGGATGGCAGAATTATTCGCGCAGTCACCCGTCGTATTCACTGCGGTTGCTTTTGTCTTCGCGCTGTTGGTTGGTAGTTTTCTCAACGTTGTGATTTATCGGCTGCCGTTAATGATGTATCGAGAATGGCACGAGCAATGCGAAGAATTGCAAAAAACGGATACACCGGAACTGCCGGACAAGCCTTTTAGCCTGGTCGCCCCGCGCTCGGCATGCCCTTCGTGTGGCGCTCCAATTACGGCCTGGCAAAACATTCCGCTAATCAGCTACCTGATGCTCGGCGGACGTTGCCATGGCTGCAAACAAAGAATTTCAATACGTTACCCGGTAATCGAACTGCTGACCGCGGTGCTTGCCGCCGTCTGCGCCACGCATTTCGGATTCGGCTGGGAAGCGCTCATGGCGATCGGCCTCACGTTTACGTTAGTCGCTATCAGCATGATCGACATTGACCACCAGCTGATTCCTGATTCCATCGTCCTGCCACTGCTATGGGTTGGTCTGGCGATGAGCCTGATGCACCCCATGACCGGCGCGGACACGCTGTTTGTGTCTCCTGTTGACAGCATCATCGGTGCCATCGCAGGTTATCTGAGCTTGTGGAGCGTTTATCAGCTGTTCAAGTTAGTCACGGGCAAAGAAGGCATGGGTTACGGCGATTTCAAATTACTGGCTGCGCTCGGTGCCTGGCTCGGGTGGCAATCCCTGCACATGATCATCATGCTGTCTGCCGTGGTGGGTGCCCTGTTCGGAGTCGCAATGATCGTATTCAGAGGTCGAGATCGGCAATTGCCGATACCGTTCGGCCCGTACCTCGCAGCGGCTGGCTGGGTCACGATGCTGTATGGCGACACAATCTGGAATGCCTACCTGGATAAGTTCCAGTAAATGTCCAGGCCGATACGCATCGGATTGACAGGCGGCATCGCCAGCGGCAAATCACTTGTCGCAGATATGTTTGCGGCTCTGGGCGTTCCGGTAATCGACACGGATCTCATCGCTCGTGAGCTGGTGCGTCCCGACCAACCCGCCTTGCGTGAGATTCGCAACCATTTCGGTGCAAGCGTTTTTCACGGCGATGGCACATTGGACCGCGGCGCATTGCGACAACAGATATTTTCCAGCGACGCGGCGCGCGACCAGCTGGAGGCCATTTTGCACCCGCGTATCCAGGCAGAGACTATTCGCCGGACCGAGGCTGCGCGCGGCAGCTATGTTGTGATCGTCGTACCGTTGCTCACCGAGTCGCCGCTACGCGAACATATCGACCGGGTTCTGGTGGTTGATTGCGATGCAGCAACCCAGCTCGAGAGACTGCTCGCACGCGATGCCGAATCGGAAGACCAGGCGCGGCGGATCCTGGCCGCGCAGGCCAGCCGCGAGCAACGCCTGGAAATAGCGGACGACGTCATTCACAACGACTCAACGATCCAAGCCGTTTCAGCCCAGGTGTCTGCAATGCACGACAGGTACCTGGCGCTGGCGAATTTGCCTGCAGGCCAGCGGTAGCGCAAAATACGCGCATGGCAAAACCTGCAAGCAAAATTACCGCCGAAACCGCATCGAATCGTCCGGCTTATTACGAGCAGCCCGTATCTGAGCGAATGCGCACATTTATGCGGCTCGAATTCCTCTATCAGCAGATGCTGTACAGCAGTGAGCTCGAGAGCGACTGGGCGACCCGCGCGACGATCTCCAGTTTGCTGGAGATCATGGCTATATTGTCGCGCGGTGATGTTCGCAGCGAAGTCCACAAGGAACTGGATCAACAGCTTAAGGTACTGCAACGTTTCCAGAGCCAACCGGGTGTGGACACGCGGCGACTGGATAGTTTGGTACGCAACCTGATCGATAGCAGGGCCGAACTGGGCAGTGTCGGGACGTCGTTTCTGCAACCGCTCAAGGACTCCGATTTTCTCAACGCGATCAAGAATCGCAGCGCGATTCCCGGCGGCACCTGCGAATTTGACCTTCCCGAGTACAGCCATTGGCTGCGCCAGTCCTTTACTCGCCGCGGTGCCGACATGGAGGGCTGGATCGGAGCAATCCGGCCGTTGTGCGACGCGGTGACCGAGGTGCTCTGGCTAATTCGACAAAGCGCACCCGCCGTAGACAAACTTGCCATCAACGGTATGTATCAACACAACATGCAAAAAGACGCTCATTGCCGTCTTTTGCGCGTTAATCTGCTACAGGACAGCGGCCTGTACCCCGAGATCAGCGGTAGCCAGCATCGCTTTACGGTACGTTTCCTGGAATGGTCTACGCTTGACAGGCGTGCCGTACAAACTGGCCACGACGTGCCGTTTCAGCTGAGTATTTGCTAGCCAGCATTGCGTAAGGCCTCGATTAGCGGTGCATCTGCAGGCAGCAGCTCGGCTGCGCTCAACTTCGATATTTCGACCCAGCGCAAACGCTGACCTTCCAGTCCGACAGGAGCGCCGTTCCAGCCGTTGACCAGGAAAAAATCGAGATCGACGGTTCGGTCTATATACTCGTGCGACAAACTCATGAACGGCTCGAGCACAGTCACTTCAATGCCCAGCTCTTCGCGAAGCTCGCGGCGCAACGCGGCAGCCGCAGTCTCCGCGGCTTTTATTTTGCCACCCGGAAATTCCCACAGCCCGTTGAATGGCCCGTCACAGAGACGTTCCGCGATCAGAACCTCACCGGCCGCATTGCGCAGAATACCGGCGGCGACATGCAAAAACACCACACTCGTATCCGCCCTAGGCTAGCTTGCCGTGGCACTGCTTGTATTTCTTGCCCGAACCGCAAGGACATGGCTCGTTGCGGCCAACTTTCGCCGCCTCGCGCTTGAAGGTTTCAATGGGTTCGCGTTGCGCGGGAGCCGCACGGGCGGCCTGTTGACCCTGACCGGGTTGCGACGCCTGCGGTGCGCCCAGTGCTGAAGCTTCGGCGTGCTGGAACTTCAGCGCTGCAGCCGCCCGCCGTCGTTCGGCAGTGTCGTCCAGCTCCTGCTCGCCCTTGATTTGAATTCGGGCCAGGATGCTGATCGTGTCGTGCTTCACCAGATCCAGCATTGTGCCAAACATCTCAAACGCCTCGCGTTTGTATTCCTGCTTCGGATTCTTTTGCGCGTATGAGCGCAGACCGATGCCCTGTCGCAAATGATCCAGTCCGGCGAGGTGTTCTTTCCAGTGATGGTCGAGCTGGCGCAACATGATTTGTTTTTCGACGCTGCGCATTAACTCGTGACCGACTTCCGCGGCGCGTTTTTCGTACGCCTTCGCGGCTTCTTCGATGCAGCGATTAAGAATCGCCTCATCATTCAAAGTCTTGTCCTCGTGCACCCAGCCAGCAACATCAACGCTGAAACCAAAATCTGCTTCAAGCGCCTGCGCCAGGCCGTCCGGATCCCACTGTTCTTCCAGGCTGCCAGGAGGAATATGCTGGGTGACAACAATGGCAATGACTTCATCGCGAATCGCTGCAACCGAGTCTTCGATCTCATCGGCGGCCATCAACTCGGAGCGTTGGTGGTACACGACCTTGCGCTGATCATTGGCAACGTCGTCGTATTCCAGCAAGTTCTTGCGAATATCGAAGTTATGCGATTCGACCTTGCGTTGTGCACGCTCGATCTGGCGCGACAGCAGCTTGCTTTCTATCGCCTCGCCCTCGCGCATTCCTGCGCGGCCCAATAAGGATTTCGTGCGTTCGGGGTCACCGAAAATGCGCATCAACGTGTCTTCCATGGACAGGTAGAAACGCGATGAACCGGCATCACCCTGGCGACCCGAGCGACCTCTGAGCTGATTGTCGATGCGTCGGGACTCGTGTCGTTCAGTACCAATGATGTGCAAGCCACCCGCATCGAGAACGACCTCGTGGCGTGCCTGCCAGTCGGCGCGTATCGCCGCTTCGTCAGCGCCCTCACCGGCTGCTTCAATCTCAGCGTCCAGATTGCCGCCCAGTACGATATCAGTTCCACGGCCCGCCATATTGGTCGCAATGGTTATGGCGCCGGGACGTCCCGCTTGCTGCACAACCGTCGCTTCACGCTCGTGCTGCTTGGCATTCAGCACTTCATGTTCAATACCGCGTTGTTTGAGTAACGACGCCAGCAATTCGGACGTCTCAATCGATGTCGTACCGACCAATACCGGTTGGCCGCGCTCACGGCAATCACAAACGTCTTCAATAATTGCTTCGAATTTATCCTTTTGCGTCAGATAGACAAGATCCGGCGCGTCTTTACGCACCATTTCGCGATGCGTCGGAATGACCACCACTTCAAGCCCGTAAATCTGCTGAAATTCGAATGCCTCGGTATCTGCAGTTCCGGTCATGCCGGACAGATTGCGATACAGGCGGAAAAAATTCTGGAACGTGATTGACGCGACAGTCTGATTTTCCTGTCGAATTGCGACGCCTTCTTTCGCTTCTATCGCCTGGTGTAATCCGTCTGACCAGCGCCGACCAGGCATGGTGCGACCCGTGAATTCATCAACGATGACGACCTCGCCATCTTTGACGATGTATTCGACGTCTCGCTGGTAGATCGCATGCGCCCGAAGCGCCGCGTTCAGGTGATGCAGGAAGCGGATATTGCCCGCATCGTAGAGACTGTCGCCCTCTTCCAGCAGCCCGGCGCGCACCATCAGTGTTTCGACCTTCTGATGACCGTCTTCAGTCATATGCGCCTGTTTGGCCTTTTCATCAATGGTGTAGTCGCCACGCCCGGCAAGTTTACAGGCCACAATTTTGCCGCTTTCGTCCTCCGCGACTACATTCATTTCACGCGAATCTGCGATTTCGATTGCAGCAGCGAGACTCATTACCTCGGCTTGATCACCGTCTTCTCCAGCCACCGTAATCGCTTTGCCACTTTCGTCGCGCAGCGTTACCTGCTTGGCAACGATGTCGTAGTTAGTCGGCGCTTCCGTTTCTTCATGCGCAACGAGTTTCGGAATAAGCTTGTTGATATGTGCGTACAGGTCCGTGCTTGATTCGGCCGGTCCGGAAATAATCAACGGTGTGCGCGCCTCGTCAATCAGGATCGAGTCGACTTCATCGACAATCGCAAAATTCAGTTTGCGCTGCGCTTTGTCCTGCAATGCAAAAGCGAGATTATCGCGCAGGTAATCAAAGCCCAGTTCGTTATTGGTCGCGTAGGTGATGTCGCTGCTATAGGCAGCGCGTTTCTCATCCTGGGTCTGTCCGCTGCGGGTAACGCCAACGCTCAAACCCAGAAATTCATAAACCGGTCGCATCCAGTCTGCGTCGCGTTGCGCCAGATATTCATTGACGGTGACGATGTGCACGCCCTCACCACTCATCGCATTCAGATAAGCGGGCAGCGTAGCGACGAGGGTTTTACCTTCGCCAGTGCGCATTTCAGCGATATTGCCGTCGTGCAAAACCATGCCGCCAATGAGTTGCACGTCGAAAGGTCGCATCCCGAGCGCTCGGACAGCCGCTTCACGAGCGACTGCAAACGCCTCAGGCAGAAGATCGTCCAAATCCTCGCCGCCGCTGTACCGTGATCGAAATTCGTCTGTCTTCGCACGCAGCGCAGCGTCATCGAGGGCTTTAAGGCCGTCTTCGAGCGCATTGATCCTGTTAACGGTTTTAGTGTATTGGCGCAGCATTCGCTGGTTGCGACTGCCGAAAATACGGGTCAAGAAATTGGCCACTTAGGCTCCTGAAACAGATGGGCACACAAAGCCCGGTATTCTATCGAATCTGGCGATCTATGGGTGATTTCCCGGATATCAATGACCCGGACTTCGACTCGGACGAAAAACCGACTAAGTGGATTCGCGAATGAAATTCACTGGATTGACACGATGCCCGCCCTTGAGCACCTCGAAATGCAGATTTGGCCCGGTGGCACGGCCTGTCTCGCCCATTTTTGCAACCGGTTGGCCCTTTTTGACCTCGTCACCGACGGCAACAAGATTCTCCGAGTTATGCGCGTAGCGGGTCGCATAGCCGTTGCCGTGATTAATTTCGACCATGATGCCGTAGCCGTAACGATCTGCTGACCAAGTGACGACACCATCGGCGACTGCAATCACTTCAGCGCCGTGCTTGCCGGCGAAATCGATGCCGGTGTGATTTGCCGGTTTACCGGTAAACGGATCTGTACGTTTGCCGAAGTAAGATGAAATCCAGCCCGATCCAACCGGACGTCCTTGCGGATAAACGCGGTCGCTAAGATCCTGATTCATCAGGACACCCTCGAGCGCCCAAAGTTGTGCTTCCCGATTGTCCAATTGATAATTGAGCGACTGCATTTGGTCGACCACTTCGGGAACGGCGACATTCGAGCCAACTCCAACCGGTTCCTCCGGCCCACCCAGTGCAGGTGCCGAATCAAAATCAAATTCTCCATCCTCGAGATCGGCCATGCCCGTCAGGCGGCGACCCAACGCGTCGAGTCGGATGACCCGTGCATTCATTTGTGCGATCCGAATAGCGAGAGCATCGAGCGTATCTTCGTTCGATTGCCGAATCGTATCGATGTTGTCGCGTTGCTGATTCAGATTTTCTACGAGCTCAATTGCCCGATCCTGGCTTACGCCAGATCCGTTCTGTGCTGAGAACCAATAACCCCCGCCAAATCCTGCAACGGAAACAACGGCAGCAAAACCAGCAGCAACTGCCCAGGCCGCCGGGCCCGACAGACTAACCTGCCTGGGCTTGCCAAAGCCCGTACCAAAAATAACTACATTCATCGAGCAAACCTCAAGGGTTCTTGCGGTTGTGTTAACGATACGCGCGCATCTGCGAGGCGCAGGCGTACTCTTTTTGTTCTATAGCCGCTGTAAATCTTCACTTCGGTAGCCCCGCTGTCGTAGGATACATTCCCTTAGACCGGTGGATTTGCGCCCCCGCCTTTCAACGGGTTTGCCCTTGTCGTGGGCATAATATGCATAATGTCGATTTTCATTACAAGAAAATGGCTCCCGAACTGGGACAAAAGTTGCCCGGAGACCTCAAAAATCGCTAACTACGTCACATTTGTATGTCAGTAAAAAGCCTCGAAGAGCTACTAAATGCCAGTCGGGACGGGGGTTTGGGGGAAGTCATCCAGCATGCGCGGGATATGGGCGATCTGGTCCGAATATTACAGGATTCTTTGCCCGGCGAGCAGCGCGCCGCGATTTCCGCAGCGAATATCCGAGACGATGGCGAGTTGGTGGTACTTGCGCGCTCGTCTGCCTGGGCATCAAGGCTGCGGTTCGAGACAGAAAAATTGATGGCCGCGGCACGCACAACCGGCAAAAAAGTTAGTCAGTGCTCAGTGCGCGTGAGCCGCGACTAAATTACGCGTACGAGGGTGTCGCGTACGAAACCGGAGCCTTTGTCGAATCGTCAAAAGTGACCTCTTCCCATGCAGCTTGCTGCGATAACATCTCGCGCAACAATTTGTTGTTGAGGTCATGGCCGGACTTGTAAGCGCGAAACTCGCCGATGATGCAGTGTCCGAGCAAATAAATATCGCCGATCGCATCGAGAATTTTATGAATTACAAATTCATTGCCGTAGCGCAATCCATCCTCATTCAGAATCCGGTAATCATCTAGAACAATTGCATTGTCCATGCTGCCACCGAGCGTCAGGTTTCTTTCGCGCAATGCTTCCACGTCTCGCAGGAAACAGAATGTCCGAGCACGGCTTACTTCTTTTAGAAAAGATGTTGACGAAAAATCGATCGTCGCTTGTTGCGACAGCTTGTTGAAAACCGGGTGATTAAAGTACACCTCGAAATTAACTTTAAAGCCGTTGAACGGACGTAACTCCGCCCACTTATCGCCGTCTTCGACGCGAATTTTTTTCTTAATACGAATAAACCGCTTTGCGGCGTTTTGCTCTTCAATACCCGCCGACTGCAGCAAGAACACGAACGGACCGGCACTACCGTCCATAATCGGAACTTCGGGTGCCGATAAATCCACGTTGATGTTGTCGATACCCAGACCTGCCAATGCCGACATCAGGTGCTCAACGGTCGCAACTTTCACCCCGTCCTTCACCAATGTCGTGCCGAGCATCGTCTCACCCACAAGACGCGGGTCAGCCTTGATATCGACCGGTTGATCGAGATCGACACGTCTAAAAGTGATTCCGGAATTTACGGCGGCGGGTCGCAAGGTCATGTAGACCTTTTCGCCGGTATGCAAACCCACACCGGTCGCACGAATAGCCGTCTTCAAAGTTCTTTGGCGCAGCATTAGGATTCTATGTCAGCGATTTGTGCGAGCAAGATTACCACATTGAAGAAAAACTCATCAAGAATTCAATCTCTTAGAGCTATTCCATAAGTTTACGATGCAGTGTTGCACAGCAGCGGCTTTAAGTTGCCGACCCGGGTATCCCGGGCCGGCAAAGCGGAGGTATTACTGTAACGACAGCTTGGGTCGCTAGTCAGCCTGGCGTCTGAGAAACGCCGGAATGTCGAGCAACTCTTCCTGCAAGCCTACGTTTTCCAAGCCATCGCCTACCGCACGTTGACGCTGCACGGTCGGCTTATCCAAACTATGATAATTCGGTTCGGACACCGTCGTCGTGGGCTTAACAATGCGCATCGGTGACTCCGAACTGGTAGCGTTCTTGCCAAGACCAGTCGCAACCACGGTTACACGAATACGATCGGTCATGTTTGGATCAATAACTGTGCCGACGACCACTGTTGCATCGTCCGATGCGAACTCCTTGATTGTGTTGCCAACTTCCTGGAATTCACCGATCGACAGATCCATACCCGCGGTGACATTCGCAAGAATGCCGTTGGCACCAGCAAGATTGATATCCTCAAGCAGCGGGCTCGAAATGGCAGCTTCCGCAGCCTCGCGAGCTCGGCCCTCACCTGAAGATTCGCCGGAGCCCATCATTGCCATACCCATCTCGGACATAACCGTCCTGACATCGGCAAAGTCGACGTTGATCAAGCCCGGACGAGTGATCAACTCTGCGATGCCCTGAACAGCACCTTGCAGTACCTGGTTTGCCGCACGAAAAGCGTCTAACAAGGTTGTCTCACCGCCCAGTACCGCGAGCAATTTTTCGTTCGGGATGGTGATCAACGAGTCAACGTATTTGCCAAGTTCGGCAATTCCATGATCCGCCAGAGCCAGTCGTTTACTGCCCTCCATCTGGAATGGCTTGGTCACAACGGCGACCGTCAAAATTCCCAGCTCCTTCGCAACCTGTGCCACGACTGGCGCAGCGCCGGTTCCGGTGCCACCACCCATGCCCGCAGTGATAAACAACATGTCGGCACCCTCGATGACCTCGAGAATTCGGTCACGATCTTCCATCGCAGCCTGGCGGCCGATGTCCGGATCAGCACCAGCACCAAGTCCCTTGGTGATGTTGCAACCGATTTGCAGTGCTGTTCTTACTTTTGCAGTTTTCAGCGCCTGCGCATCTGTGTTTGCACATATGAAGTCAACACCCTCTATACCGGTTTCGACCATGTGTGCTACGGCGTTACCGCCGCCACCACCAACTCCGATGACTTTAATCACAGCACTCTGGCTGTGCGCATCCATTAATTCAAACATTTGAACTTCCTCCGCTTATAAAGCTATTTGTAAGTCTTTCTAAAACTGCCCGCTGAACCACGCTTTCATGCGGTCCCAAACATCGCCCATATTGCTGCTAATCGGCGTACCACGAGTTGTTCTTCGCGACATGCTTTCGAAGCCGTACAACAACAAACCAACCCCCGTGGCGTGGATCGGATTTCGAACCACGTCCATGAGTCCTTCTACATACTGCGGCGCCCCGAGACGCACCGGCATATGAAACACCTCTTCTGCGAGCTCAACCGCGCCTTCCATCTTGGCGCTGCCGCCCGTGATGACGATGCCCGCAGCAATTAATTCTTCGAATCCGGAACGGCGTAATTCGTCGCGAATCAGACCGAAAAGTTCTTCGTAGCGCGGCTCGACGATTTCAGCCAGCGTTTGCCTCGCCAGGCGCCGCGGTGGCCGGTCACCAACACTCGGCACCTCTATGGTTTCGTCAGGATTTGCCAGTTGCGACAACGCGCAGGCGTACTTGATCTTGATCTCTTCCGCATATTGGGTCGGCGTACGCATGGAAACCGCAATGTCGTTCGTTACCTGGTCACCGGCAATCGGGATGACCGCTGTATGTTGAATCGCGCCCCCAAGGAACACCGCAATGTCGGTCGTGCCACCACCGATATCGACGATGCAGGAACCCAGCTCCTTCTCATCATCGGTGAGCACTGAATAACTCGACGCCAACTGTTCGAGCACAATGTCGTCCACTTCCAGTCCGCAACGTTGCACGCACTTGACGATATTCTGCGCTGCGCTTTCGGCGCCCGTGACCATGTGCACTTTGGCCTCGAGGCGCACTCCCGACATACCAATCGGCTCGCGAATTCCGCCTTGGTTATCAATCAGGAATTCCTGCGGCAGTATGTGCAGAATTTTCTGGTCAGCAGGAATCGCTACCGCCCGCGCAGCGTCGATGACGCGATCGACATCGCCGGCACTAACCTCTTTGTCGCGCACACCGACAATGCCGTGCGAATTCAGGCTGCGAATATGACTCCCGGCGATTCCGGTATAGACCGAGTGAATGTCACAGCCCGCCATCAGCTCGGCCTCTTCCACCGCACGTTGGATGGAGTGCACCGTTGACTCAATATTCACAACCACACCTCGCTTCAGTCCGCGCGACGGATGTGAACCGATACCAACGACTTCGATACCGCCTTCGTCGTTAATTTCACCGACTATCGCGACGACCTTGGACGTTCCAATGTCGAGACCAACGATCAGGTTTTTGTCACCGCGCTTCGACATTCAGGGTCGGCCTCTTAGTGCGAGCATGTTGTCCGCGGCGTCGCTCGGGTCTGCTACCGGGGTGTTGGAGCCGTTGTTCCAGCCAATCGTGAAACCGTTGCTATAGCGCATATCGACGTACTCAATCTCCTGCGCCCGACTCGTAATGATGTCGGCAACGATATCCAGGAAAAGCTCGGTGCGATCTTCCGTGGCGCGGCGTCCGAGACGAACTTCGACACCGTTTTGCAGGGTCATTTCCCACGCACCGCGGGGATCCAGATGCACTCGCCGCAGGTCGAGTCCGAGCGGTATCAGCCGGTCTCTAACCGTCAAATAACGCCGTGCAACGTCTCCGGAACGGCCATCCGGACCACTCAGTCGTGGCAATTCCGCCGGTATGTGCCGAACGCTGTTTACGAATAGCTCACCGCGTGTATTCAGAAGACCGCTCTTCCCCCAAATTGCTGCCGGTACCTGCTCGGTCACGGTAATGCGCAATCGACTTGGCCAGCGGCGCGCCACTGTCGCCCGATCAATCCAAGGCATGGCAACAATTCGCTCCTGGATCAGATCCAGGTCGGCGCTCACGAAACCGTCTTCAAGTTCGTCACTGATAACCTCTTCAATTTGCAAAGCAGTGACTCTCTGGAACGGACCGCTTACCTCGATCGAGCGAATCTCCCGGTCGAGCATGTTCGAACTCAGTTGATAGGTCGCAACGATTACGCCGATCGCGACAATCGGACCGATGATCAAGCTAGCCCGAATACTCGGCATACGTAGCTTCGACGCCTTTTTCGGCTTGCGTCGTTTCGCTTGTTTACGCGCCATTTGCGACCACCTCCATATGCGTTGCACTGGTATCGGCACTGACACTCGTTTCCAGAATTCGCCAGCACAGTTCTGCAAAATCAATCCCTGCCTGTTTCGCCGCCATCGGTACAAGGCTGTGGCTGGTCATGCCCGGCACCGTATTGACTTCGAGAACCATGGGTTCGCCATCAGCACCCGTCATGAAATCGACGCGTCCCCAGCCTGAACAACCGAGCTCCGCGAACGCAGCGACTGCGAGCTCGGCATAGCGTTTTTCAAGACCTGCATCGTTGCTGCCGGGACAGTAGTATTCGGTGCGATCGGATTCATATTTGGCGCGGTAATCGTAGAACTCGCGTGGCGTTTCAATTCTTATGCTCGGTAGCGCGTCGCCCTGCAAAACTGCGACTGTCACCTCGTCACCGACGATGCAGCGCTCTGCCAATGCAACGCCGCCGTATTGCAAAGCGAGACTGACGGCGTTGTCCAATTCGCCAACTTCGAAAACCTTGCTCATGCCAACGCTGGATCCCTGTCCCGTGGGCTTGAGTATCAATGGCAAGCCCAGCTCCTGGACCGCGCTAACGGCGTCGGAATGCTGCCGAATGACCGCGTATTCCGGCGTCGGAATGCCTACAGCATCGAACAGGTGCTTGCTGCGTACTTTGTCCATCGCGATGGCCGATGCCATTACGCCACTGCCGGTATATGGGGTATCAAGCCACTCCAGCGCGCCTTGCAAAGCGCCGTCTTCGCCGCCGGGTCCATGCAGAGCTATCCAGACACGTTCGAAGCCGGCTGCAGCAAACTCACTCAAAGTATGCTGCGCAGGATCCCAGGCATGCGCGTCGACACCGTTTTGCTGCAGGGCCTTGAGTACCGCAGCGCCGGTATCCAATGACACCTCACGCTCACTCGAGAAGCCCCCCAGCATCACTGCGACCCGACCGAAGTCGCGCGCACTTTCAATGCGGCTGCGCTGTTCATTCGTTGCAACGAAGCGGGTCATTGCGGCACCTCGCCGACGATCCGGACTTCGTGCAGAAGTTCGATGCCGTGTTTCTCTATTACGGTATGGCGAACATGTTCGATGAGCTCTTCAACATCCGTGGCCGTCGCATTGTCACTGTTGATTATAAAATTCGCGTGTTTGGGGGAAACTTCGGCACCGCCGATGCGAAAGCCCTTGAGCCCGGCCGCCTCAATCAAACGTGCTGCATGATCACCGGGCGGGTTGCGAAATACGGACCCGCAACTCGGCAAGCCGAGAGGTTGCGTGGTCTTGCGGCGCTCGAGCAGCGCATCCAGTGTTTCCTTGCTGGCCGTTTTTTCCGGGTCGAATCGAAACGTTCCCTCGACAAACCACTCGTTCGACGGTCCGGTGACGCTGCGATATCCCACCGAGTACTCGCCGGGCGCTCGCAGATGAATCTCGCCTGCTCGGTCAATGCTGCGCACCGACTCAACCCGCTCCCAGGTTTCACCGCCGTGAGCGCCGGCGTTCATCGCCAATGCGCCGCCGACAGTTCCCGGTATGCCGGCAAAAAATTCCGACGGCCCAAGGCCCCAGCGCAAACACTGGCGCGCCAGTTGGGTACATGCGACACCGCTACCCGCTCTTACCAGGTACGTTTCGACTCGCTCAATCGAGCGCAGAATGCGTGCCGCTGAAATCACAACACCACGAATACCGCCATCGCGCACCAGCAAATTACTCCCGACGCCATGCCAGAAGATGGGTGTGGCGGCATCCAGGTCGCGGAGAAACTGTGCCAGCTCCTCGAGACTTGCCGGCATAAAAAACAGATCTGCCGGCCCGCCGACGCGCCAGGACGTATGCCGACTCATTGGCTCGTCTTTGCGCAGCTCACCGGTTCCGCCCAAAGTGTTCGTGGCGGCCATCATGAATGCACCGTCAGATTGGGTTTATTGCGCAGCAGATCAGGCAGGCCGGCTGCGTAGGCGCCAATGTCACCGGCACCCATTGTCAGCACCAGATCGCCGTCTTGCAGCAGGCCATTGAGCACCGGCAGCAAGTCTTCGAGCGACTCCACAAATACCGGCTCAACGGAACCGCGCGACCGCACCGCTCGCGCGATTGCCCGCCCGTCCGCGCCGGCAATCGGCGCCTCGCCGGCCGCATATACATCGAGCACGATGGTGACCTCAGCTGCCGACAGGACGACCGCGAAATCATCCAGCAAGTCTCGAGTTCTTGAGTAGCGATGCGGTTGAAACACCAGCACGATACGGCGGTCCGGCCAGCCCGAGCGCGCGGCCGCAAGCGTTGCGGCAATTTCGGTTGGGTGGTGGCCGTAGTCATCGACCAGCAACACTTTGCCCGCAGCGGTTTCAACCTCACCAAGCGTCTGAAATCGTCGATCGATGCCTTCAAACTTCTGCAACGCCCCCACGACGGCTGCATCCGCGATCTGTAATTCATCAGCGACAGCGATAGCGGCGAGCGCATTACGGACATTGTGCAGCCCAGGTAACTGCAACGATATGCGCAGCGCCTCGCGATCACCTGATCGAATCGCATCAAAGGTCGATAGCCCCTCTGAAAATTCGATGTTCACTGCGCGAACATCCGCCCCTTCGTTAACACCGTAGCTCACGATCGAACGGCCGATATCACTGAGCACTTCATTCACTCCGGCATCATCTGTACACACAACGGCTAAGCCGTAAAACGGCAGGTTATGCAGGAACTCAATGAAGCCGGAACGCAACTTGTCCATGTCGCCGTCGTAAGTCGACATGTGATCAGCGTCGATATTGGTCACTACCGCGAGCATTGGCTTGAGATGCACAAACGACGCATCGCTCTCATCTGCTTCGGCCACCAGATAGTCGCCTTGCCCGAGTCGCGCGTTCGCATCGGCACTCTTCAGCCGCCCCCCGATCACGAACGTTGGGTCGAGCCCGCCTTCGGCGAGCACGCTCGCGACCAGGCTCGTAGTGGTTGTCTTGCCATGCGTACCAGCGACAGCGATCGAATAACGAAACCGCATCAGCTCAGCCAGCATTTCTGCTCGCGGTACAATCGGCATCAATTTTTCGCGCGCTGCGACAACCTCTGCATTGGTTTCATCGACCGCGCTCGAGACGACAACGGCATCCGCGTTGTCAATGTTCTCAGCAGCGTGGCCGATGAAGACGGTGGCACCCTGATCCTCAAGACGCCGTGTTTGTTTGTTCTGCTTCAGGTCCGAGCCCTGTACTTTGTAGCCAAGGCTTACCATCACTTCCGCGATTCCGGACATGCCGGAGCCGCCGATGCCGATAAAATGTACACAGTGAATTCGACGCATACGTTTGATCATGCTGCGACTCCCGCTTGTTGCAGACATAGCTCGGTGATACGAGCCAGCGCTTTGGGCTTTGCCAGCTTGCGCGCCTGTTCTGCTTTTGCCTGCAGGTGCTCGCGAGTGCTGAGCCAGTCGTGCAATTGGCCTGCGAGCACGTCAGCAGTCAGCATGCTTTCATCGATAATCACGGCTGCACCGGCATCCGCCAGCGGCCGTGCATTCGCAGTTTGATGATCATCAACCGCGCCCGGAAAAGGCACGAACAGAGCGGGCAGTCCGACCGCACACAATTCAGCGACCGTAAGCGCACCGGATCGGCAAACGACGAGGTCCGCCCACGCATAGCTTGCAGCCATGTCTTCGATGAAGGCGAGCAACTCAACTTCGACGCCATGCTCTGCATAAGCCGCCTGCGCTTTGTCGAAAGTGCGCTCGCCACATTGATGCCGGACCAACGGCCGCTCCGTCGCTGGCAGTTTCGCCAGCGCGGCGGGTACGGTCAGGTTCAGTGACAACGCGCCCTGACTGCCACCTAAAACCAAAAGGCGCAGTGGACCTTGCCGCGAAGCGTAACGAGCCGCTGGTCGCGGAATTGCGGCTATGTCTTCGCGCACCGGATTACCCACGGTTTCCGCGACGACACTGGAATTAAAACTGCCCGGGAAGGCTTGCAGCACAACCCGGGCAAGACGCGCCAGAAGACGGTTAGTGAGGCCGGCGGCCGCATTCTGCTCATGAATAACGAGCGGCCGACGGGTGAGCCAGGCAGCGAGGCCACCGGGTCCCGAGACGAAGCCACCCATTCCGAGTACAGCGGACGGGCGGCGACGCCAAATAATTGCGATTGCTTGCACCAGCGCCCATGCAAGCTGAAACGGCGCGACCAGCAATGCCACAATGCCCTTGCGTCGTAGCCCTTTGATGCTGATCCATTCCATGTCGATACCGGCGGCTGGTATTACTCGTGCCTCCAGGCCGAGACGGGTCCCGAGCCAAACGACATCCTGATTGTGCGCTTCCAGCGCCCGGGCGACCGCTAGCGCGGGATAGACGTGTCCTCCCGTGCCCCCGGCCATGACGAGAATGGGACGATTCATTGCACCACGACTCATCGTTTCGTCCGCCGTTTGCGATTCACAGGTTTGGAGTCCACAACCAGCTCATGGTGAATACGCATCAGCAAGCCGACCGCGATCATCGTAATGATCAGGCTGCTGCGGCCGTAGCTGATCAACGGCAGAGTCAAACCCTTGGTCGGCAATATGCCCATGTTGACACCGACATTAATAAACGCCTGCAACCCGAGCCAGGTGCCGATACCGATCGCGAGGTAGGCCTCAAAGTAACGCTCCGCAGCAGCGGCGCGCAGCGCTAACTGAAACACTCGCCATAACAGCGCGAGAAACAACCCGATCAACAGCAACGATCCGAGTAAACCGAATTCTTCTGCATACACAGCGAATACGAAGTCCGTGTGCGCTTCAGGCAGGTAAAAAAGTTTTTGCACGCTCTCACCCAGACCGACGCCGAACCACTCACCACGACCCACTGCAATCAGCGACTGGGTGAGCTGAAAACCGGAGTCGTAAGGATCCGCCCAGGGATCCATGAAACCGGTCAGCCGTTTCATGCGGTAGGCTGATGTCAGCGCCAGCGTCGTCATAGCAACGATCGCCACGGAAAAGAACAAGATGAAATCGCGGATTCGGGCGCCACCGACAAACAACATCAGCAGTGCCGTTGCCAACAGGACGATCGCCGCGCCGAAATCCGGTTGCCCGAGCAACAGGGCACAACTCAACGTCAATACCAACATCGGCCGCAAGAAGCCTGAAAAACTTTCACGCAACGCTTTCTGCTGTCGGACCACGTAGCCTGCAAGGTAAATCAGCAGGCATAACCGCGCAGGCTCCGACACTTGCAGGTTCATGATGCCAACCCGAATCCAGCGAGTGGCCCCGTTGACCTCGTAGCCGATGCCGGGCACCAGAACGACGCACAACAAAGCGACTCCGAGCAACAACATCAACGGACTTAATGTTTGCCACACACGCATTGGCACCAGCAAACAAGCAAATGCTGCGACGCAGCCGATGAGAGCCGCGATCAGCTGGCGTTCGACATAGTAAAACGGCTGGCCCACTGCATTGTCTGAAACGGTGATCGACGCAGATGTCAAAATCACGATGCCACCCAGGAGCAAGGTGCCAACGATCAACAGCATCACCGGATCTACTTTGAGGTGTGTCCGCAGGCGCGCGGGAAATGGCATCGTCGCTGAACTGCTCATCGTGCTAACGCCTCCACCGCGGTTGCAAACGCGTCGCCGCGTGCGCCGTAGTTCTCGAACTGATCAAAACTCGCACACGCAGGCGCCAGCAGTACAGTATCGTCAGTTTCTGCGTAAGCAGAGGCCTGTTGCACCGCGTCATCCATATCAACTGCGAAATACACCGGCATAACCGTGTCGAGCGCAGCCGCAATCTTGTCGGCGTCTGTACCGAACAGAACAGCTGCCCGTAATTTGGTTTCGAGCGCCGCAGCCAGGTCGGAAAAGTCTCCGCCCTTGCCCTCGCCACCGGCCAGCAGCACGATCATGCCGTTGACAGATTCGATCGACGCAACTGCTGCCGCAACGTTCGTGGCTTTCGAATCATTGATGTAGTCAACCGAACCCTTACGCGCAACAAACTGCATTCGATGCGGCAATCCGGGAAATTCGTTCAGCACCTGTAGCATCGCCGGCAGGCCGAAGCCCAGTAACTCGCCCGCTGCCAACGCAGCCAGGGCATTCGCCTGATTGTGGCGGCCATACATCGCCATATCGGTGGTTGCTATTAACATTGTTTTGCCGCGTGCGAGATAGTCGACACCGGCTTCGCTACGAATACCGAAGTGGCCTTCGTCCGGCTCATCAAGACCAAAACTGATGACTGCATCGATACTGGACGTTTCTTTAAGCGCCCGCTTGTCCGCGCGGTTAATAACAGCAGCTGCCGCGCCCCGGTAGATGCTGTATTTCGAGTCCCGATATTGTTTTTCGCTGCGATGCCAATCGAGGTGATCGGGCGTTACGTTGAGCAGCACAGCAACTGCAGGCGCCAATGACTCTGTTCGTTGTAATTGAAAACTGGACAATTCGAGAACGTATAAGGCGGGCGCCTGGAGATCGAGAAGATCGAGTGCAGGTTCGCCCAGATTGCCGCCCGCCAGGATTTCTTCGCCGGCCGCGCGACCCATGTGATACAGCAGCGTTGTCACAGTACTCTTGCCATTAGAGCCGGTGACCGCCACATAGGGTGCCGCAACGTCGCGGGCGAACAACTCTATATCTGAGATAACTTCGATGTCCGCCTTGCGGGCTTTGCGCAACAGCGGTTCTTTATCAGTGATGCCCGGCGAAACAATGATGCGACTCGTATTCTCGGGCAGCGCCATTTTTCCGAGCGCGATATCGGCATTCGGCCAAACATCGTTTAGTTCTTCCAGTCCGGGCGGCTCGTCACGACTATCGACGAACATCGCGTCCTCACCGGCGCGTCGCAAGTAGCGCGCTATCGACAACCCGGTCGCGCCGAGTCCGACAACAAGATTCTTGTTCGCAGCATTGCGTTTCTTGACGGCGCTCATCGTATTTTAAGACTCGCGAGGCCGATCAGCACAAGAATCACAGTGATGATCCAGAAACGAACAATGACTTTGGGCTCCGCCCAGCCCTTGAGCTCGAAGTGGTGATGCAGCGGCGCCATGCGGAAAACGCGTTTACCCGTTAACTTGAACGACGCAACCTGAATGATGACCGACAGTGTTTCGACAACGAATACGCCGCCCATGATCGCGAGGACGATTTCCTGTCGGACGACGACCGCAACGGCACCGAGGGCCGCGCCCAGCGATAGCGCGCCGATGTCACCCATGAACACCTGAGCCGGATAGGTGTTGAACCAAAGGAAGCCAAGACCCGCTCCTGCCAGCGCCGCACAGAACACCATAATCTCACCGGTACCAGCGACGTATGGGATGCCCAGATATGCAGCGAAATTAACGTTGCCGGTGACGTAGGCGAACAAGCCAAGCGCGCCGCCGACAAGCACTGTCGGCATGATCGCCAGACCGTCCAGGCCGTCCGTCAGATTCACCGCATTGCTGAAACCTACGATGAACAGGTAGGTCACCAGCATCTGCAACATACCCAGCTGAATAGTCCAGTCTTTGAAATACGGAATGAGCAGCGCTGTCGCGGTATGCAACGTGCCATTGGCCGCTGCGCAATAGTACAAAGCGACAGCCGCGATAATCGCAACCAGCGATTGCCAGAATACTTTCTGCTTCGCCGAAATACCCGCTGGGTTTTGCAAGACCAGTTTCTTGTAGTCGTCAACATAGCCGATGACGCCAAACGCCAGGGTGACAAACAGCACCACCCAGACAAACATGTTCTCGAGATCTGACCACAGTAAGGTGCTAACCGAAATCGAAGCGAGGATCAGCGCGCCGCCCATCGTCGGCGTTCCCGCCTTGAGCAGATGTGTATCTGGACCATCATCACGGATCGGTTGACCCACTTGATTATTACTGAGTTTGCGAATCATTCGCGGCCCGATAACGAATGACAGAACCAAGGCGGTCAACGCGCCCAGAATCGCTCGCATGGTCAGGTAATCAAAAACATAGAAGCCAGATTCGAACTGCGCCAGGTACTGTGTGAGATAGAGCAGCATGTCAGGCCTCTCTGCGCACGGTTTCTGGCGCTCGAATTGCTGCGACTACGCGCTCCATACGCGCCGAGCGTGATCCCTTCACGAGGACATTGACGTTCGACGTCAGTTCGTTTGCTACCCGACTGACCAGCTCATCAACGTTCTCGAACCACTCGCCATGTTCGCCAAATGCTGCAACTGTAGTTTTGCTCAACTTACCCACGGCAAACAGGCGATCAATCCCGTTTTTTTGCAGCGCCGATCCGACCTGACCATGCAGTTCATTGGCGGCATCGCCCAGCTCGCCCATATCACCCAGAACCATCCAGTTCTCACCATCCAGTTCAGCGACAAAGGCACCCGCCGCCATTACGGAAACAGGATTGGCGTTATAACTGTCATCGTAGAGAGTCGCGCCGTTCAGTCCGGCAACGGGCTGTAGCCGCCCACCCACCGGTAACATTGCTTCCAGCGCCGCCTTGATCTGGGTTGCCGAAATGTTGAGCGCTGTTGCCACTGCCGCAGCGGCGCAGGCGTTGCGCACGTTGTGCAGCCCGACCAGCGGCAGTTGAATCTCTACGTATACATCAGGCAGGTGCAACCGGAACTGAGTCATCTCTTTGCCGGCGAGAATTTTCGTCGCGAAGATATCGGCACTATCACTCAGGCCAAAACTGAGCACTTCAACGTCATCGACTAATGTCAGCCAGTAACTATAAAAATCGTCGTCTGCGTTGAGGATCGCAATCCGGGGTCGCGGCTCGCCCTGCAGGATTTCCCCTTTGCCGTGAGCAACACCGGTGAGAGAACCGAACCCTTCGAGATGCGACATGCCTGCGTTTGTGATCACGACAACATCCGGTGACGCCAGCGAGGTCAGGTACGCGATCTCGCCGCCATGGTTTGCACCCATTTCCATCACCGCGAAACTGTGTGACGAGTCAATACGCAGCAACATCAAAGGCAAGCCGATGTCGTTGTTAAGGTTTCCTGCCGTCGCGAGTGTCGGCGCTGACTGCGCGAGACACGCGGCGACCATTTCCTTGAGCGTTGTCTTGCCATTACTGCCGGTGACGCCAACAACTGTCGCCGTGTGTTGTTGCCGCCAGGCAGCACCCAGTCGGCCCAGCGCCAGTCGGGTATCGTCAACAGTGATTTGCGCAATGTCAGATGTCACTCGTGACGTAACCACAGCGCCCGCCGCACCTTTTTCGCGCGCCTGAGCAACGAATTCCCCACCGTCGAAATTGGGGCCGGACAATGCAACAAATAACTCGCCACTTTGAACCGTCCGGGTATCGGTACTGACACCGACAAACGAACGATCGTCGCCGTGTAGTGCACCATGCATAGCCTCAGCTGCGGCTGCGAGCGTCGCGTTCATGCCAAAGACTCCGCGCGCCTTGCAAGATTTGCGGCCGCCGCACCGAGGTCAGAGAAGTCGCGGCTTTCGTTGCCAATTAGTTGATAGTTTTCGTGACCTTTACCAGCGATCAGGACAGTATCCTGTTCGGCGGCGTTGGCAATTGCCCAGGCAATCGCCGCGCCGCGATCTTCGATAACGGTCACACTGTCGGCGCTTTCGATGCCGCCAACAATTGCCGCGATGATTTCATCCGGCGCTTCAGTGCGTGGATTGTCGCTGGTGATAACAATGCGGTCAGCGCGGTTTTCTGCAACCTGACCCATTTGCGGACGCTTGCCCTCGTCGCGGTCGCCGCCGCAGCCGAAAACAACCCAAAGCTGGCCTCTGCAATGCATCCGCAATGAAGTCAGCACGACCTCAAGTGCTGCGGGTGAGTGCGCATAGTCAACATAGACTGCCGGCTTCTCGATATCGGCGGCGACGCGTTGCATTCTGCCTGGCGGCGCTTGAACCTCCTCCAGCACAGCACACGCCTTGTCGATCGGCACACCCTGATTCAGTAAGAGCGCCAGTGCGATCAATGCATTTTCCACATTGAACGTACCAGGCAACGGCAGCTCAAAATCGCAGTCGCCCCAGGAACTGTGAATGTTGACGTCGAAACCGAATTCAGTGGCGGCCACTGAGCGTACGAAAACAAAAGGACGCTCGGTGGGTTCGCGAGCAACGTCGGTCGACACGGCGATAACATCATGCCCGCATCGCTCGGCTAGCTGCGCACCAAATTCTGCATCGAGATTGATGATTCTCTGCTTGGCGCTGTATTCAAAGAACAGGCGCGCCTTCGCATCGCCATAGCTCTGCATGTCGCCGTGATAATCGAGATGGTCACGACTCAGGTTGGTAAACACGACGGTATCAAACGCAACACCGTCAATGCGGTTCTGTACCAATGCATGTGACGAGACTTCAACGGCCGCAAAGCGCGCCCCCTGGTCGCGGAATTCAGCCAGCTGCCGATGCATATCGATCGTCGCGGGCGTCGTCATGCCCTCACCCGGCTCAACCTCACCGATACCTGAACCGAGCGTGCCAATATAAGCGCATGGCTCGCCAAGTCGTTCGAGGCATTGGGCAATCAGCCAGGCGACAGTAGTCTTACCGTTGGTGCCGGTGACGCCAATCACGCGCACACTGGCCGACGGTGAGCCATAGAAGCGATTCGCAATATTGCCAAGGTGCCTGGCCAGATTCTCGATGGGTAACAGCGGTATGTCGAAGCTGCGATCAGGCAAAGTTGCAGTACTTGCGTCGTAGGCGACAGCAATGACACCGCTTTTGATGGCGTCGTCGATAAAATCGATGCCGTGACTGCTCAAACCCTCGCAGGCCAGGAATAAATCCCCCGCAGCCAGCCTGCGGCTGTCACTAGAAATTCCATGCACAGGAAGATCAGGCGCGGCCACGTAACCTTGCAGCAATTCTGAGAGCATCATATTTTGCTGGATTTGCTCGGCAGGCATACTCATTTACCCATCGCCTGCATTGTGCTGTTCGGCTCGCGCGCTGGCAGAGCGTCAGGCGGCACTGCAAGCAATCGCAATGATTCGGACATAACGTCCGCAAATACCGGCGCCGCAACGTCGCCGCCGTAATACAACTCACCACTTGGCTCGTCGATAACGACGACTGTCGCAAGGCGTGGATTACTGGCAGGCGCGAGTCCGGCGAAAACCGATATGTATTTGTCCTTCGAATAACCACCGGCGGCAAATTTCCACGAAGTTCCGGTCTTGCCAGCAATCCGATACCCCGGTACCGCTGCACCGGTACCCGTGCCACCCGGTCGCACGACTTCTTCAAGCATGCGGCGTACGGCAAGTGCGGACTCCTTCGACAGCATTTGTGTGCCTTCGCCTGACTGCTCGAGCGCAGTCAGAGAAATCGGCTGCAGGACGCCGTCATTGCCGAGAATCGCATACGCCTGGGCGAGCTGCAGCGGAGTAACCGACAAGCCGTAACCGTATGCAAGTGTCGCCTGACTGATTGGCTTCCAATGATCAAAGTGCGTCAACGTGCCTTGAGATTCCCCGGGGAAACCACTTGCGGTCATTGTGCCGAGACCGAATTGCGACATTGATTTCCACAACTGGCCCGGCTGCAGTGACATTGCGACCTTGGTCGCGCCGACGTTGCTGGACCGCGCAAGAATCGTAGTCAGACTGATACGACCAAGATTGCGTTTATCTTCAATCGTCTTTGCGCCGACCGTTACGGAACCGGGCGATGTATCGATGATGCTGCTGGAGCGATAATTGCCACTCTCCAGTGCTGCAGCGACGATCAACGGTTTGATACTGGAACCCGGCTCGAATATGTCGGTAATCGCTCGATTGCGGTAGCGCTCAGCAACCAATTGCGAACGATCATTGGGGTTGTAAGTGGGTTGATTCGCGATCGCCAGGACTTCGCCGGTCACCGTGTCAAGCACAACGATCGAGCCTGACTCCGCGTTGTTCGTCTTGATGGCCGCTTTCAGAGCGCGGTAGGCGACGTATTGAATTCGCAGATCGATACTGGTGCGCAATTCTTTGCCGTGATGCGGCGGCCGGATGCTTTCGACATTTTCCACCGAACGCCCCAGCCGGTCCTTAAGCACACGCTTGGCACCCGACTCCCCGGCAAGCCAGTAGTTGTAGGCGAGCTCGAGTCCTTCCAGGCCCTTGTCATCAATATTGGTAAATCCGACCAGATGACCGACGACTTCTCCCGCCGGATAGTACCGCCGGTACTCGCGCTGAATATTGACACCGGGCAGCTTCAGCGACATGACTTCGGCCGCTTTGGCCGGGCTAAGATGCCGACGCAGGTAGACGAAGTCCTTGTTCATGCTGAAGGTGATCTGCCGAATCAAGGTCTGCTCGTCGAGACCCAGGGCACGCGCCAGGGCTGGCATTTTGTCCTCGGCAAGAGCGAGTTCTTTGGGATTTGCCCAGACACTGTCGACAGGCGTACTGATAGCCAGCGGCTCGCCGTTGCGATCCGTAATGGTGCCCCGATGGGCAGTAATACTCTCTGTACGCAGATGCCGGGTATCGGCCTGGTGGTTCAGAAATTCGGTATTAAATACTTGCAGATGTACTGCGCGCGCTACCAGCGAAATCGCTACTAGCCCGAAGAACACACTAACCAGCGTGACTCTGCCAACGAAGCGTCCTGCAGTTTGAGTTTTTGTTTCGGCGCCGCGTGTCATTGTCGTTCAATTACAAAAATTTCCGCGCTGGTCGGCCGCACCAGAGAAAGGTCGTCCGTCGCGACTTTCTCGATGCGGGCATGCGTAGCCCAGGTGCTTTGCTCAATCTGCAACTGGCCCCACTCGATATTCAATTCGTCGCGCTGGTGCGTTAACGCTTCCAGTTCCACGAATAACTTGCGGGATTCGTGTTTCGTGTAGATCAGAGCGATCGAGCTCAGTACACATACGAGCGCGAATACGACGACCAGCAGAAATGGTTGGCGCTTGGCGGCGACGGTCATCAAACCCGTTCCGCCACTCTGAGGCGGGCACTGCGCGCGCGCACATTGTCTGCGATTTCCGCACTGCTGGCTGTAATCGCTTTACCGATCAGTTGCATTTTTGGTCGAAATTCTGCCGGCACATCCGGCATGCCGCGATACGGTTCCGACTCGCGCGAAGCGTCGCGCATGAAGCGCTTAACTATGCGGTCCTCCAGAGAATGGAAACTGATGACGCAGAGTCGGCCGCCATGCCTGAGGATCCGGATGGACTGATCCAATACTGTTTCAATCTGACCCAATTCGTCATTGATAAAAATTCGAATCGCCTGAAAGGTCTTGGTAGCAGGATGCCTTTTACGAATATGCGCGGGCACGACCGAAGCAATGATGTTGGCGAGCTGCAACGTGGTGCGAATCTTGGCATCGGCGCGAGCAGTTACGATCGCGCGAGCGATACGCGGCGCGTCACGATCTTCACCGTATTTGTAGATGATTTGCTTCAAGGTCGCTTCTTCCACGGAGTGGAGCCAGTCGGCGGCAGAGATGCCCGAGTCCGGATCCATCCGCATATCGAGTGGCCCGTCACGGAGAAAGCTGAAGCCGCGACCGGCCTCATCCAGTTGTGGTGACGAGACGCCCAGATCGAAGAGCAAGCCGTCGACTTGTCCCTCAATTCCCCGCTCCTCCAGGCATGTCGCAAGTTTTGCAAAATCACTCCTTACAAACTCCATTCGCGGATCTTTCGTCAGGTCGGATGGCGCTGCAGCAATTGCTTGTGGGTCGCGATCAATTGCAAGCAATCTGCCTTCCGCATTCAGCCGCTCGAGAATTGCCCTGCTGTGCCCCCCGCGGCCAAATGTTCCATCGACGTAGGTTCCGTCTTGTTTTATATCCAGTCCTTTCAGAACCGGTCCGAGCAACACCGGTATATGCACCTTGCTGCTCATTGAGAGTCGTCCGCTTTAGAACGATATGGTTTCGAGATCCGATGGCAACTCGCCGTCACTGTCGTCGGCCAGCCATGCGTCTCGTTTTTCGATCCAGGCTTCTTCATCCCATAATTCAAATTTGTTGCCTTGTCCTATCAACATCGCGGCCTTGTCCAGCCCGGCGAAATCGCGTAGTTCACGTGACACGAGAATGCGACCGTTGTTATCCATGTCGACCTCAGTCGCATAACCGACCATAATCCGCACAATGTTCCGCGCGACTTTGTTCATGCTTGGCAAGCGCACCAGCTTGCGTTCAAGCTCTTCCCAATCCGGCATTGGATAAACCAGGAGGCAGTGATCCTTATCGACCGTTACAACGATTTCGCCGCCACAACGGGAGGTCAGCCGCTCCCGATACCGGGTCGGTATTGCCATACGCCCTTTGGCGTCCAGGTTTACTTTGGTGGCCCCTCGAAACACGGTGATGCGGACGACCCCGGCTCCGCTCTTCTGGCGCGAATCCCGGGCAATTTGCCCATTCCCTCCCACTTTTATCCACTTTTCAACACTATAAGGTCGGGGCCTCTGGAGCGTCAACAAGCACAAGTAATTATTTCTTGTTGTACAGGGACTTAGGGGTTTATCTGTGGCCTAAATAGGGCAAATTGTGGCAGGCTTGGCGCTAAGAAAATCATGTGCTTACGATTCTTTCTTCGAGAGGGGCTAACTATAAAGTCGGCAAAGGCCGACAGCGCCTTGATTTGGGCTGCACACAACCAGTTCTCGCCAAGTCGCGCAAATACGCTCGAATAGGCGGCGGAAATCATTGTAACTAATTGATTTTAAATGATTTTATAGAATGGATCAAGAAAGTCGGAGCCGACAATAAGCCGGGTTCTGTGATCGACAACCATTCATCTGGGACAGCCGTCACCGACTGCCTCTAGCAACCTACCCGGGAGTCCGCTCGGAACCGGCGGTGCAGACAAGCTGCGTACTCCCCTATTTGGTCTTGCTCCGGGCGGGGTTTACCGTGCCGCGAACTGTTGCCAGTCGCGCGGTGCGCTCTTACCGCACCTTTTCACCCTTACCGGCACCGGTCCATAAGACAAGTACTGGCGGTATATTTTCTGTGGCACTTTCCATGGGCTCACACCCTCCAGGCGTTACCTGGCGCCCTGTCCGACGGAGCCCGGACTTTCCTCTATAGCGACCAGCGCTACAGCGATTGCCTCGTCGACTCCGACCTTCTTGGACGGCGGATTCTACACGGATGAGGGGTGAGGGTAAGGGGTGTCTGGTGGTCATTTATCGGAATGGCTCGCTGCGCTGCGCTTTATTTCCGATAAATGACCACCAGACACCCCCTTAATGTCCGCCCCGTAGTTTGAGAATCCGCTCGTACAGGTCATTTCGTTTGTTGCCCGATACTTTTGCGGCGATTCGCGCTGCATCTTTTGCCGAAAGTGCAGCGGACAATTCCGAGAGCAACAGATCGATCTCGAAGCTGGACGTCTTTTCCTCATTTGAGCCGGTAACGACGATGACGAATTCGCCTTTGCTTGGGATGTCGCCCGCGTCAATCTGGCGCAGCAGTTCCGCCAGCGTTGCCTGTACGCATTGCTCATGCAGCTTGGTGAGCTCGCGGCCTATGAATGCCCGCCGTTCTGCACCAAATATTGCAACCAGGTCCGCGCAGCAGTCCCGAATTCGGTGTACGGACTCATACAGCACAATACTGCGGGTTTCGCTCTGCAGTTTCTCGAGATTGTCTTGTCGCGCCTTTTGTTTTGCCGGGAGGAAACCCTCAAAGCAGTATCGGTCCGTCGGCAGGCCTGCCGCCGACAAGGCCGCAGTTATCGCGCAGGGCCCGGCGACCGGGACGACGCGTATGCCATTCTGATGCGCCGCGTCGACCAGTCGGTAACCCGGATCACTAATAAGCGGTGTACCTGCATCACTGACCAACGCGATCGATTTCCCGCCCGCCAGCTCTGCGATCAGTGTTGCTGCAACTTTGTCTTCATTATGGTCATGCAGCGCGAAAAGTGGCGTTTTGACGCCGAAATGCGATAGTAATCGACCGGTGTGCCGGGTATCCTCGGCGGCGATAAGGTCCACATTCTCGAGTGTCTGGCGTGCACGTGGCGACAGATCTTCCAGATTGCCAATCGGCGTTGCCACAACGAATAGTGTGCCGTTCATGAAGGACCAATTTTAAGATGAGTAATGGTTAAGATGAGAAAAAGTGTAGTGAATGAATACTAGAAAAGCTCTGCGACATCCTGCCCGCGTTACTCGCTATATAGCAAGGACGGCCATAATACTGGTGGCCATTCTGACTCTTGCTGCCTGCGAAACGACGGGCCGTGGCTTTGGCGCGATGTCTGGCGAAGGCAGAGCTGCGAGGCTCGCGCAAAACGGCGATCACCGTGACGCCGCAGGCGCCTACATGAATCTTGCCGCGAGCGCCGTTGGCGCTGATCGAAATCGGCTTACTTTACTGGCTGTTGAGCAATGGCTCGACGCCGGCGATGCGACTCGCGCCGGTACTGCATTTGCCGGCACCAGCCGCCCCGCCGATACAGAGTCGGTCAATCTCTGGAAAACGAATTCTGCCACCCTGCTGCTGTATCAGGGCGAGCCAGACGAAGCGCTTGCGATCCTCGAGCCGATGAGCCGCGAGTCGATGGTAAGAAATCGTCGCTTGCGAGTCGATGCGCTACGAGCCGATGCGTGGGTTCAAAAAGACGATCCGGCGCGCGCGGTTGAACTCATGACGCAACGCGAATCAATGCTCACAAGCCGGCGCAGCATCGATAGTAATCGTCGACACCTGTGGAAGGCGTTGTTGGCCAGCGACCCCGGCGTCTTGCGCGCGAGCGCTGAACTTACTTTGGATGCGAATACACGCGGCTGGCTGGTACTGGCTTCGCTTGCAGTGTCGACCGGGCAACAAGGCATTGGTTGGGCTAACGGCGCTGTACACTGGCGTGACGCGCATCTTGGTCACCCGGCGATCTCTGTTCTAGATGACCTCGATCTGCCCGACCAACTGAACCTCGACTATCCGAAACAAATTGCTTTGATCCTGCCGCTGTCCGGCCGCACAGCCAGAGCAGGCCAGGCTGTGCAGAACGGCTTTATGGGCGCGTACTTCTCGTCACTTGCCGGTCTGGACGAAGAGCAAACGATTCGCGTGTATGACGTCAACATTGAAGGCGGTGCCAGTGCCGCTTATGCAAGCGCAGTTGCTGACGGTGCCGAATTTGTCATCGGTCCGCTGCTCAGAAACAACGTCATTGAGCTTGCCAACGATATTCTGGTACCGGTGCCGGTTCTGACTTTGAACTACCTTCCAGACGACATGCTTGCCCCGCCCGGCCTGTATCAATTTGCACTCGCGCCAGAAGACGAGGCACGTAGCGCCGCTCTGCGCGCCATAAATGACGGACATACACGCGGTGTCGCCCTGGTACCAAATAACGACTGGGGACGACGCGTCTTGTCGAGTTTCGCAAGCGAATTCGAATCCCTGGGTGGCATTTTGCTCGACTACCGGAATTACACTCCAGCTAACCAGGATTTTTCGAATACGATTGAAGACGTCATGGCGCTATCAGGCAGTGTGCAACGTTATCAGCGATTGCGGGCGAACATTGGCTCGCCACTGCAGTTTGACCCGCGCCGACGTCAGGACACAGAATTTATTTTTCTTGCCGCCGATGCGCCGGCCGGCCGGCTACTAAAATCGCAGCTTAAGTTTCATTATTCCGGTGATATACCGGCATACGCAACGTCGTCCATTTTCGAGCTTGACGGACAATCAAACAGTGACTTAAACGGCATCATGTTTGCTGACACACCGTGGATCGTTGCGCCGCATTCCTGGATCGAGCATCTGCCAAAAGTTTTTGAAGAACATTTCCCGGAAGAAAGGCGACTTGGCCGCCTGCATGCAATGGGCTACGACGCGTATCAGCTGATCGCGGCGCTATTCAGTGCGCGCACCGGCGCTATGCAGGAGTTGAATGGCGCGACAGGCACGTTGTTTCTGGATGCTGATGGCCGCGTACACCGTCGCCTCGCGTGGGCGCAATTCCAGAATGGCTCGCCAGTAGCGATGCCTGAGTGGGATACAACGGGTGGGCCGATTCGGGACGCCAGTGGCGATGCGAAAGTGCTGCAACCAAGCAGCGCGGACGACGAGTCGTGGTTCGAGACTCAAACAGAGCTGTAGGCAACAACGCTGAGAATCGTGCATTTCGATATCTCAAGCAACGCGGCCTGACCCCTGTCCACCGCAACTTCGCTTGCCGTCTCGGCGAGCTCGACCTGATCATGAGAGATGAGTCATGCCTCGTCATTATCGAGGTACGGTTTCGCAGTCACCGCTCTTTTGTGCCGGCCGAATTGACGGTTGATCGGCGCAAACAATCGAAACTCATTCGCACCGCTGCGATGTTTCTCGCGTGGAACGAGCGCTACGCACCTATGCCGATTCGATTTGATATCGTCGCGGTCGACAGAGACGCTGACGGCGAATCAACCATCAAATGGATTCGTGATGCCTTCCGTCCGGCAGACGCCAGACTCTAGCTACTTGACGACTCTCAGGTGCGGGCGCTGACGCGGTATCTCATCCGTCGTCGTCTGTACGGCCTGTTCCGAAGAGTTATCGGCGTCATGCGAAAAGATCATTCCCTGGCCGGTCTCACGTGCGTAGATACCGAGCACGGATTTCATGGGCACCCACACATCAAACGGCACGCCCGAAAATCGGGCCCGAAAACTAATCGCGCTATTCGTCAGCTTCAAGTTATGCGCTGCCGTCTCGCTGATGTTCAGAATGATCTTGCCATCCTTCACATGTTCCTGCGGTACGGTTACGCCGTCGACTCCAGCATCAACAACAATGTGCGGCGTGTGCACATTGTCACCCATCCATTCGTGCATGGCGCGGATCAGGTAGGGTCTCTTGGAGCGGCTCGGATTGTTATTCAATTTATTATAAGCCTGGTAATTCATCCACCAGCGCCAAGTTTAACATTGTTTTGCGCCGCATGGCCGTTGGTGACATAAGCTGGTTACAGCCGCATTTCCTGTTCCAGCTCGGTCATGCTGCGCTGGAATGATGGCCGCGCAAACACTCGCTCCATGTAGGTCTCGATAGCCTCGGCCTGGCTGCCCAGATCAATGCCGTACACCGGTAAGCGCCACAAAATCGGCGCGATACTGGCATCCACGAGTGAGAATTCATCGCTCAAAAAGTATGGGCGCGCACCGAACAGTTCGTTGCTTTGTAAAATACTTTCGCGCAGGAGCTTTCGCGATTTGCTGCTGAGCTTGCCATCGCTGGTCGATTCCGCTTCTTCAGCGATCGAGTACCAATCAGTCTCGATGCGAAACAAAGCAAGTCTGAACTGCGCACGCATGACCGGATCCACCGGCATTAGCGGCGGATGCGGAAAGCGTTCATCCAGGTATTCGATGATCACGCGTGAGTCGTACAAGGTCAGATCGCGATCAACCAATGTCGGCACCGTGTGATATGGATTCAGATCCATCAGGTCCTCAGGAAGATCGGAGCCCAGCACACTGGTGATTTCGATATTGATGTTCTTCTCGGCCAGTACGAGTCGCGTCCTGTGACTGTGAATGTCGGTTGGCCTTGAGAACAAGGTCATTACAGAACGTCTATTGGCGATAACTGCCATCATTAATTTCCTTAGATTTCTTATTGTGGATGCTGATCTTGTCGGTACAAGTCAATCTGATCAGTGCACGTCTTTCCAGATCTGTTTCTTAAGCATGTAGGCAATGACCAGGAATACGAGCAAATACATAATTACCCATGTACCGATCTTGCGTCGCTCTGCCCGAATCGGCTCGGAGATGTACGCGAGGAAATTGACGGTATCGCGAACAAAATCATCATAGTCTTCTGCGTCAAGCGTGCCCGCTGACACCTGTTCAAAACCGTCGAAGTGGATCGTTGTCGTAACACTGCCGTCAGCTGCTGCTTCGGTGTGTTCTGAAAAAACGGCTTTCTGATAACCCTGCAAACCCCACAATACGTGCGGCATGCTCGTGGCTGGCATTACGATATTGTCGACCCCGGTCGGACTACCTTCCTGCACATAGAAACTCTTCAGGAACGTGTAGATGTAGTCCGCGCCCTTCGAGCGCGCCATCAATGACAAGTCCGGTGGTGCCGTGCCATACCATCTTTCAGCGTCTTCCGCGGGCATCACCGCACGAATCGTTTCAAACGATTTCTCGGCATTGAACATGAGATTGCCGATCAACTGTTCGTCCGATAATTCCAGGTACTTGCCGATTGTATTGAAGCGAACGTACTGCGCAGAATGACAACCCGAACAGTAATTCATGAAGTTCCTGGCGCCGCGCTGCAAAGACGGAATCTGTCCCGGGTCAATATCCGCTTTCTCCAACTCCGCGCCGCCAGCGGCGAAGCCCGGGGCCGCCGCAAAACTACCAACAATAGCGAGGACTGCTGCAACCGTTTTGATCTTGTCCATACTAAACCACCCTGTCTGGCACTGGTTTGGTCTTATCGATACTCGTGTAATAGGGCATCAACAGGAAGAACGCGAAGTAGATCACTGCGAATACACGTGCGGCAAGTACATACGGACCTTCTGCGGGTTGCACGCCGAGCCATCCCAGCGTCACGAAACTCACCACAAAAATCGACAGCGCAGACTTGTAAATCCAGCCGCGATAACGAATGGATTTTACTCGCGCCCGGTCGAGCCATGGCAAAAACACTGGCAGGACTACCGACAAGCCGAACAGAATGAATCCCCAAAGCTTGTCCGGGACGGCGCGCAAAATCGCGTAAAACGGCGTGAAGTACCAAACCGGAGCAATATGTTCCGGCGTTGCCTTAATATTTGCGGGCTCAAAATTCGCATACTCAAGAAAGTAGCCGCCCATTTCCGGCGCAAAAAACATGACGAAGGCGAATATGATCAGAAATATTATGATCGCAACAAGATCTTTGCTGGTGTGGTACGGATGGAATGCGACGCCATCCAGCGGCACCCCGTCCGGGCCTTTGTGCTTCTTAATATCGATGCCGTCCGGATTGTTAGAACCCACTTCGTGCAGCGCTACGATGTGCACAAAAACCAACCCGATCAACGCCAGCGGCAATGCGATGACATGCAGCGCGAAAAATCGGTTCAAAGTGATATCGGAAATGGAATAGTCGCCGCGAATAATTTCAACCAAAGACTCGCCGATCCCAGGGATCGCACCGAACAGGGAAATAATGACTTGTGCGCCCCAGTACGACATCTGACCCCAAGGTAGCAAGTAGCCGGCGAATGCTTCTGCCATCAGCACCAAAAAGATCAGCATGCCGATAATCCAGATTAACTCGCGAGGCTTCTTGTAGGAGCCGTATAGCATGGCGCGAAACATATGCAGGTAGACGACGATAAAAAAGAACGAGGCCCCGGTTGAGTGCATATAGCGAATCAACCAGCCCCATTCGACATCACGCATGATGTATTCAACCGAGGCAAACGCTTCATCCGCCGCCGGCTTGTAATTCATTGTCAGGAAAATGCCAGTGAATAGCTGGATAACCAGCACGACCATTGCAAGCACGCCAAAAACGTACCAGATATTGAAATTCTTGGATGCGTAATACTCAGTCGCGTGATACTTCATCGTCTCCGTAAACGGAAAACGAGCATCGATCCACTGCATGAGGCCGCCCTGCGGCTTGCCGACTTCTGCTTCAATTTTCGCCACTACGCTGCTCCTGTGTCCTGACCGATCAGGATCAGGTCATCGCGCACGAATCGATACGGCGGGACCCGTAAGTTTGTCGGCGCCGGTACACCCTTGAAGACGCGCCCGGCAAGATCGAACTTCGAGCCGTGGCATGGGCAATAAAACCCGCCCGTCCAATTCTCGCTGGGGCGCAAGTCGAAATCCTCTATCGGTGCACAACCCAGATGGGTGCACGACCCCTCAACCACAAGGTATTCGGGTTTGACGGAGCGCGTCGCGTTGGCGGCATATTGCGGCTGTTGCCCGGGGACTTCCGATTCCGGATCCCGCAGCTCATCCAGGTTGTCCGTCAAACGACCCAGCATTGCTTCAGTGCGTCGCAATACAAAGATCAGTTTGCCGCGCCACAACACTCGTATCATCTCTCCTGGCTGCAACGATCCGATCGCTACTTCCACCGGCGCGCCTAAAGCCTGTGCGCGTGCGCTCGGTTGCAACGAAGCGAGAAACGGAAACGCGGCGAACCCCGCGCCAACCACTCCGGTCACTGCTGTCGCTACAGTGAGAAAATGACGTCGGTTACGATCTATGCGATCCGCGTCGTCTTCGTTCATCAGGCACTCCCATACGCCCGGCTGAAAAGGGATTCGATTTAAGCCTCTGTTTCAGCGCGTTTTTTGTTTTATGTCGTTACTGTTAGATTTGCAGCAATCTCGATTAGTCGTCAGGATGACCTTTATCTCAACCGCTTGCCAAAATGAGCGCGCATTATACACGGGCCTTGACCGTTTTTGCTAGCACGACACCCAAAACAGATTGATTCTAAAAGGAATATTGTTGTCCGGACTTAAGCCAGCGCTGTTGTTTGTCCTGCAATCCATCGTGGTTGGCCTGGCGGCAGCGTTTCTTGTGGTTTTGTTTCGGCCTGACCTGCTGCCGACCGTCGCCGGCGGTGGAAATCTTGCCCCGACCAGTTACGCAGATGCGGTCGACATCAGTGCGCCGGCCGTGGCCAGCATCTACACCAAACGCCTGGTCGAGTATCGCTCGTCGGCCGATGAGCGACCCCGCTTTCGAATTGAATCAAGCGCCGCCTCTGCAGTAGTCATTGATCCTGCCGGTTACCTGGTGACCAATTTTCACGTCATTGACGCGGTTGCCGAGATCAATGTGCAATTTAACGATGGACGGATCACAGAGCCGGAAATCGTCGGCGTTGATGCCGAAACGGATCTGGCGCTGTTACGCGTGGATATGGGCGATATTGTCGCGATGCCACTCGGCAGCTCCGCGCAACTGCGGGTCGGCGATGTGGTGTTGGCGATTGGCAACCCGTATGGGCTGAGCAAATCTGTCACACAAGGAATTATCAGCGCTACCGGCCGTGGCGAGGTGGACCTGAACACGTTCGAGAACTACATACAGACGGACGCGGCGATTAACGCCGGCAATTCAGGCGGCGCATTGATTAATGTTCGCGGCGAGCTTATCGGCATCAATACCGCAGTCCTGCAACAGGATACGGGAACCGAGGGTATCGGTTTTGCGATCCCCGTTGATCTTGTGCGTGGCGTCGTTGAGGAGCTGAAGCTCAACGGCCGCGTCATCCGCGGCTGGATGGGCTTTCAGCCGGATGATCTGACCCCGGCGGAGCGTCTTGCGCTGGGCATCGAGGGTGATATCGGAATCCTGCTGGACCAGGTGTTTGTCAATGGCCCGGCAGCTGCAGCGGGCTTAATCCGCGGTGACATTATTCTCGCCATCAACGGCGAGCCAATTGTGTCGCAGCGCCAGGCTCGGCTGCTGGTCGCCGGTAAACGCCCTGGCGACTCGGTTGATATCGTTGGACTTCGGGAAGCGGGCCAGTTCCAGGCCACGATTATTGTGGGCGAGCGACCGCCCGAGCTGTAAAAGCTACCGCGGCACCCGCCGGATTGTCGCGCTTAATTGCAGCAATTTCTCTTCAATACGCTCGTAGCCACGATCGACATGGTAAATACGGTCGACCAGCGTCTGCCCTTCTGCGGCAAGACCGGCCAGCACCAGACCGGCGGACGCACGCAGGTCGGTAGCCATGACAGGGGCAGCGGTTAGCTTGTCGACGCCGGTGCAGATTGCGGTATTGCCTTTAATCCGGATATCAGCACCCATGCGCTGCAACTCCAGTACATGCTGGAAGCGGTTCTCGAATATGGTCTCGGTGACCGTGCCAACACCGTCGGCAATAGCATTCATGGCGCAAAATTGTGCCTGCATGTCGGTTGGAAACGCAGGGTACGGAGCGGTCCGAACGTCAACGGAATGCGGGCGTTTGCCGTGCATGTCGAGTTCGATCCAGTCAGCGCCGACCGTAATCTCGGCCCCCGCCTCGGCCAGCTTGATCAACACGGCTTCAAGCGTTTCTGGCGCCGTGTTCTCAACCCGAATATGTCCGCCTGTCATCGCAGCGCCGACCAGATAGGTGCCTGTCTCGATGCGATCCGGTAGTACCGCATGCTCAGTACCGTGCAGTGAATCGACACCCTGAATCGTAATCGTCCCGGTGCCCGCGCCCTCGATTTTCGCACCCATGCCGGTCAGAAACTTCGCAAGGTCGGTGACTTCCGGTTCTCTGGCGGCGTTTTCAAGTACCGTTTCGCCGTCCGCCAAAACCGCAGCCATGAGCAGATTTTCCGTGCCGGTTACGGTGACGACGTCGAATACTATGTGCGCGCCCCGCAGGCGCTCCGCCCGGGCTTTGATGAAGCCGTTCTCTACATTCACCTCGGCACCCATAGCCTGCAATCCGGCGACATGCAGGTTCACCGGGCGAGCCCCAATCGCACAACCGCCCGGTAAAGAAACGTCTGCCCGACCGAAACGAGCGACTAGTGGCCCGAGTACCAGGATCGAGGCGCGCATGGTTTTGACCAGCTCGTACGGTGCCTCAAGATTCGTCACGTTGCTGGCGTCAACCTCGACATTGAGTTGATCGTCGATTGTGATCTGAACACCCATTGTCTGCAGCAGCGAGATGGTCGTCGTCACGTCCTTCAGGTGTGGCACGTTGCGGATTGTGACCCGCTCAGTCGCTAACAAGGTGCCGGCGAGAATCGGCAGCGCGGCATTCTTTGCGCCAGAGATGGTGATCTTGCCCGACAAGGTGGCGCCACCGTCTATCAGAAGCTTATCCAAGGCTCAAGACCCCTGTTGCTGTTGCCATTCTGCCGGCGTGTATGCACGTATGGACAACGCATGAATTTCATTACCCATGAGCGAGCCCAGGGTCTTGTAAATCAGCTGATGCCGGGCGATGGAGCGTTTGCCCTCGAACTCTGCTGCCACGACGATGGCCGCGTAATGCGTATTGTCGTCGCTCATCACGTTGACCTCGGCGTTTTCGAACCCGGCTTCAATGAGCCGGCTTATGTCGGATGGATTCATTCGTCAATTTCTGTGAATATTTGGACTTGGGCGCGCAGTGTACCGGTAAAGATCCAGGCTTCCCAACGTCGCGCATTGTTTGTGTATGATATCCGGCCCCGAGTCGCTATGGCCTGTCGAAATTAATTTATGCTAGGCAATATTTTATACGTGACTGTGGGTCTGGTGATCCTGATTTGGGGTGCAGACCGCTTCGTCCATGGCGCCTCCGCTTCAGCCCGCAACCTGGGAGTTGCGCCGCTGCTGATTGGACTCACGATCGTTGCGTTCGCGACCTCGGCCCCGGAAATTCTGGTTTCCGTGATCGCCTCATTAAAGGGCCAGCCTGGCCTCGCCCTTGGCAATGCAATTGGTTCGAATATCGCCAACATTGGCCTGGTACTCGGCTGTGTCGCAATGATTCGGCCAATTCAATTGCGCTCTGCGACGCTGCGCCGCGAGATGCCGGCGCTGCTCGCGGTTACCTTGTTAACCGTTTCCTTATTCCTGGACGCGTATCTGAGTCGCGTTGACGGTCTGGTCATGTTGACCGGCCTGGTCATCGTAATGATCTGGCTGGTCCGACTTGGGGTCCGTTCTGCGCCAAGCGACCCCATCAATCAGGACTTTGAAGCAGAAATTCCGAAGAATGTCGCCATGCCACGGGCGATCATGTGGCTGATTGTCGGGCTGGTGGCATTGTTACTGGGCGCGCACCTGCTGGTGAAAGGCTCCATTTCTATTGCCGAGTTCTTTGGTGTCAGCGACGTCGTTATCGGGATCCTGCTGGTCGCCGTGGGCACCAGCCTTCCCGAGCTTGCTGTGTCTCTGGTCAGCGCCTTAAGAGGCGAGTACGGCTTGGCAATCGGCAATATCGTTGGCTCCAATATATTCAATTTATTGGGCGTTATTGGCGTTGCCGCGACGATCGCACCGATCGGGGTCGTGCAATCTGTGCTTTCCCTGCATATTTTTGTCATGGTTGCATTTACATTGGTCTTATTCGCGATGACGCACGATTACGACGGTAAAAGTGAGCTATCCCGCATCGAGGGCATTGCTCTTTTGCTGGCTTTTCTCGCGTATGACTCCTACGTCGTGCTGCAAAACGTTAATATGCACTAACCTATCACCGCCGAGGACCCACGCTTGGCAGAAGAATTATCAAAAGACAAATTGCTCGCCCTGGCCAGCGATGTGCTCGATATCGAAGCTCGCGCGGTCGACAGCCTGCGCTCGCGCCTCGACGACTCTTTTGTCGCCGCCTGTCGCTTGTGTCTTGATACACCGGGGCGAATCGTGGTCGCGGGTATGGGCAAGTCCGGCCATATCTGCAGCAAAATTGCAGCCACACTCGCCAGCACCGGTACGCCGTCCTTTTTCGTACATCCGGGGGAAGCCAGTCACGGCGACCTCGGCATGATTACCAATCAGGACGTGTTACTGGCGGTTTCGTATTCGGGTGAGACCGATGAAATCCTTACGATTTTGCCGCTGGTAAAACGCATGGGTGCCAAACTAATCGCTATGAGCGGCAATCCGAACTCGACGCTGGCCAAAGCAGCCGACGTGCATCTGGATATCAGCGTCAGCGAAGAAGCGTGCCCGTTAAATCTTGCCCCCACTGCCAGCACTACGGCGACGCTGGCGATGGGCGACGCGCTCGCGGTAGCGCTCCTTAAGATGCGCGGCTTCACAGCCGAAGATTTCGCGATGTCGCATCCCAGCGGCAGCCTTGGCAAACGCCTGTTGTTACGCGTTTCTGATGTCATGCAGACTGGCACAGCAATCCCGGCGGTAGCGCCGGATGTGCCGCTCGCAGAAGGCCTCATGCAGATGACCGAAAAAGGTCTCGGCATGACCGCGATTGTGGATTCTGAGAATCGCATCGCGGGAATTTTCACTGACGGCGATTTGCGTCGCGCGCTGGACGATGGGGTCGACGTTCGCAGTACTCGAATGGACGAAATTATGCATACCAGTTGCAAGACGATTTCGGCCGACGTGTTGGCGGTCGAAGCGGTTGTACTGATGGAAGAAAACAAGATCACGTCGCTGTTGGTCGCCGACGATGATCGGCGACTGGTTGGCGCATTGAATGTTCACGATCTTTTCCGTGCAGGTATCATGTGAATTCCTCAATTCGACTGGTGGCGTTCGATGTCGACGGCGTGTTTACCGACGGGCGCTTTTACCTGTCCAACGACGGCGTCGAGTCGAAGGCATTTTCTACTCAGGATGGCTTCGGAATTCGTCGTCTTCTGGACGCCGGCGTCGCAGTTGCCGTAATCAGCGGCAGGAAGTCCGCCGCTGTCACGCAGCGCATGGACGAACTCGGTGTGCGCCACGTTGTGCAGGGCTGTGCTGACAAAATTGCAGCATTCGATGCCCTCACCGCGGAGCTCAATATCACTGCTGCCGATTGCGCGTACGTCGGCGATGATATCCCCGATCTGCCACTGCTTAGAAAAGCAGGAACATCGATCGCCGTTGCCAACGCCGTCGCCGAGTTGCGCGAAGAATGTGACTTCACGACGCAAGCGCGCGGCGGATTCGGCGCAGTACGGGAAGTCTGCGACATGGTATTAAGTGCGCGGCAACGGGACGCCGGGTGAGTCCACGCAACATCATTGTCACGGTCGTGTTAACGGCTGGTGCATTGGGTAGTTGGTACCTGGCGCAACCGGACCAAGGCCAGGACAGCTCGGATGCGGCCATCGAAACGCTGCATCGCGGCTACTATCTGAAATCTGCCCGAATATTGGGTACCGGTCCTGACGGCAAGTTGCTTTACGAAATTCAGGCCAAGCACGCAGAACAACAGGGCGAAGATCAGATCTCCTTTACCGACGTGCTGATAAATTACTCACCTGCCAGCGACGTCCCCTGGAGCGTCGATGCAGACTCGGCCATGATCAATCAGAGCGACCGGCTGATTCGACTTACAGGCCACGTTCGCGCGATTAGCAGTGAAGGGTTTTCCGGTAATGACACCGAGATCCGCACGGAGTATCTCGAACTGGATCCGGAAAACTACGTTGCTGCGACCGATGAGCGGGTTCAAATTCGCATTGGCGCTCGCAGTCTGACGGCGACCGGCATGCTAGCATCGCTAAAGGAAAATCAACTGCAACTGAAATCCAACGTCAACGGGAAGTTTGTACCTTGAGTCGCTTTAGTTTCGTTATTTGGCTGTTATTGCCGGGTCTGCTGTTCGCACAGGAAGCCGACCTGCAGTTACCAATTTCATTGGACGCAGATTCGACCAACTACGACGGCAAAAGCTCGATGATGATGTTTCGCGGGCTGCGTTTGTCGCAGGGGCAAATCGGCGTTGTCGCCGACGTAGGCAGAGCCAGCAAGCTCGATTTTCAAGACAGTGTCTGGCAATTCGAGGGCAACGTCGTTATTGATGTTGCGAACGGACACATCGAGTGTGACAAGGCCGATTTGCGGTTTGTCGGCCACACATTGCGCATCGCCACAATCGAGGGTTCGCCAGCAACGTTTGAACTCAAGCGCCCGGAGAGCGATGAGGTTACTTACGCCGAAGCCGGCAGACTCGAATACGACCTCGGAACGGGGATCGTCGAGTTTTCAGATAATGCCGTAATCACCGAAGGCGGCAACCAGATATCATCGAGCTTTCTGGTGTACAACATCACCGAACAACGCATCAACGCCCAGTCATCAGGTAATGGTGATGAAAAGGTGCGCATAACCTACACCCCGGTCGATGTGGACGCTGAGAAAATTACCCGGGACCTCACCGACGAAATCACTGAGGAAATGACCGAGGATGGCGAGGACTCGACTCAATGAGCATTCTCAGTGCTCATGACATATCGAAAAGCTACAAACTCCGCAAAGTGGTCAAGAGCCTTTCGCTGGAAATAAAAAGCGGCGAGGTGGTGGGACTGTTAGGCCCTAACGGGGCAGGAAAAACCACGGCTTTCTATATGATCGTCGGTCTGGTAGCAGTCGATTCGGGGACCATTTTGCTCGACGGCCAGGACTTGACAGCGCAAGCCATGCACCGGCGCTCGAAACTGGGGCTGGGTTATTTACCGCAAGAAGCGTCAATATTCCGCAAGCTCAGCGTTGAGCAAAACATCCTTGCGATTCTTGAAGTCCGGGACGATCTCGACCGGGCTGGCCGTGAGCAGGAGCTTGAGAATCTTCTTGATGAGCTGCACATCGGGCACGTTCGAAAAAGCCCGGGTCTCAGCTTGTCTGGCGGAGAACGCCGCCGCGTGGAAATCGCCAGAGCACTCGCGGCGAATCCCTTGTTTGTACTATTAGACGAACCGTTCGCCGGCGTTGATCCAATTTCGGTACTCGACATTCAGCGCATAATCAAGCACTTGAGCGAAAGAAACATTGGCGTCCTGATTACGGATCATAACGTTCGGGAAACGCTCGGAATCTGCAGCAGAGCCTATATACTAAGTGACGGTACTTTGATCGCTTCCGGCTCACCGGACGAGATACTTGAAAACCACCACGTACGAGAAGTGTATCTCGGACAAGAATTCAAACTTTAGGCATATTTAAACGCATGCTAAAACCTTCACTGCAGCTAAAACTCGGACAAAGCCTTGCGATGACGCCGCAGTTGCAGCAGGCCATTCGCCTGCTACAGCTACCCGTTCTGGATCTCAATGCGGAAATTCAGGAAGCGCTTGAAGAAAACATCATGCTCGAAATGGAAGACTTGCCGGACGTGCCTCAGACCAGCGATGAGACGACGGCGGAAGTCGAGACGATTCGTGCGGAAGACAGTTGGCAATCGAGTCGTGAGCAGCAAGTCCAGGATGGCGGGTGGAACGGCGAAGGTCGCCCTATCAGTGACTTCGCTGACGAGTCCGGGCAGACCCTTCGCGAGCATCTCCTCTGGCAACTCGAGATGGAGGACTTCACGCCACGGCAGGCCCTCATTGGCGAAGCCATAATCGATTCCATCAATGATGACGGCTATCTGTCCATCGAGCTTGAAGAAGTCGCCGGCTATATCGACGACGAAACCGCTGTCTCCTTCGCCGAGGTTGAAGCAACGCTGGAAAAAGTACAGCGCCTCGACCCTATCGGCGTGGCTGCACGCTCAATTTCCGAGTGCCTGGTGCTGCAGCTGCGGCAGCTCGACCCGGACACTCCTGCATTGGCGCTGGCGATCGAACTTGCCGAAAGTAAACTCGACCTGGTTGCAAATCGCGAATACGGCGAGCTGCGCCGTAGCCTGCGAACCTCAGAGGAGGATCTGCAGGATGCCCTGGCACTGGTAAAAGGCTGTAATCCGAAACCCGGCCTGGCGGTCAGTCCGGCCGCGGCCGAGTACGTTATTCCGGATGTATTCGTGCGCAAGGTAGACAATCGCTGGCAGGTCGAAATCAGCCCCACAGGCGTGCCGCGCCTGTCGGTCAACCAGGAGTACGCACGTTTGCTGCGTGGCAGTGGCGATCATGCCGTCCTGCGCACACAACTACAGGAAGCGCGCTGGCTTATTCGCAGCCTGGAGATTCGTAATGAGACCCTGACAAAAGTCGCGACCAGCATTGTGGCAAGACAGACCGAGTTTCTCGAACTGGGCGATGAGGCTATGAAGCCGATGGTGCTGCGCGACATCGCCGAAGAAATTGGCATGCATGAATCAACTATTTCGCGGGTCACCACGAATAAATACATGCACACGCCGCGCGGCGTGTTCGAATTCAAGTACTTTTTCTCGTCACACCTGTCTTCGGTGACCGGCGAAGATCAATCCTCGACATCCGTCCGCGCAAAGATTCGCAAGTTAATTGGCGCCGAAAACCCGGCAAAACCGTTGAGCGACAGCAAAATCACGAAATTGCTGGCAGATGCAGGAATATCGGTTGCTAGACGGACGGTCGCCAAGTACCGTGAAGCTATGAATATCCCCGCGTCGAGCGATCGCAGGCAGCGCCCGGCGTAGGAGATCAGGTCGTATTTGAAGCTATAGAAGGAGACTAACCGCACTGTTACTCTAAACCCGTCTACACTAAAAGTATGAGAGGCAACTATGCAATTAAATGTTTCAGGCCATCACGTAGAAGTAACCGAATCCTTGCGAGGTTATGTAGAATCCAAGATCGAAAAGATCGAGCGGCACTTTGATATTGTTTCCGATGTGCACTGCATTCTCACCGTCGAGAAGTTGCGCCATAAGGCAGAAGCCACAGTGAATGTAAATGGTGGTACGATCTACGCCGACGCCATCGAAGAAGACATGTACGCAGCGATCGACGGCTTAATCGATAAGCTGGATCGACGCGTCAGAAAACATAAAGAAAAGCTCGTCGATCACCACGCACGAGACTCACAAAAGAGACAATACGTCTAACTCTGCACTGAAAAGACTCCCCAATCATGTTGCTCGAAGAAATCATCAAGCCCGAAAGCGTCCTGTGCAATGCTCAAGCACGCAGCAAGAAGCATTGCCTCGAAATATTGAGTGAGCTACTGGTGCGGCAGATACCGCATCTTGCCAGCGAGGACATTTTCGAGGGGCTCATTGAACGTGAGCGGCTGGGCTGCACCAGCCTGGATCAGGGAGTCGCTTTTCCGCATTGCCGGGTTGCGGGACTGGAGTCCAATACCGCGGCACTCATAAAATTATCCGAACCAGTGGACTTTGATTCGTCAGATGGCGAACTGGTCGACATAGTCTTCGGCATGATGGTGCCCGCGGAGATCAATGCAAGCCATCAGGAAAATATCCGCAGCATTGCAGAGTTACTCCGTGACCCGCAATTACGGCAAAAGATGCGAACTGCCGTGAGCAGCAGTGAGTTGTATGACTCACTGATCGATAGCTCTGTTGCAACTGTCGTCATGGACCTAAAGGTAGCTGACGGGTCCTGAGCACAGGACGTAGATGACGCGGAGCCAAACGATGGCCGATGAGATGCGCTTGATAATTGTTAGCGGGCTATCCGGCTCCGGCAAATCGATTGCGCTGCACGTTCTCGAGGATTTGGGCTACTACTGCGTTGACAATTTACCAACCGCATTACTCAACTCGGTGGTTGAAGAAGTTCGCACTGGCGGCGATCAGGCAACACAGTATTTGGCAGTAGGCGTTGATGCTCGAAATCGACGCAATGACCTCGAATCGCTGCCGCGGCTGGTTGCCGACCTGGAAAAGCGCGGCATCAAAACCGACATGTTGTTTCTGCAAGCCAGCGATGACGTGATTCTCAAGCGCTACAGCGAAACACGGCGACGCCATCCGTTAGCCGAGCACGGAACCGCACTGCATGCTGCCATCGCGAAAGAGCGGGCCATGCTCGCCGATGTTGCCGATCTTGCCGACCTGATCATCGATACATCTCGTACCAGCATTTACGAACTGGCCGATGCGATCCGTGAGCGAATCGTGCAGCGCAGCGTTGATACGTTGTCGGTGTTGATTGAGTCTTTCGGTTTCAAGAATGGCATTCCCGCCGATGCTGATTTTGTATTCGACTTGCGTTGCCTGCCGAATCCCTATTGGACGATGGAGTTGCGTGGCTTGACGGGGCAAGACTCAGAAGTACAAAAATTTCTAGGCGCACAGCCGGCTGTCAATGCCATGTACAAGGATATTCTCGCGTTTCTCAAACGATGGATTCCCGAATATTACGAGTTACATCGAAGCTATCTGACAGTAGCAATCGGCTGCACCGGCGGCCAGCATCGGTCAGTTTACATGGCTGAAAAACTGGCCGCAGCACTACGCGACGTGCACGACCCTGTGCTAACGCGGCACAATGAGCTCGCCAGCCACCCGATCCAGACACAGTAAGCGGTTTTCCGCCATGGAAGCCAGACAAAACACTCAAGCCATTCTGCAACAGCTGCGCACCCAGCTGGACGGCCACGATCTGGCAGCAGCCCGCATGATGATCCAGGGCCTGCATCCCTCCGAAGTCGCACATTTGCTTGAATCGTTGCCGCAACCGGAACGCTCGATTCTCTGGGAAATCATTGACGTCGACGACGAGGGCGACATTCTCGTAGAGGTCGTTGATGAGGTGCGAGCCGGCCTGATCAAAGGCATGCAGACCGATGAGATCGTAGCGGCAACTGACGGCATGGAGGTCGATGACCTCGCCGATTTGCTGGTGGACCTGCCGGAAGCGATCACCGAACAGGTCATTCAGTCTCTGGATAGCCAGGAACAGGAGCGACTGCGGCAGGTCCTGGCGTACGACAAGGACTGTGCCGGTGGCCTGATGAATGTCGACATCGTCACCGTGCGTCCCGACGTAACGCTAGAAGTTGTCGGGCGTTACCTGCGCGCGCGTGGCGAAATGGCGGACGGTACTGATTCTATATTCGTAGTGGATCGCGATAACAAGTTCGTCGGCTCGCTGTATCTGTCGCGCTTATTGACTGCGGATCCGGGCACTAGCGTTGAAGCGGTCATGTCGACAGACATTCTGCCAATACCAGCGCATACCCCTTCTGCAGATGTTGTCTGGGAATTTGAACATCGTGACTTATTGTCGGCGGCTGTCGTTGACGACGAGTATCGAGTTCTGGGGCGTATCACTGTTGATGACGTTGTCGACGAAATTCGGGACGAGGCTGAACACTCGTTGATGAGTGCGGCCGGACTGGACGAAGAAGATGACATGTTTGCACCAGTCGCCAAGAGCGCTGCGCGCCGCGCTATCTGGCTCGGTATCAACCTTTGTACCGCATTCCTTGCCGCTGCCGTAGTTGATCAGTTTCAGACGGCCATCGACAAAATCGTATTGCTCGCAGTACTGATGCCGGTCGTGCCAAGCATGGGCGGCGTTGCCGGCAGCCAGTCGCTGACGATCATTACGCGGGCCATGGCGCTGGGGCAGATCGATCGCAGCAACGCGCATCGGATTTTGCGCAAGGAATTACTGGTCGGGGTGCTAAACGGTGCCGGCTGGGCGATCGTCGTCGCCGCGGCTACCTATTTCTGGTTTGAAGACTGGCGTATCGGCGGCGTTATTGGCGCTGCCATGATCATTAATTTGATCGTCGCAGCGCTCGCCGGGTTCCTGATCCCGCTGAGCTTGAAGCGTATGCGTATCGACCCGGCATTGGCGGGCGGCGTTGTCCTGACTACTGTCACCGATGTCATTGGCTACGCCGCCTTCCTGGGGCTTGGCGCCGCTTTGCTGCTGTAGGCTCTCTCCAAGGCTACCGGCCGCGAAAGGCCCTCAGGTCGCGTCGAATCCAGTCGGGCGCGAACAGTCGTGGCACATCTGCACCGGTGACGAAATCCAGTAACTGATCTTTGACCTTCATCGCATCGCTGTAGCCAAGTGCGATCAACTCGCGCGTATACGCTTTTTCGAAAAGCAGAAAACTGAGCAGGCGATTCTCGCCCGGTTTCTTGCCGCCAACGCCGCGCAATATCGCCCGCACCGCAAACGGCAGTTCCCGCCTGTGCTTGTGTGCAATTTCACGCAAATCCTGGCTCGGCACGATCAACATCGTATCGATTGCCCGCATACTCACGAGTGAACCACTGCGATGTTCCGGCTTTACCGCGTCGATCAGTTGATTGATACGCGTCATGCGTTCGAGGTCCGAATACAATCCATCCATAAACAACGTATCAAGCATGTAGCCGGCAATGTTGGCAAAACTTGGCGACAGCTGCGGATTGTCGGGCGTGGGGGCTTTGTCGGCGGTCTCATCACGCACGCCGATTACCAGGATGCGGTCGGCGCCGAGATGAATTGCCGGACTCAACGGCGTGGCCTGGCGCATCGCACCGTCGCCGAAATACTCTCCCCCGATCTGTACCGGCGGAAATATCATGGGTACCGCAATGCTTGCCATCAGGTGATCCAGGTTCAAGTCAACACGAACGCCAATACGGCGGGTTCGAGACCACTCTTTGAGGTCGCTGTCGGACTGAAAAAATGAGGTCGAACGCGCTGTCGCATAGCCGGCGGCAGTGACCGTGACAGCATCCAGATAGTCTTTTGCAATCGCATCCTGGATACGCGGGAAGCGCACATTGCGACTTAACAACGCGCGCAGCGGCGCATTATCCAGCAGCGATTTTGGCGTGCCGACCAGGAAGCCGCCGAGGACAATCGATGCCAGCCAATGCAGGCTGCTTTTCAGCATCGTCACGTTGTCGGTCCGATAGACATGGTGGCAGCGGAAATTACCCCAGACTTGCTCCAACTCCGCCACCGCCACACGAAAACGATGTGCCTTGCTGGCCAGCACGACAGAATTGATGGCACCGGCGGAGGTACCGCTCAGTACCGAAAACGGATTCGCGGTGCCTTTGGGCACCATTTCTGCGATCGCTTTGAGCACGCCCACCTGAAATGCACCCCGGGCACCCCCACCAGGGAGGACGAGTGCTGCTTTCCTGAGGTTTACTGCAGTCTTCATAAAAAGGACATTGTTCAAACGGGACCCACTTGCTGCGAATTTCCATTATAGTGTCGACGCTATGAAATACGCGATTTCGGTTCTCATTTTGCTCATTCTGGCTGCCGCCCGGTTCGGCGTCGCCTCTGAGTTGGCGGTTGTCGGTGCGCCGGCACCGGAATTTGAGCTGCCCGACCAGACAGGACAATTGCATTCTCTCGAAGATTACCGCGACCAGTGGGTCGTGCTGTATTTCTATCCCAAGGACGAAACGCCCGGATGCACGACAGAGGCCTGTGAATTCCGGGACAGCATCTTCGAGTTTCGTGCGTTGAATGCGCAAATACTGGGGGTTAGCTTTGACAGTGTTGAATCACACTTCAAATTTGCTGAGCATCATGAATTGCCGTTTCCGCTGTTGGCGGACACCGAGGGCAAGGCTGCCGAAGCGTATGGCGTAAAAACCAGAATGCTCGGCATGACTGTCGCCAAGCGGCAAACATTTCTCATCGACCCGGCTGGCAATATTGCCAAACACTACCAATTGGTAGAGCCCGCCACGCACTCGGCCGAAGTACTCGCTGAGCTTCGCGACCTCGGTGCCAGTTCCGAATAGCTACCGCAGCGCCTTAATTCCCGCGTCAAGCCCGGCAACTGTCAACGGGTACATCCGATCATCCAAAATGTCGCGAATAATTTTTGTCGACGGAGTGTAGTCCCAGCGCTGGCGTGGCTCAGGATTTAGCCATATGGTCTTGGAATAAGTGTTTAGCAACCGTTGCATCCAAACCGAGCCAGGCTCGTCGTTCCAGTGTTCTACACTGCCGCCTGCATACACAATCTCGTACGGACTCATAGTGGCATCGCCGACGAAGATTAGTTTGTAGTCCGACGCATATTTATGGGTGATGTCCAGAGTCGAAATTTTTTCAGCATGCCGGCGGCGATTGTCCTTCCAGAAATTTTCGTAGATGAAATTGTGGAAGTAGAAGTACTCGAGATGTTTGAACTCACTACTGGCAGCCGAAAAAAGTTCTTCACAAACGCGAACGTGATCATCCATTGAGCCGCCGATGTCCAGACACAGTAAGACTTTGACTGCGTTGTGACGCTCAGGAACCATGCGAATATCCAGCAGACCTGCGTTTCGTGCCGTCTTGTCGATCGTATCGGCAAGGTCCAGCTCGTCCGCCGCACCCTCGCGGGCAAATTTTCGCAGCCGTCGCAGTGCGACTTTGATATTTCGGGTGCCCAATTCGATAGAGTCATCCAGATTTCGATACTCGCGACGATCCCATACTTTGACGGCGCTGCGATTGCGCGACCCGGACTGGCCGATCCGCACGCCTTCCGGATTGAAGCCGTAGGCGCCGAACGGTGAGGTACCAGCCGTCCCGATCCAGCGACTGCCGCCTTCATGGCGCTCATCCTGTTCGTCGAGACGTTCCTGCAAAGCGCGCATGAGTTCTTCAAAGCCGCCCAGTGCTTCGATTTCTGCTTTCTCCGCATCGCTCAAATTGAGCTCGGCCTGGCGCCGTAACCAGTCATCCGGTAGCTCTTGCAGCAGATCGCTCAGGGAGTCATCGACGCCCTTGAAATAGGCTGCAAAAATTCGATCGAAGCGATCCAGCTTCGACTCGTCCTTCACCAGACAGGCTCGAGAAAGGTAGTAGAAATCGTCTACGCTGTCGTTTGCCAGGCCCTTTTGCATCGCCTGCAGCAAGGTCAGCAGCTCCGTGATAGAAGTCTTCATGCCGCCTTCGCGGAGATGGTAAAAAAACGGAATCAGCATGCCAACCTACACCGCCGCTATCTGCTCGGCGAGTTGTCGTTGCGTCGATCAAGAAACACCAATTGCTCGAAGAGGTGTACGTCTTGTTCATTCTTGAGCAATGCCCCGTACAACGGCGGAATGATACTGCGGGTACCCTCGGTGCGTAGTGCTTCGACTGGGATATCTTCGGCCAAAAGAAGCTTGATCCAATCCAGTAATTCTGAAGTCGACGGTTTTTTCTTCAGACCAGGAACATCACGAATTTTGTAGAAAGCATTCAGAGCCTCCGACAATAAACTTTTCTTCAGGTCCGGAAAATGCACATCAACAATATTGCGCATCGTGTCCTGATCCGGAAACTTGATGTAGTGAAAAAAACAACGGCGCAGGAACGCATCGGGTAGTTCTTTTTCATTGTTGCTGGTGATGATGATAATCGGTCGGTGTTCAGCCTTGATCAGCTGCTTGGTTTCGTAAACGAAAAACTCCATGCGATCGAGTTCCTGCAGCAAATCGTTCGGGAACTCGATGTCCGCCTTGTCGATCTCGTCAATCAACAGTACCGGCTGTTCATCACATCGGAACGCCTCCCAGATCTTGCCGCGCACAATGTAGTTCGAAATATCGTGCACGCGATCGTCGCCGAGTTGCGAATCACGCAGGCGTGCGACTGCATCGTACTCGTACAATCCCTGTTGCGCTTTCGTGGTTGATTTGATGTGCCACTCGTACAATTGTTTGCCGAGCGAACTTGCAACCTCCAGCGCAAGCTGTGTCTTGCCGGTGCCTGGCTCGCCTTTGATCAGGATGGGTCGTTCGAGCGTGACCGCCGCATTCACGGCGAGCGTCAGGTCATCAGTCGCTACGTAAGTGCTGGTACTCTGAAATTTGTTGTCTGCCATGCAGATAGTTTAACGCGTCGCGGGCTGCAGTATGAGCTCGTATTGCGCCGTTCCGGGTAAGAAAGGTGTCGGCTCGCCAGTAACCCAGGCAGCATGACCGCTGCGGTAAAATTTCGACATGGGGTGCCCGCTTTGACCGCCGGGCATGTGCATCAAACCGCCCTCCTCGTCGCCCGGCATGACCGAAAAGCGCTCTGACGCGCCCCAGGTGGCGCCCTGCGCTCGCGGCATGTCGGAGTCGCCGTTTATAGGCTCAGCCGGCATGTCCAGCCAGCCGGACAACTTGGGCAGTGCAGAGCTTAACGGGTGTCGAATCGATGCCGTGTTGTATTCCCCCCAGGTTCGATCAGCGAGCGACCCGTCGTACTTCTCGGCGTAGCCATGCACGACTGCGCGGACGGCGTCCACGAGAAAGTCGTTCCAATTCGCGTAAGTGGCTGGCAACAGGTGTTCAGGCTGCTGCGTTACGAGCGTCCACAACGGCGCGTCAAATTGCCGGCTTAGGCGAACGTTGACCTCGTCACCGTAAGCTTCACGAACCGGGGTGAGCAACGCGTCGAACGTGCGTCGTCGAACCTCGTTGCGAAATGCGCGCACGAGGCGATAACCCACGGATTCGGCCGTCGCTCTGGGAATCCAGGTCTCTACAAGATGGTGATACTGCTGCAATTCCGGATCCTCGGTATCGCCAAGCACATCGAGCAAGAGGCTTTGCCATTGGCTAAGGAATACAGCGCGATCATCGATCTGTATGGCAAGCATGTCTTGCGGTTCGAAAGAGTCCCTGGCAAACAATGCGTCGCGAATTTGTTTGGCGCGTGCGCCGAATGCATAACCGCCATCGCCGATCAGCCGCAATGCGTCTCCATCAACTACGCGCGAGTTCGCACTCCAGATGCGACCACTCTCGGGATTTTCGATTCGCGGGTACTGGTCTTTCGGTAACCAGCCCTGCCAGCCATGCTCCTCACTCCAGTCCGCCGGCAAAGTCGGGTCGTACTCGCCTCTGACAGGAATTCTGCCGGAGATGGTCCAGCCAATGTTGCCGTCCTCATCACCGACCACAAAATTTTGTGGCGGCATAACGATACCGTTGCCGATATCGAGGGCTGCATCCACCGTGGTCGCGGTTTCGAGCTGCATAATGCCGAGATTGGTTATGTGACTATGATGCGCGATCCAGCTGACGGCGATTTCACCGTCCGGATATGCAGCAAGATCATCAATCGGCCCCCAAATGGTTTCACGTACGACGTAGTCAACAGAATCGGCACCTTTCACCACGATCGTTTCGTGGTGACTCTCGAATGCCCGCTCGCCTTCCGGCGTTCGATAGGTATCCGCTGCCATGCCCGGGCGGATAAGAATCGCATCGGACCAGTCACCGTTGCTATTGGTAAATCCCCACGCAACATGACCGTTGCTGCCTGCGATGATCAGCGGTTGGCCAGGCAACGAAACCCCCGTTACGTCTATAGCCCGCGTACCGGTAGCGACCAGGCGTGCACGGTAATAGATATTCGGGACATTGATACCGAGATGCATGTCATTGCTAACCAGCGCGCGGCCCGAGATCGTCAGCTCACCGCTGACAGCCCAGTTGTTGCTGCCCAGCACCGGTGGCGCACCGGCTTCACTAAACTTTCTTTCTGCCAGCGTTGTATCACGCAGCGACAGGATCGCTGCATCCGGGACAGGTCCTGCGGCGAGCGCATCACCCTGCAGCGGCGCATCCCATGGCGATCCTGGCGGATCCAGCCACGCCAGCACTTCGGCAGGCAGAACTCGTGCAATCAGTCCGCGTTGTCGGTCGCGACTCGCACGTCCGTAGTTCAGGTCCAAAAACATGGCGTACGCCACGAGCAGTGAGTCCTCGGGCAGCCAGGGCTGCGGTTCGACTCCCAGCAAGTAGTATTCGAACGGTTTTGCGTCGAGGCTATCAAGACCTGCATTTACGCCCTCGCTGTATCGCTTGAGAACCTCCCTTTCCGGCACCGACATGCTGGCCAGGCCAACGCCCGCGCGGCTGCGAAATCGATGCAACCGGCGACGACGATCGGCGTCAATTGTCGCTGCGCCTACGATTTCCGACAACTCACCGGCGGCATCACGTCGAATGAGATCCATTTGGAAAAATCGGTCCTGGGCGTGGACGAAACCGAGCGCATACGCGAGATCAAGTCGATCGCTCCCCGTGATGGTTGGAATCCCGGCTGCGTCCCGGACGATACTGACAGGAGCGGCGAGATCGGCCGCAGCGATTCGACCTTCCAGTTGCGGCAGACTGGCGCGCACCGTCAACCAGGCCAGGGCAGCGACCACCACTACGGCGGCGAGAAGAGCGGTAAACAGGCGAATGATCCAGCGCTTCATAGGCGGCTAGCCGGTCGCTGTAACCTTGAGAATCTTCATCGCATTGGTACTGCCGGACACACCCTCAAGATCACCCTTGGTAAAGATCACAAGGTCGTCGACCTTAACCAGCTTGTTGCTCAGCAATGTTTTGAAGATGTCAGCGTATAAATGGTTCCGCGACGTTTCCTGTATTTCGAAAGACACCGGATACACACCGCGATACATGGATACGCGACGACGGGTCGCCCTGTATGGCGTGAATGCATATATCGGAATATCCGAGCGGATTCGTGACATCCAGCGTGCGGTCGAGCCGGATTCCGTCAGCGCAATAATTGCCGCGACGTGCATATGGTTCGCCGTATACATCACGGCCATCGCGATAGCCTCATCGACATTCCAGAAATTGTCATCCATTCTGTGTCGCGTGCGACCCCACGGCAGCGGAAACTTCTCGGCGCCGGTACACACTTCGTCCATGGCGCGAACGGCCTGCACCGGGAATTTGCCGACTGCGGTCTCGCCCGACAGCATCACGGCATCGGTGCCGTCCATAACGGCGTTCGATACGTCCGAAACCTCCGCGCGCGTCGGTATCGGGTTCTGGATCATGGACTCCATCATCTGCGTCGCGGTGATGACGACCTTGCTGCCCTTGCGTGTTTTTCGGATCAGCTTTTTTTGAATTCCGGTTAGCTCGGCGTAACCCATTTCAACACCAAGGTCGCCGCGAGCAACCATTACGACATCCGCTGCCGCAATTATCGAATCGATATTCTTCACTGCTTCGGCACGCTCGACTTTAGCGACTATATGTCCGTTGCCACCGGCCGCAGCAAACAAGGCGCGGGCTTCCTCGACTTCCTCGCCAGTACGCACAAATGACACTGCCAAAAAATCCATTTCCAACTCGGCCGCTAATTTAATGTTTTGCCGATCGATATCCGTCAGCGCGTCGGCCGACAAGCCACCGCCCTGCTTGTTGATGCCCTTGTGGTTCGACAAAATGCCGCCGGTTGTGACGGTCGTGTGTATGCGGGTCCCTTCCACTCGCTCGACCTGTAGCTCGATCATGCCGTCGTTAAGCAACAACACGTCGCCGGGCGCAACGTCTTCGTGCAGTGAATCGAGCGCAACGCTGACTCCATCTTCGGTGCCGTCTTCATCACCGAAAGTGCTGTCCAGAAAAAAAGCGGCTCCGTCTTCGAGCTTTACGCTGTGCTCGCGAAAACGCCGCACACGTATCTTGGGACCCTGCAGGTCGCCCATCACGCCGACATCCCTGCCGGCCTCGGCAGCGATCTCACGCAGCAAATTGGCACGCCGCCGATGTTCGTCAGCATCGCCGTGTGAAAAGTTGATGCGTGCAACATCCAGACCAGCGTCAATCATGGCCCGCAGCGTTTTTTTGTCGTCCGTCGCCGGGCCCAGCGTCGCGACAATCTTGGTTCGTCTTAGCATGGCGGCGATTATTGCACAGGCAGCTTTCGATCGCTGTCACATTCTGTACATAGACGCTATGCTAGCTTGATCCTCTCGCCGCAGCCGAAGATCCTCTTGAACAGACGCCTATTTTTGCAAAGCCTTGCCGTTGCCGCCGCGTCACCGGCAATCGGAACTGCAAAGCAGGCCAGACCCTCACCGCTCGGGGAATTACTTGCCGACCCCGATCGCATTATTGACCTGCCTGCCGGCTTCTCGTATCGGGTCGTCTCTCGAGCTGGTGAGCGCATGGCAGATGGCTTACGAGTACCGCATGCGCATGACGGAATGGCGGCGTTCGCAGGTGAGAGAGGTCGAATCATTCTTGTCTGTAACCACGAGCTGGGGCCTGAGAATGGACAGCAAAACGCGTTTGGCACCGACAGAGACGCGATGCCGGCGTTCGTGCGCAATAATATTTATGATGCTGGTGAGGGCGTCACGCCGGGTAACGGCGGCACGACGACAACGATTTTCAATCCTGTCAGCGGCAAGACAGAACGCCAACACCTGAGCCTGATCGGTACGGAATACAATTGCGCAGGCGGTGCGACCCCATGGGGCAGCTGGCTGAGCTGTGAAGAATGTTTTCGCAATCCGGGCTATCAGGGCGCATACCGACGTGAGCAGGCGCATGGCTTTGTATTTGAAGTTCCAGCAACGGCAACCGGGCTGGTAAAACCTGTGCCGATCAAAGCAATGGGCCATTTCGAGCACGAGGCCGCCGCCGTGCACACCGCGTCGGGTGTTGTATTTATGACGGAAGACAAAGATGACAGTCTTTTCTATCGATACATTCCGAACCAACCTGGCAAGCTGCATGCCGGCGGGCGACTGCAAGCCCTCGCCATTGGCAAGGGTGCATCTGTGAATACGAGTCACTGGCGAGGCAGCGCGAATCTGGAGATTGGCGAACAAACGCCAGTGCGCTGGATAGATCTGGACAACGTAGACAGTAGACGCGATGACCTGCGCATGCGCGGCGCTGCAAAAGGCGCCGCAACGTTTGTGCGGGGCGAAGGATTGTGTGTCGCCGGCGACGATTTTTTTATTACTGCGACGACAGGCGGGGCGGCATCCCTCGGCCAGGTATTTCGTTACAGCGCGAGCGCGTTCGAGGGCACTGAGCGTGAGTCCGACGTCCCCGGCCAGCTGACGCTGGTTGCGGAATCGAGCAGCGACTCTCTGTTACGCCACGCCGACAACATCATCTCGGCCCCATGGGGAGACCTGCTGATATGTGAAGACACTGCAACGCAGTGCGGTCTGGTCGGTATTGACCCGGACGGCAATCAATACGCACTTGCTGACAATGCATACACGGATTCGGAACTCGCTGGAGTTTGTTTCTCGCCCGACGGGCAAACGCTGTTCGTCAACATCCAGTATCCGGGAATGACCCTGGCGATTACCGGACCATGGCCCGCCGCGTAAGGATTTCGACTGCAGGCAGAGTCTTGCCTTCGACGAATTCGAGAAACGCGCCGCCGCCGGTCGATATATAGGAGATTTGATCGGCGACGCCATATTTGTCAATCGCCGCCAGGGTATCGCCGCCACCCGCAACCGAGAAGCCGGGGCTTGCTGCGATGGCCTCTGCCAACGCCCGCGTTCCCGCGCCGAAAGCGTCAAACTCAAATACTCCGACCGGGCCATTCCAGATGATGGTGCCCGCCGCAGCAATAATCGCGGCAAAGTCGGCCGCTGTTTGCGGGCCGATATCGAGTATCAACTCGTCGTCAAGAACCGCATCCACCGACTTGACTACTGCGGTCGCATTCGCAGCGAATTCCGTGGCAACTACGACATCGCTGGGCACAGGAATATCCGCGCGATCGGTACTATTGGCCGCGAGGTCCCGTGCCGTATCGAGCATGTCCGGCTCGTGCAGGGACTTACCCACATTCTGACCGGCCGCGGCGATGAACGTATTCGCGATGCCGCCGCCAACGATCAACGTATCCACAATGTCGGCCAGCGCGCCAAGAACTGTCAGCTTGGTCGAAACTTTTGAACCACCGACAATGGCCACCAATGGCCTTGCGGGATCCTTGAGTGCCTTACCGAGCGCGGCGAGCTCTGCGGACAACAGCGGGCCGGCGCAGGCAATCGGGGCAAATTCCGCAACGCCATAGGTGCTGGCTTGCGCTCTATGCGCTGTGCCGAAAGCATCCATTACAAACACATCGCAAAGAGCCGCCATTTTTTTTGCCAGCGCAGTATCGTTTGCTGCCTCGCCGGTCAGATAGCGCACGTTTTCAAGCAGCACGACATGGCCGGGAGCAACACTGACACCGTCGATCCAGTCACGTAGCAACGGCACATCGCGTCCCAGCAACTCACCCAGTCGAGTCGCGACCGGTTGCAATGAGAATTTCTCGTCGGCCTCGCCCTCGGTGGGCCTGCCGAGATGCGACATGAGCATGACCGCTGCACCACCGTCCAGAGCCGCCTTGATAGACGGCAACGCCGCACGAATTCGCGCGTCGCTCGTTACTTCGCCAGCGTCGACCGGCACGTTCAAATCCTCGCGGATCAAAACACGCTTGCCGGCCAGGTCGAGATCGACCATGTTAAGGACAGACATTAGCGACGTCCGAGTCAGGCGTTGTGGAATACGATCGCCGTATCCAGCATCCGGCTCGAGAAACCCCACTCGTTGTCGTACCACGAGCAGACTTTGACCAATGTGCCCTGCATCACTTTCGTCAGACCTGCATCGTAGGTTGATGACGCCGGGTCGTGATTAAAGTCGATCGATACCAGCGGTTCGTCGTTATATGCAAGCACGCCTTTGAGCTCGCCTTCGCTGGCTTCTTTCATGACCGTATTGATTTCTTCAATGCTGGTCTCGCGCGAAGCGACAAAAGTGAGATCAACGGCGGACACATTGATAGTCGGCACGCGCATCGAGAATCCGTCGAGCTTGCCATTGAGTTCCGGAAGAACCAGTCCGACAGCCGCAGCCGCACCGGTTTTGGTCGGAATCTGGGACATGGTCGCAGAGCGCGCGCGCCGCAGGTCCTTATGAAATACGTCAGTCAGAACCTGGTCGTTGGTGTACGCATGTATCGTGGTCATGATGCCGTGCTCGACGCCGATTTTATCGTGCAACGGTTTAACCAACGGTGCCAGACAGTTGGTCGTGCAGGACGCATTCGAAATAATTGTGTCGCTGGACTTCAGGATGTCATGGTTAACACCGTAAACGATGGTCGCATCCACACCTTCGCCACCGGGTGCAGAAATGATGACCTTTTTGGCCCCGGCCTCAAGATGTTTGCCAGCCGTTGCGCGTGTTGTGAAGAATCCGGTCGACTCGAAAACCATATCGACGCCCAGTTCAGCCCATGGCAGGTTCGCTGGATCGCGTTCAGCGCACACACGGATGCGATCACCATTGACGATCATGTAATCGCCATCGACTTCGACCGTTCCAGGGAACCGGCCATGCGCGGTATCACGTCGAGTGAGGTGCGCGTTGGTGTTGGCATCACCGAGATCGTTAACTGCAACGATCTCGATCTCAGAATTCTTACCACTTTCGTACAGAGCACGCAGCATATTGCGGCCAATTCGGCCGTAGCCGTTGATTGCTACTTTGATCGTCATTTGCTTCTCCTGAATTAAATTAGTTCTTGCACAACTTTGACGACATTGTCTGCCGAAAAGCCGAAGTGTTCGAAGAGTTCATCGGCCGGCGCCGACTCGCCGAAGCGATCAAGACCGATGATGCGGCCACCCGGGCCCGCAAAGCGCCACCAGCCTTCCGTGACGCCCGCCTCAATCACAACGCGAGCGCTGCAACTGGCCGGCAGTACCTGCTCCCGGTAGTCGGCGTCTTGCGCATCGAATAAGTCCGTACACGGCATCGAGACTACGCGCACAGTTAACCCGTCGGCAGACAATCTCTCTGCTGCGACCACCGCCAGCTCGACTTCGGAGCCCGTCGCGATCAGGATGACGTCCGGCGTGCCTGCGGCATCGCGCAGGACGTAACCGCCCCGAGCAATCGCCGCAATCTGACCGGCATCGCGTTGCTGATGCGGCAATCCCTGGCGTGTCAGAATCAGGCTGGTCGGCCCGTCGCGACGTTCGATGGCATCGCGCCACGCGACGGCGGTCTCGACCGTATCGCACGGTCGCCACACACGCATGTTTGGCATGAGTCGCAGCGACGCGGTGTGTTCGACTGGCTGGTGCGTTGGCCCATCTTCGCCCAGCCCAATGGAATCGTGGGTATAAACAAAAATATTCTGAATCTGCATCAACGCCGCCATCCGCAGTGCATTGCGAGCGTAGTCCGAGAAAGTCAGAAACGTGCCGGAATACGGAATGAATCCGCCGTGCACCGCCACACCATTGCACATAGCCGACATACCAAACTCACGCACACCGAAGTACAGGTAGTTGCCGGACGCATCATCGCCACTGATAACCGTCGAACCGGCATGCCTGGTCAGGTTTGAACCAGTCAGGTCCGCTGAGCCGCCGAACATCTCCGGCAGTTTTGGCGCAAACGCATTCAAGGCAATCAACGAGGCCTGACGGGTCGCCTTCTTTTCGCCGGCAGCATCGATTGCCGCTATCGCCGCGTCGACGAATGTGCTCCAGTCATCGGGCAGAATGTTGCTCTGACGCCGTAATAATTCTGCCGCAAGCTCGGGATACTGTTGCGAATAAGCATCGAATAGCGTTTGCCACGCCTGCTCTTCGGCGGCGCCGCGCGCGGCTCCATCCCAGCCCGCTTTAATATCCGCCGGTATTTCGAATGGCGCTGCATCCCATCCGAGTTCGGCCCGTGTTGCCGCGATTTCCTCGTCACCCAGCGGTGCGCCATGAGTCGACGCTGTCCCTTGCTTGTTAGGTGCGCCAAAACCGATCACAGTCTTGCAGCAGATCAGCGTGGGCCGATCTGTGTCCTCGCTGGCCTGATCAATGGCCGCGGCGATCGCGACGCTGTCATGGCCGTCGACATCGGCAACAACCTGCCAGTCATAGGCCTCGAATCGCTGCACCGTATCGTCGGTAAACCAGCCTCCGACTTCGCCGTCGATGGAAATGTTGTTGTCGTCATACAGTGCGACCAGCTTGCCGAGCTTCAAGGTGCCCGCCAATGAACATACCTCGTGCGAAATGCCTTCCATCAAGCACCCGTCACCCAGAAAAACCCAGGTCCTGTGGTCCACAACGTCGAGATCCGGTTTATTGAACTGCGCCGCCAGCATTTTTTCGGCCAGCGCCATGCCGACCGCATTGCCAAGGCCCTGCCCCAATGGGCCGGTCGTCGTTTCGATCGATAAATCCGGTTCATATTCCGGATGACCCGCGGTGCGATAGCCAAACTGGCGAAAGTTTCGAATCTCGTCAATCGACAAATCATAGCCAGTCAGGTGCAGCAAGCTGTACAGCAGCATTGAGCCGTGACCGTTTGACAAGACGAAGCGATCGCGATTCGCCCAGCGCGGATTGCCGGGATTGTGCTTGAGATAGTCATTCCACAGCACCTCCGCGATATCGGCCATACCCATCGGCGCGCCGGGGTGACCAGAATTTGCAGCTTGCACTGCGTCCATGGAGAGCGCCCGTATGGCGTTCGCGAGATCTCGTCGGGCTGGCTGCCCGGCCGGGTTGCTTTTTTGTGACATCAGGATCTTTTGTTGGTTGGGCACGAAGGCCTTATGGTGAATTACTGCAGATTGCACTACCGCGAGCGGCGCATTTTCGCTGTTTAGTCGTTGGGCCGCAAGCGGCAGTCGAATGTGGAGATGGTTTGAGAGCCAAACAGTGCGCTACAATGCGCGTCCCGATCAATTGCTGCCAAATTATTGCCCATGAGTAATTCCTTTTTGTTTACGTCCGAATCGGTCTCCGAAGGCCATCCAGACAAGATTTCTGATCAAATTTCCGACGCTATCCTCGACGCGATTCTGGAGCAGGACACCAGTGCCAGAGTGGCCTGTGAAACCCTGGTCAAAACCGGTATGGCTGTGCTCGCCGGGGAGATTTCGACCAGCGCAACGGTCGACTTCGAAAAAATTGTGCGCGAAACGATCCTGGAAATCGGCTATACGGACTCGGAAATGGGTTTTGACGGCGCAACTTGCGCCGTTTTGAATGCGATCGGCAAGCAATCACCAGATATCGCGCAGGGCGTCGATCGTGATTCGGCCGTCCACCAGGGCGCCGGCGATCAGGGGCTGATGTTTGGTTATGCGACGAACGAGACAGACGTGCTGATGCCCGCGCCGATCACTTTCTCGCATCGCCTGGTGCGCAAACAGGCGGAAGTCCGCAAGAACGGTACGTTGCCCTGGTTGCGTCCGGACGCGAAAAGCCAGGTAACGTTCAAATACAAGGATGGCAAACCTATCGCAATCGATGCCGTGGTCTTGTCATCGCAGCATCACGCCGATATTTCCCTGTCGGATCTGCGCGAGGCCATCATGGAAGAGATTATCAAGCCCGTGTTGCCGGCAGAGTGGATCAGCGCTACGACCAAGTATCACATCAACCCGACCGGTCGTTTTGAAATTGGCGGACCGATGGGCGACTGCGGATTGACCGGGCGTAAAATTATTGTGGATACCTACGGTGGCGCTGCGCGGCACGGTGGTGGCGCATTTTCGGGCAAAGACCCGTCCAAGGTTGATCGCTCAGCGGCCTACGCCAGTCGCTACGTTGCGAAGAATGTCGTTGCCGCCGGTCTCGCAGATCGTTGCGAAATTCAGGTGTCTTACGCAATCGGCGTCGCGGAACCAACATCGATCAGTGTGGAAACCTTTGGTACCGGCAAAGTATCTGATGGCAAGCTAACTGCGCTGATTCGTGACAATTTCGACCTGACGCCGTACGGCATTATGCAAATGCTCGACTTGCTCCGTCCGATCTATAAAGCGACCGCAGCCTACGGGCATTTTGGCCGCGACGATCTCGATCTGAGCTGGGAAAGAACCGATAAGGCCGAGGCGCTCGCTGGCGCCGTTGCGGCGTAAACCAAATTCAAACCAGGAGAACACTATGAGCAGCGAAGCCGTTGCCATCGAGAAGCACGATTACAAGGTCGCCGACATGTCGTTGGCAGACTGGGGCCGCAAGGAAATCAGCATCGCCGAAACGGAGATGCCCGGATTGATGGCGCTCCGCGAAGAGTTCGGCGCAGAACAACCGCTTGCCGGCGTGCGCCTGACAGGCTGCCTGCACATGACCATCCAGACAGCGGTTTTGATCGAAACCTTGAAGGCTCTGGGCGCCGATATCCGCTGGTCTTCATGCAACATCTTCTCGACCCAGGATCAGGCGGCCGCAGCGATTGCTGCGACCGGCGTGCCCGTGTTTGCCTGGAAGGGTGAGTCTGAAGAGGAATACTGGTGGTGTGTCGAGCAAACCATTACCGGTCCCGACGGCTGGACGCCGAATATGATTCTTGATGACGGCGGCGATCTGACGCAGGTCATGCACGAGAAATATCCGGAGCTCATGAAGGACGTTAAAGGCCTTTCCGAAGAAACCACCACGGGTGTGAAACGCCTGTACGACATGATGAAAGACGGCTCTCTTGGATGTCCGGCATTCAATGTCAACGATTCAGTCACGAAGTCGAAATTCGACAATCTGTACGGCTGTCGCGAGTCGCTCGTCGATGGCATCAAGCGTGCAACAGACGTGATGATTGCCGGCAAGATTGCCATCGTTTGCGGCTACGGCGATGTCGGTAAGGGTTGTGCGCAGTCACTGCGTGGTCTGGGTGCGACAGTCTGGATTACTGAAATCGATCCGATCAATGCACTGCAGGCAGCGATGGAAGGCTACCGCGTAGTCCGTTTCGATGAGGTTTGCGATCAGGCGGACATCATTGTAACGGCAACCGGCAACTATCATGTCGTTACCGGTGCCCAACTGGAACGACTGAAAAACCAGGCGATCGTTTGCAACATTGGTCACTTCGACAATGAAATTGATGTCGAGCACCTGAAGCAGTTCGAATGGGACAACATCAAGCCTCAGGTTGATCACATTATTTTCCCGGACGGCAAACGCATTATCCTGCTCGCCGAGGGTCGCCTGGTAAACCTGGGCTGTGCCACCGGCCATCCCAGCTTCGTTATGTCGAACTCGTTCACCAACCAGGTGCTCGCGCAAATCGAGCTTTGGCAAAATGGCGACAGCTACAAGAATGAAGTTTACGTCCTGCCGAAACACCTGGATGAGAAGGTAGCCAGACTGCATCTCGGACGCATTGGTGCAAACCTGACAGAACTGACCGACGAGCAAGCCGAATATATCGGCGTCGAAAAATCAGGACCGTACAAGCCAGACCACTACCGGTACTAGAATTGCTGCGGGTTCTGCATCTCACGGACCCACATCTGTTCGCCGCCAGAGACGGCAGCATGCGCGGCACTGTGACCTACGATTCACTGTCAGCAGTGCTCGCGCATTATCAGGACAGCGATTGGCGAGCCGATATCGCTGTCGTTACAGGCGATTTGATTCAGGACGACAGCGCCGGTGCCTACCAGCGCTTTCGGGCTTTGCTCGGCGAACTCGGCATACCCGTTCACTGTGTTCCGGGCAACCACGATACGCGCGCATTAATGCGGGCGGCGCTGCAGGCCCCGCCTTTTTACTATTGTCAGAGCGCAGAGCTCAAGGATTGGCTCATCATTGGCATTGATAGCTGCGTTAGCGAGCACGCCGGTGGCAGCGTAAGTGCTGCCGAACTGGACAGGCTTGATCAGGCGATACACGCAACGGCTGCCCGCAACGTGATGGTCTGCCTGCACCATCCCCCGATAGCAGTCGGCAGCAAGTGGCTGGATTCCGTTGGGCTCGACAATGGCGATGAATTTCTGCAACGCCTGACGGCCTCGGGCAAAGTCAGGCTGGTTGTTTTCGGCCACGTCCACCAGAATTATGTCGCGGATCACAGCGACATCAGGATCATTGCGACACCGTCGACCTGCAGTCAGTTCACCGTCGGCAGCGACGACTTCAGTATCGACGACAATCCACCCGCGTACCGCCGCATTCAACTGCACAAGGATGGTACGCATCACAGTGAACTCATCTGGGTCCCATAGGAAAAACTGAATGAGCCTTTTCTCCGAAGCCAAACAGGTGATTGCTGGCGGCGTTAATTCGCCGGTACGCGCATTTTCGGGCGTCGGTGGCGAACCGGTATTTATTGCCAGCGCTCAGGGCGCCTGGATTGAAGGTGAGAACGGACACCGTTATATCGACTACGTGGGCTCATGGGGACCCATGATTCTGGGGCATGGCCACCCGGCGGTTATCGACGCTGTAGTGTCCACTGCGCAACGTGGGCTCAGTTTCGGCGCGCCGTGCACGCTCGAAACGCGTCTCGCCGAAAAAATTCGGTCCCTGATGCCATCGCTGCAGCGGCTGCGCATGGTGAGCTCGGGGACCGAGGCGACAATGAGTGCGATTCGACTGGCCCGCGGTCACACCGGGCGCGACAAGATCATCAAGTTCGAAGGTTGCTACCACGGCCATTCCGACTCGCTGCTCATCAAAGCAGGTTCAGGCGCACTCACCCTCGGCATTCCAAGCTCGCCCGGCGTACCGGCCGGCCTTGCCGAACATACGGTGACGCTGGCATACAACGACATCGAGGCTGTGAAGTCGGCCTTTGCCGCCCTGGGGGACCAAATTGCCTGCGTCATCGTAGAGCCGGTCGCCGGCAATATGAATATGGTGCCGCCGGTGCCGGGCTTTCTGCAGGCGCTGCGCGAAGAATGCAGCAAGGCCGGATCAATCCTGATTTTCGATGAGGTGATGACCGGGTTTCGAGTCGCAAAAGGGGGCGCGCAGGCACTGTTTGACATCGAGCCGGATCTGACGACCCTGGGCAAGATTGTCGGTGGCGGCATGCCGGCTGCGGTGTTTGGCGGCAAGGCTGACATCATGGCCAGCATCGCGCCGGACGGCCCCGTCTATCAGGCAGGTACGCTGTCCGGAAACCCGGTCGCAATGGCCGCGGGTCTCGCCACTCTGGAATTGATCGATGTGCCAGGCTTCTATGAGGCGCTCGGCGAACGCACACAACAACTTGCCAACGGCCTTGCCGCGGTCGCCGAAGATGCTGATGTTGCACTCGCGGTCGAATGTGCGGGCGGCATGTTTGGCTTCGTGTTCACGGATGCCGGCCCGGTGCGAAGCTTTGCGCAGGTCGCGAAAGCAGACACGAGTCGATTCAGGAAATTCTTTCACGGCATGCTGGACGAGGGCATTTATCTCGCCCCTTCTGCATTTGAAGCGGCATTCGTGTCGGCTGCACACGGCGACGATGAGATCAGCAAAACACTGGAAGCGGCGCGCAAGGTCTTAGCCACGCTTTGAGTTGCGCTTAGTTCCGGGTCGCGTCCAGCAAGTCTCTGACAATTCGTAGACGCTCGATCGGGTCGCTCTGTTCAAGACAGCGTTGTTTCTCCAGCAAATCGATTGGCAATATTTCGACAAATCGCGACGTAACCCAACTGGCATCGTCGAAGCGTTTTTCCAGTGGCTCATACAGGCGCCCCAGATCCTCCAGCACGCCGGCAAGAATCGTTGCCATTTCCTGATACTCGGCCGGCAGCGGAAAGTGCGGCTCATTCATCAGCAGTTGCACCTCGCCGACAGACAAACCATCGTTCTGGAGGGTGGTCGAGAGCAATCGAAACCGCTCTTCACCGACTGCGGTTATGCCAAGCAAGCCGTCGCTGCCCTGATACCAGTCGGTGATACGAGCCAGGGTTCCGATATTGTGCGTCGAAGCGGGCCCTGCTTCCTTGCCAGCACGTATCAGGAGAACGCCGAATGGCGCATCATTCTCGATGCAGCGACTTACCATGCTGAGGTAACGCGGCTCAAAAATTCGCAGCGGCAGCGGCCCACCCGGAAACAACACGGTATTGAGAGGAAACAGAGGTATTTGCACGGTATTTCTTCGCAGCTTTTGACCTGGACCGAGGTTTATTCTTCAAGTATAGACGCGAAAGATTCGTTAGTGACTACGCGTACGTTGCAGAACGGCAGTGAGCGTTTGCCGGGCTGCGCCGAAGCCACCATTACTCATGAATACTACTTGATCACCGGACACCACCTTGGTCGACATGTCCGAGGCCAGCTTGTCGTAGTCAGAGAACATCCGTAGTTTGTCGCCCAGGGCCGCCAGCGAATTCTCGAAATCGCTGTCCATTCCATCCGGCTTGTACATCCAGACAATGTCGGCGGCATCAAGTGAAGCCGCGAGCTCAGCATTGTGCACGCCGAGCTTCATAGTGTTTGAGCGCGGCTCGACGGCAACGATGACGCGTTGCCCCGGGTAGCGCCGCTTCACGCCGGCTATGCTGCGGCGAATAGCCGTAGGGTGATGTGCGAAATCGTCGTAAATCGCGATATCACCGACCGTCGCGGTGCGTTCCATGCGGCGTTTAACACCGTCGAACCGCGACATCGCGGCCAGCGCCTCCGATAAGGACACCCCCGCTGATTGCGCTGCGGCGATCGCGGCAACCGCATTTTCGAGGTTATATCGCCCTCCCAGCTTCCAACGCGTCTCACCGGACTCACCCGCTGGATTAGTGACCTTGATGCGCCTCTCGCTGGCATCTGCGAAACTGCCGGTCCAGCCGGCCTCGCCTTCACTCGCGAAAGTCTCAAGCGGCGTCCAGCAGCCCGCCTCGATGACCTTGGGCAAATTCCTGTCGGCTGCATTCATGATGACCCGACCACTAGCGGGCACTGTTCGCAGCAACTGATGAAACTGCCAGTTAATCGCATCCAGATCAGCGTAGATGTCGGCGTGGTCAAACTCGAGGTTATTCAGGACCAGCGTTCTGGGGCCGTAGTGCACAAACTTGGCGCGTTTGTCGAAAAAAGCGGTGTCGTATTCATCGGCTTCCACGACAAAGAATTTCGAGTCGCCGAAACTTGCCGAAACACCGAAGTTCGCAGGGATCCCGCCAATCAGGAAACCAGGCGCGTGCCCTGCATCCTGTAAAATCCACGCGAGCATGCTCGCGGTCGTCGTCTTGCCATGCGTGCCCGCAACCGCGAGAACGTGTCGCCCCTGCAATACATTGTCAGCCAGCCAGCGCGGACCCGAGGTATAGGGAATGCCCCGATCCAACATCGCTTCCACGACTTCGACACCACGACTCATGACGTTGCCCACCACGACAATATCCGGTGCGACGTCCAACTGCGCCGCATCAAATCCCTCGTGAATTTCCACACCAAGGTCGCGTAACTGCGTGCTCATTGGCGGGTATACGTTGCCGTCGCATCCGGTTACACGAACTCCGGCCGCCCTCGCGAGCGCAGCAACTCCGCCCATGAAGGTTCCGCAAATTCCGAGTATGTGTATGTGCATTAAGTCTCTCAGGGTCCAATGGGTATCGACAATTCAAACGCGATTTGCATGATTGTAACGGCTAAGGCAATCGCCAGCCCCGCATACCAGTGCCGCTCAATCGCGCGGGCGATGATATGACCTTTCACTGCAATCGACCACAGCAGTGTCGCCAGAACAACAATGCGCATGAACCCAATACCGAGAAATGGCAGCAGCAAGGCATTGGCAGTCAGGTAGACGACCCGCATCAGGGCCGAAACACCGATTATTGCCGTTATGGTCTGCAACAGGTGTGAGCTTTTTCTGGCAAGAACGATGACAGCGACGTAGGCGCAGGTCGAGAGCAACAGGCTGAAGAATTCAATTACGAATATTTTGTCGCTACTGCTGCTGATCAGTGCCAGAGTCGCCAATCTGGCAAACAGCCACAAGATGAAGGCCATGAGCAACATAACGATCGACCTCGGTATGTCCTCCGGTCCTTTGCGCAGCAACGCGATGTCGAAAAGTGTTTGCAGAAATGGCAGCATAGCGGCGATCATCGCATGTTAGTCTTCCGATCCGAAACACCCCGCCACGCCGTTTTATGAGTAACCCATGACAGATTTTTCCATGCTCGAGCAGGCCGCCGAAATCGCTGCCGAAATCGACAGTGCAACGTATATCGGTCTCGACACTGAATTTATGCGCGAAAAAACCTTTTTCGCCGAATTGTGCCTCGTGCAAATCTCGACCTCGGGTGCCATCTATTGTTTTGATCCTCTCGGCGATGCGGATACGGAAACGTTTTGGGATACGACCATGGGAACGGCCTGGGTCGTGCATTCCGCGCGCCAGGATATCGAAGTTATCTATCAGGCCGCCGGGCGCATGCCGGCGCAAATCTTCGATACCCAGGTCGCCGCAGGCCTGCTCGGCTTCGCGCCACAGCTCGGTTATGCCAACCTCGTGAGCGAATTGTTTCGCGTCGAGATCCCTAAATCGCATACCCGCGCGGACTGGACACGACGCCCGCTCGCAGACGCCGTATTGCAATACGCGGCCGAAGACGTCGAGTACCTGTTGCCGGCCAGAGATATTTTGGCAGAGAGACTGGACAAGCTTGGTCGCCTGCATTGGGCGGAAGAAGATTCTGCATTGCTACTGGATCCCGCCCTTTATGATATTGATCCGCAGCTTGCGATCAATCGCATGAAAGGCGCCAAGAAATTACGGGGTCGGCGTCGCTCGGCCGCCGCCAGGCTCGCGGCGTGGCGCGAACGCGAGGCGCTGCGTGCCAATCGACCGCGGCAATGGATTGCAAAAGATGCAGCATTGATTGATATCGCTGCGAGACTGCCTGCTTCGATCGACGCGCTAAACAATATCGACGACCTTCCGGGCGGGCTGGTGCGAAGGTCGGGACAACGCCTGCTCGAAGTCGTCGCCGAATCTGCGGCTGATGAGCACAACTATCAGCCGCAGCAAGCGCCTGACGAAGAGCAGAAATTGTTGCTCAAGAAAATGCAGAAACTGGTGGCCGACTGCGCTGCGGGACTTGGATTGGCTGCGGAAACAGTTGCGTCAAAAAAGGAACTCGCCGCCGTGATTACCAGCGGCAGCCGCGAGTCACGAGTATTCAGCGGTTGGCGCCATGAATTAATTGGCGAGAGTTTGCTGCAACTGCTGTAGCCGACGTTACCTGGTTATGGTTTCCAAAAAGCGCTCGTAGACGGCATCGATAGTGCCGTCTGCAGCAACAGTCTTGAGCTTGCCCTGCCGCCGATAGAACTCCACCAACGGCTCAGTCTGGTCGCGGTAGACCTGCAGGCGATTGCTGATGACTTCTTCGTTGTCATCCTCGCGCTGCTCTAAAACGCCGCCCGCGTTAGTGCACGCGTCAAGCTCTTCCTGCGTCGAGAAGTAAATATTCAACAAATTGCCGGTTAGCGAACAGGTCCGACGCCCCGTCAGGCGTTTCATCAGGATATCGAAATCGACGTCCATCAGGACGGCCGCATCGAGCGGTGTTCCCATCTGGTCGAGCAAATCGTCCAGATCCAGGGCCTGTTGCCCGGTTCGTGGAAAGCCATCGAGAATAAAACCTTCGCTCGCATCCGGCTCTGCGAGGCGCTCACTGATTATGCCGAGCATAATGTCGTCCGAGACGAGGTTGCCCGCATCCATGATGGCCTTCGCCTTCAGACCGAAACGCGTGCCGGCTGCAACCGCGGCCCGCAGCATGTCACCGGTCGATATTTGTGGGAAATTCCGTTCGGCCATCAGTTTCTTGGCCTGAGTGCCCTTGCCGGACCCAGGCGCGCCAAGCAAAACAATGCGCATGATTTTCTCTCTTGGATGAGTGCGGCGCAGTACGCTACCGGCAATGAGTGAATACGTCAATCAATGCTATCCTCGCACGCATTCGCAAACGCAACCGGGAATACTGATCATGCCAGCAATGAATGCCTTTTATGCCCAGTCGGGTGGTGTCACCGCCGTAATCAACGCGACCGCCTGCGGTGTCATCGAAACCGCCAGAAAACACAAAAACAAGATCGCGAATGTGTACGCGGGACGCAATGGAATTATCGGTGCGTTGACCGAAGACATGATTGATACCAGCAAGGAATCCGCGCGCACGTTAGCCGGACTCATGCAGACGCCGGGCGGCGCATTCGGATCCGCACGTTACAAGTTGCGTAGCCTGGAAGAAAACAAAGCTGAGTACGAGCGCCTGATCGACGTTTTCCGCGCCCATGATATTGGTTATTTCTTTTATAACGGCGGCAATGATTCGATGGATACCGCACACAAGGTGTCGCTAATCTCCAAACGCATGGGGTTCCCGGTGACTTGCCTGGGCGTGCCGAAAACGGTCGACAATGATCTGCCAGTTACCGACTGCTGCCCCGGCTTCGGCTCCGTCGCCAAGTACGTGGCGGTATCAACCAAGGAAGCTGCCCTGGATGTCGTTTCAATGTCCAAGACATCTACCAAGGTTTTCATCCTTGAAGTTATGGGCCGGCACGCAGGTTGGATCGCCGCGGCCGGTGGCCTTGCCGGTGATCAACCGGGGGACGCACCACACATCATTTTGTTTCCGGAAGTCGCGTTTAACAAGCGCGCTTTCCTCAAGCGCGTTCGCGAATGCGTACAAAAATACGACTACTGCGTCATCGTCGTCAGCGAGGGCGCGCGTTATGCGAATGGCAAATTTCTGGCAGAAGCCGGCACGCGTGACGCTTTTGGCCACGCGCAACTGGGCGGAGTTGCACCGGTTGTCGCTGGCATGGTGAGAGACAATCTTGGCTTCAAATACCACTATGCGGTTGCCGACTATCTGCAGCGTTCAGCGCGGCATATCGCCTCGGCGGTTGACGTTGAGCAAGCCTACGCTGTCGGCAAGGCGGCTGTTCAATTCGCATTGCAGGGCAAGTCCGCCGTCATGCCAGTGATCAAACGAGTATCGGACCAGCCGTATCGCTGGCGTATCGAGTCCGCCCCGCTGTCGCGCATCGCGAACAAGGAAAAAATGCTGCCCAAGCGCTACATCACCAAGGATGGCTTTGGCATCACTCCGGCCGCCAGACGCTACCTGGAACCCTTGATTCGTGGCGAGGATTATCCGTCATATATCAATGGCTTACCGAATTATGTCACACTCAAGAACGCCTCTGTGAAGCCACGGCTAAACACGAAATTTGTGGTATGATGCGCGCCCGGCGCAGCCGGGAATAACAATAAAAGTGGGGATTTTCAAAACGAACGAAGCCCATATGTCGGCGATCGAGCCGGCGTAGGCGGATTCGTTCGATCTATTGTTCAATCTATCGTTCAATCTATCGTTCAATCGACATGATTAAGTTTGGAGAGATTTAATGACCGCAATTACTACTGAGATGGCCCTGTATCTGTCAATCGGTGCAGGCGCCCTCGCCATCGCGTTTGGATTTATATCAACGCAATGGATTCTCAAGCAACCTGCCGGCAATGACCGCATGCAGGAAATCGCTAAAGCAATTCAGGAAGGCGCCAGCGCGTACATGGTTCGCCAGTATCAGGCAATCAGTATCGTCGGCGTCGTGCTGTTCCTGGGGTTGGGCTTCGCGCTCGGCTGGAAAACCGCTGGCGGCTTCGCGATTGGCGCTATCTTCTCCGGCCTGGCCGGCTTTATCGGCATGTTCGTGTCTGTGCGCGCTAACGTACGCACCGCACAAGCCGCGACGCTAGGCGTCAACCCGGCGCTCAACGTGGCATTCCGCGGCGGCGCGATCACCGGCATGTTGGTGGTTGGCCTCGGTCTTTTCGGTGTGGCGGGTTACTACTACCTGCTGACATCCATGGGCACATCAACAGATGACACGATTCATGCTCTGGTCGGACTGGCATTTGGCGGCTCTCTGATTTCGATCTTCGCGCGACTTGGCGGCGGTATCTTCACCAAAGGCGCGGACGTCGGTGCGGACCTGGTCGGCAAAGTCGAAGCAGGTATTCCTGAGGACGACCCGCGTAACCCGGGCGTGATTGCAGACAACGTTGGCGACAACGTGGGCGATTGCGCGGGTATGGCCGCGGACCTGTTTGAAACCTACGCTGTGACCATCATTGCAACGATGTTGCTCGGCAGCCTGGTGGTCGGCAGCTACGGCATGGATGCTGTCATGTATCCGTTGGTACTTGGCGCTGTTTCCATTGTTGCCTCGATTGTTGGCTCGTTCTTCGTCAAGACCTCTGACGGTGGCAAAGTCATGGGTGCGCTCTACAAAGGCATGATCGTATCTGCGATTCTTGCTGCAGTTGCGTTCTACTTTGTGACCGACATGATGCTGGGCGACACCGGCGCTGCGAGCAATATCTTCTACTCGGCAATGATCGGCCTCGCGCTTACCGGCGCATTGGTTGTCATCACGGAGTACTACACCAGCACCGAATATGCACCGGTCAAAACCATCGCGAATGCGTCGCTGACAGGTGACGCTACCAACATCATCGCGGGTCTCGGTATCTCGATGAAGGCGACGGCATTGCCCGTATTGGCCGTTTGCGCCAGCATCTGGGGCGCATTTCAGCTGGCGCCTGAGGGAGTACCGATGGGCGGCCTGTACAACATCGCTATCGCCGCGACAGCGATGCTGTCGATGACGGGTGTCGTCGTTGCTCTCGACGCGTTTGGTCCGATTACGGACAACGCAGGCGGTATCGCCGAAATGTCAGAGTTGCCCTCGGAAGTCCGTACGATCACTGATCAGCTCGACGCGGTAGGCAATACTACGAAGGCCGTCACCAAGGGTTACGCAATCGGTTCTGCCGGTCTGGCCGCTCTGGTGCTGTTTGCTGACTACAACAACGCGCTTGGCGAAGCCGGCAAGAACATCACGTTCATGTTAAACGACTATCGCGTCATCATCGGCCTGTTCATCGGCGGCCTCGTTCCGTATCTGTTTGGCGCAATGGCCATGGAAGCGGTTGGTCGCGCAGCGGGCTCAGTTGTCACCGAGGTTCGTCGCCAGTTCCGGGAAATCGAAGGCATCATGGAAGGCACCGGCAAGCCCGACTACAGCCGGGCAGTCGACATACTGACCAAAGCCGCGATCAAGGAAATGATTGTTCCTTCGCTGCTGCCGATCGCTGTACCGCTGGCCGTCGGCTATTTCCTTGGCGCGGAAGCGCTGGGTGGTTTGTTGCTGGGCACAATCATCACCGGACTGTTCCTCGCGATTTCAATGACCGCGGGTGGCGGTGCCTGGGACAACGCCAAGAAGTATATTGAGGATGGCAACTGCGGCGGCAAGGGCTCCGCTGCTCACAAAGCAGCAGTCACCGGCGATACCGTTGGCGACCCGTACAAAGATACGGCGGGCCCGGCGATCAACCCGTTAATCAAGATCATCAACATCGTAGCGCTCTTAATGGTGCCATTGCTCTAAGCGCAGCACCAACCGCAAGCGGCGAAGGCCGCAGACGAGATGTTTCTCGACCGAAATAAAGCGCAGCACAGCGAGCCATTCGGTCGAGAAATATGTCGTCTGCGGCCTTTTCTGTCTACGGAGTAAGGACTCTAAAAGTTCCGGTGGTCGCGTTACCGAGCGCGACTGGCGGTTCGATAAAATGCCCTTGTGCAAAATCGACCCCGCTATCCCGCAACCAGTCGAAGTCTTCCTGAAACTCTACCTGTTCGGCCACGATACGAAATTGCATCGTGCGCGCCAGCTTGATCATCGCCAAAACCATTTCCTGGTTGACCTGATCCGACACGAGATTGCGCGTGTACGTGCCATCAATCTTGAGGTAATCAATCGGCAGGTGTTTGAGGTTGGAAAACGATCCAAGTCCACTACCAAAATCGTCCAGGGAGAATTCGCAACCAATACCGTGCAGCACCTCGATAAACCGCTGCGAGTGCTGCACGTTCGACAATATGGCTGTTTCCGTCACTTCGAAACAGATGCTCGATGGTGCGACACCGGAACGGTCAAGAGCGTCAACTACGTAGCCGAGGAATGCCTCGTCCGCGAGGGTTTGTCCTGACAGATTGATCGCACAGCTGCGGCCGCTGGATATCTTGATCTCGCCTGAAGAAATGGCCATGAGAGAGGCATTGATTACCCAGCGATCGATTTGCGGCATGAGTTGGTAGCGTTCTGCTGGCCGCAGAAATTCTGCGTTATTGCTGTTTCGGCCATGAGCGTCCGGCAACCGGATCAAGACCTCAACTGACGGTCCCGATTCAACACCACCGCTCATCGCAATAATGGGCTGCACTGCCAGCGCAAACGAATTGTCGTGCAGGGCACTTTGTAACTGTCGCAGCCACTGAATGTCGCCGCGCTCGCGTGCAACTGCCTCGTCGCGCGCAGAGTAGATATGCACCTGACCCCTGCCCTCTTGTTTCGCAACGTAGCACGCTGAATCCGCCGCGCTCATCACATCTTGAATTGAGCCACTGACATGACTGATTTCAACCAGGCCAATCGAAATACCAATATTGAAAATTTTGTCTTTCCAGACAAAGCGGTAGTCGGCGATCGCATTACAAATATCGGTAGCGATCTGGCGCGCCTTTTCGATCGGGCAACCGATCAGAAGCGCCCCGAATTCATCTCCCCCGAGCCGGCCCACAAAGTCGGAATCGCGCACTTGTTCCTTAATCAGTGCAGCGACCTCGCGCAACATGTTGTCTCCCGCCAGGTGACCGCAACTATCGTTAACAGTCTTGAATCGATCAAGGTCCATATAGAACAGCATGTGCACGGCTTCTTCTGCATGCGCAGAATCCATGCCCTCATCGAGCCGCCGTTCAAATTCACGACGATTGATCAGGCCGGTCAGTGGGTCGTGCGTTGCCTGGTAGCTCATCTGACGCGTCAGGCCGCGGATTTCGCCAACGTCGTGAAACACGACAACCGCCCCCGAAATGCTCTTGCCCGGACCGCGAATGGGCGAGGCCGAAATTTCAACCGAATGCTCGTGCTCACCATCGGCGCTGATCATCACCGCATGACGACCCATGTTGACGCGGCGGTGCATGGCCAGGCAACGCTCAACAGGGTCGCCTAACGGGCGCCGATCAGCGTCGTCAACCAGGGAAAACAACTCACCGACACGATGCCCTGCCGCGTCATCACGATTGGTTCCTATCAGTGACTCAGCGGCGAGATTCATATAGTCAATGCGGCCATCGTTGTCGGTCGTAATGACGCCTTCGGCAATCGACTCCAGCGTATACTGCGCCTGGCGCTTACTCCTGCTAAGAGACACTTCCAGGCTCTTGCGATGACTGACATCTCTGGCCACCGTCAGGATTGCCGGATGGCCATGAAACTCTATGTTTGTGCTTTGGGCCTCAACCCAAAGCCCGGATTCATTGCCGTTGATCAGCTGAATCTCAAGACGTCGCGGCACACTTTCCCCGGCCGCACGTTTGGCCATCGTTTTTCGAAACAATGCCCGATAAGCCGGTTTCACCAGGTCAGCGATCTCACGCCCGACCAGTTGCGCGGATTCCAGTCCGATCAAGCTGGCCGCCGAGTCATTCGCCAGCAGGATCTTTTCGTCGTGAATAATGACAATTTCGGGCAACGTGCGTGCAAATTCCATAAACAAGCGATCCCGTCCATGGATTTTTTCGTCACGCTCGCCCAGCGCATCGAACAGCCGGTTAACGGTATTCGCCAGTTGCGCGGAATCGGAGTCATTCGGGACAGTGAGGCGACGCCCTACCGACGCATCTTGCGACGCCTCAAGCAGCTCCTTATTCATCACTTCAATGCGGCGCTGCGCCCTGCGTTTTTGCGTGGCAAAGGAAATGCCAACGAGCACAGCCAATCCGAGCAGGATCGACAGCGCAACAATGATTTTGAAGGACGACATTTTGTTATTATTCTCTGGACATTTGAGTCTCCAAACATGGAGATTCGAGGTTCAGGCAGGATCAAGCATCCTCAACACTACGCAGCATAGCCCAGCAGGATCAACGGGCTGCTGCTATTCACCCTAATAAGGCTACACAACCATGAACATTGAGTTCGCTAGGCAGCAAATGGTGCAGCAGCAAGTCCGCACCTGGGAGGTGCTCGACGCTACGATTCTCCGAATACTTAGCTCGGTGCCACGCGAGCAGTTCGTGCCCGCAGGTTTCGAGTCCCTCGCGTTTGCCGAGACCGAACTGCCGTTGCAGCACGGTCAGTTGATGATGACTCCCAACGTTGAGGGACGCATGTTGCAGGCGCTGGACATCCTGCCGTCCGACACCGCGTTGGAAATTGGTACCGGCAGCGGCTTCATCACCGCCTGCCTTGCCCGCCTGGCCAAAACAGTGACAAGTATCGACTTGTTCGAAGACTTTCAGAAAATGGCAGCGGCAAACCTGCACGACACCGGCATTAGCAATTTTGAATTGCAGCTGATGGACGCCACCAAACAACTGCCTGAAGGTGAGTTTGACGTGATCGCCGTGACCGGCTCAATCGAGGTATTCGACCCGCGCCTCGTAATGGCGCTCAGGGAAGGTGGCCGACTGTTTACGGTAGTGGGTTCTGCACCGAATATGGAAGCGCGATTGCTACAGCGCACCGGGGAAAACGATTGGCGCACGACCAGCCTGTTTGAGACAGAACTGCCTGCCCTGATCAATGCCGAGCTGCCGCCACAATTTTCTTTTTAGCGAAGAAACCACTTGGCCGCTCGCTGCATCTAATAGATAGCCGAACTTTGGCGGCCGCTGCACGTCCGAGATTTACAGGCGTTGCTCTGCAAATCCAGTGTTGACTGATTTAGTGATATAGTTCACTATAACACCGATGAAGTTACTCCCCTTTAGCGTTTTGGCTATAAAACGTAAAGAGATTAAAAACCTTATGAATATCAAACAGATAGTAGTCGTAATTGCTGCTCTTGGAATGCTCGGCCCGGTTCAGGCCGAATCGTTGCTGGAGGTGTATCAGCAAGCATTGCAGAGCGACCCCAGAATTCATGAAGCGGAGGCGCGCCGTCTGGCCTCTCTGGAAGCGCAGCCACAGGCGCGCGGCGCATACCTGCCGCAAGTCGGTTTTGACGGCAGCTGGACGAAATCGGATAGCGAAGGCTCGAGTGTGTTCGAAGACAGCTCGGGACTGCCGGTATCGATAAGTACGAAATCCGAGGCCGAATTTTTGCAGTGGCAATTCCAGCTGCGGCAGACAATTTTTCGCTGGGACCAGATTGTCGGTTTGCGTCGCGCAGACAAGATCGTTGCGAAGGCCGAGGCCGACCGCGAAGCGGCACAACAGGATCTCGTAATTCGCGTGGGTCAGTCCTACTTTGATGTTTTAGCCGCAGAAGACCGCCTGACCTCCACCCACGCTAACCGTATGGCAATTGCACGCCAGCTCGAGCAGGCCAAACAACGCTTTGAAGTGGGCCTGATCGCGATTACCGATGTGCAGGAATCGCAGGCAGCATACGACCAGGCGACCGCCGATGAAATCGCGGCCAAGCGCGTGTTAGCGACAGCGCGCGAAGGATTGCGAGAGATCACGGGTCAATATGTGGGTGAGCTGGCAGCCCCTGGAGACGACCTGCCGTTGCGAACACCCGAACCCGCGGCCGAAGTGGACTGGGTCAACATGGCCTTGGATCAAAACCTGGCGTTAGTCGCCAGCCGTCTGGATGAGCAACTGGCCAGAGACGAGATTTCGTTTCGACGCAATGGCTATTATCCGTCAATTGATCTGGTTGCCAGCCATGGCGAGAACGACAACGACGCCGATCGAATCGTGGGCGGCATCTCAGCAATCGCTGATAGTGACCTGACCGGTGACAGCATTGGCATTCAGTTTAATGTACCGCTGTTTGCCGGTGGCGTTAATAAATCACGCGTTCAGGAAGCTATCTACCTGCACCGTGCGTCAACTCAACAGTTGCAACGCGTGACACGTGAAACAGAACGACAAACCCGGGATGCCTATCTCGGTGTACTGTCTGAGAAAAGTCGTGTTGAAGCGCTCAATCAGGCCGTGAAATCCAGCACCACCGCGCTCGAGGCTACCCAAGCCGGATTTGAAGTCGGCACCAGAACGATCGTCGACGTGCTCGATTCTCAGTTTGCTTTGTATCGTGCAATCACGCTGTTCTATCAAGCGCGTTATGACTATCTCATGAATTATCTGCGTCTCAAGCAGGCTGCTGGCGATCTGCAGATCCAGGATTTGGAAGCTATCGACCGCTGGCTCGTCGATCGACCGACACCCGAGCAAAAGATTGCTGCTGAATCTGAGACCTAGGGACTCTCAAGAGTCGCCAATCAACGGCTCGAGCAGACCCAGCAGTTTCTTCAGCGAGCCGCGATTCGACTGGACGATATCGCGACCTCGACTGCCCATCGCAATGGCGGCTGCGGGGTCTGCGATCAAGTCTCCAATTGCGACCGCAAGCTCAGAGGCATCCTGGACAATTGTGCATGCCCCGTTTTCGACGAACATGTCTGCTATTTCCTGCGCATTAAAAACATTCGGACCACTGATCACTGGCAAGCCCAACGCAGCGGGCTCGAGCAGGTTGTGGCCACCCACCGGCACCAGACTGCCACCAACGAACGCGACGTTGCTGGCCGCGTAAAAGAGCGGCAGTTCACCCATTGTGTCGAGTAGAAACACCGTGGTTGCCGCGTCACATGACTCATCTTTGGTCCGGGTGGCATAGGCAAACTCCTGCTGTCCCAGCAGCTTGCGGACGTCATTGAAGCGTTCCGGATGTCGCGGCACCAATACCAACAGAAGCCCCGGAAATCGGGCTCTGAGCGCCGCATGCGCTGCAAGCACCTGCTGTTCTTCCTGATCATGCGTACTGGCAGCAATCCATATCGGCCGGTCACCGAACATTCTCGCCCGCAGCTCGCGACCATCCGCGGCCAGATTTTCCGGTAGCTCAATGTCGAATTTGATATTGCCGATCACCCAGGTACGCACGGAACTGGCCCCCAGCGACCGGAATCGATCTGCATCCGCTTTGCTTTGCGCCGCAATGATGATCCCGTGCGAAAGCGTCTCTTTGAACAAGGGCAACACCCTGCGATAGCCGTGTAACGAGCGCGGTGAGATACGCGCACTCACCAGAATCAACGGTATGTCCCTCGTGCCGCAACCGCGATAGAGATTTGGCCAGATCTCCGTTTCCATGATCAGCGCAAGTTCCGGTCGGGTGTCGTTGAAGAACTGATCGACCGCGACCGGCAGTTCAAATGGAATATAAGAATGCGCGACCGTGTCGCCAAACAGCGTGCGTACGTGCGCGGCACCAGTCGGAGTGACGGTCGTCACCAGTAGTTGGCGATCAGGAAATCGTTTGAATAATTGCCGGATCAATGGTGCCGCGGCTTGCACCTCGCCTACGGATACCGCGTGAATCCAGATACAACGAGAAAAATTCGGGTACCCGAAGCCGAAGCGCTGGCCGAATCCGTCACGATAGGTGCTGTTGCTGATTGCCCGCACCAGCCAATACGCCGCGACCGGTATTTGTAGCAGGTAGGCGAGCAGGTTGTAGAGAATGCGCACAGGCTTTGCTGCGGCTGGTCGCCTATGCTGAAACCCGTTGCCGGGCTAGTCGCACTTGCCTAGCCACACTTGGAATCGCCGCAGGACAGACACGTCATGCAACCATCCATCATGATTACGGCCGCAGTACTGCACTTGGCACACAGCTGTGCGCCTTCCGGGTAATCGCTCTTGGAGAACGCATCCTGTTGCTTGCGGCCCTCTTCGTACTCCGCGCGCTTTTGCTCGATCAGTTCTTTCTGGCCCTCATCGAGAACCGGCTTCACCACTAATCCGATAGTGATCAGGTGTTTTTCAACGATATAGCCAAGTTCTGCGATAATCGATGGCATGAATTTGCCACCTGGCTGCCAGTAACCGCCGCGCGGATCGAATACCGCTTTTAATTCGTCGACCAGGAACGCGACGTCACCGCCTTTGCGAAACACCGCGGACATGATGCGCGTCAGAGCAACGATCCACTGATAGTGATCCAGATTCTTGGAATTAATAAAAATCTCGAACGGTCGGCGTTTCTCGTGTTCGGTTCCCTGATTCAAAATGATGTCATTAATGGTCACGTACATCGCATGATCGGACATCGGCGTCTTGACCTTGTAGGTCGAGCCAACCAGGACTTCCGGACGCTCCAGCTTCTCGTGCATGCGGATGACTTCCGCACCGCTGTCGCCGCCGCCCTCACGTTTGTAATCGGGTTTGTCGGTTTTTACTTCGGCATTCGGTTGCGCAACCGCATAGCCCACAATTTTTTCATCAATCTTAATCATTTTTGTCGCTCTTTCTCTCTGGTTCTATTTCTATGTTTCAGAATTTTCCGTAATAGCCTTCTTTCAAAGCATCGAATAAATTAGCTGCGGTATGCACCTCGCCGTCGTATTCAATCTCTTCGTCACCCTTGAGGTCGACCGTTGAGCCGTCGGCGAGCTCGAAGGTGTACACCGTCTTCTTCAGGTCCTTCTCTTTCACCAGCACACCCTGGAACGCTTCCGGGTTAAATCGGAACGTCGTACATCCCTTCAGACCCTGCTCATACGCGTACAGGTAGACGTCCTTGAATTCCTCATACGGAAAATCTGTCGGAACATTAGCCGTCTTGGAAATCGACGAATCGATCCATTTCTGCGCCGCTGCCTGAATATCGACATGCGCTTTCGGTGAAACGTCCTCTGCCGTTATGAAATAGTCCGGCAGATTATTGCCCGTGTCCACAGCAGCGCTTTCCGGCAATGCCGACTCGTTTACGAGCGTGCGATACGCCAGCAACTCGAAGGAAAAAACATCGATCTTTTCTTTGGTCTTCTTGCCCTGGCGAATCACATTGCGAAAATAATGATGCGCGAAACTTGGCTCGATACCATTGCTGGCATTATTCGCCAACGACAGCGAAATCGTGCCCGTCGGGGCGATCGAGCTGTGATGCGTGAAGCGGGCACCGGTTTCTGCCAATGCATCGACCAACGCGGGATTCTCGGCAGCAATCCTTTGCATGTAACGGCTGTACCGTGCGTGCAGGATCCGTCCGGCAACCTTGTCGCCCGCCTGGTAGCCGTCCGCCAGCATCTCCGGGCGCTTGCGCAGCATTGCTTCGGTAATTTCAAATTGCTCGTTCATGATCGGCGCCGGGCCTTTCTCGCGCGCCAGATCCAGCGCTTCTTCCCAACCCGCCAGCGCCAACTGGCGCGCGACGTCCTCGGTGAAAGCCACCGCCTTGGCGTCGCCATATTTCATTCGCAGCATGGTGGTGGTGGATCCCAAGCCGAGGAATCCCATACCGTGGCGACGCTTTCTTTGAATCTCGTTGCGCTGTTGCGGCAACGGCAAGCCGTTAATCTCGACGACGTTGTCCAGCATACGCGTGAACGTTTTGACGACTTTGCGGAACGCGTCCCAATCAAAGCGCGCAGCATCCGTGAACGGATCGAGCACGAACCGCGTCAGATTTACTGAGCCCAACAGGCAGGAACCGTAGGGCGGTAACGGCTGTTCGCCACAGGGATTCGTGGCACGAATATTTTCGTCGAACCAGTTATTGTTCATTTCATTGACCTTGTCGATCAACACAAACCCCGGCTCTGCGAAATCGTATGTCGACGCCATAATCAGGTCCCAAACACGTCGCGCCGGCATCTTCTTATAGATTTTGCACGCCACCAGTCCCTTATTATCGCTGACATAGTTGCCTGCTTCCGGCCATTCCCGCCAGACAAACTGGCCTGGATCGTTGATATCCAGACCTTCGTCATCCACTTCTTTCTGCGACACCGGAAAAGCAACATTCCAGTCGGCTTCGTTGATGACTGCCTGCATGAAGTCATCCGTGACCAACAGCGACAAATTGAACTGTCGCAAGCGGCCATCTTCGCGCTTGGCACGAATGAACTCGAGAACATCCGGATGCCCAACATCAAACGTGCCCATCTGAGCCCCGCGTCGACCGCCAGCGGACGAGACGGTAAAACACATCTTGTCGTAGATATCCATGAATGACAGCGGCCCGGAGGTGTATGCGCCTGCGCCGCTGACGTACGCGCCCTTCGGCCGCAAGGTCGAGAACTCATAGCCGATACCGCAGCCGGCCTTGAGGGTCAGCCCCGCTTCATGCACCTTATTCAGAATGTTGTCCATCGAGTCACCGACCGTGCCAGACACGGTGCAGTTGATGGTTGATGTCGCTGGTTTGTGTTCGCGCGCGCCGGCATTCGAAATGATTCGTCCGGCCGGGATCGCGCCGCTGCGCAAGGCCCAGAGAAACTCTTCGAAATATTCGTCACGCTTGGATTCGACTTCGACATTGGCTAACGCGCTCGCGACACGCTTGTAGGTGTCGTCGATCGTCGCGTCTATTTTTTGTCCGTCTTTCGCTGTCAGTCGGTATTTCGCATCCCAAATATCAACTGACGCTGCTTGAAATTCGATGTCGGTGACCGTGTGTGCGTCCAGATTTACGGCAGACTTCATGCCTTTCCTACTCCCTTTGCTCCGACAGGAGACCCCTAAATTATTGTCAAATAAGTCTTTTTTCAAAGGCAAAGAACCCTGCCCACCGCGTGTGTAAATCTGCGCGGCGAGTGCCCCAAAAGGCCTCTTTTCCCTCATTATTTGGACACAAGATGTTGTGTCCGGACGTTGACAAGATTATGCCCGAAACCGCCGACTGTCAAGGGTTTAGGCTAATTTTCTCTATGCCATTTTTCCTATGTAATACAATAAGTTACTAACCTTACCGTAGTAAGTACTTTAAAAACATAGGAAAATATATGGCACTTTCGTGAAACTTTTTATCCACTAGATATAGTGGCAGTCTGACAAACGGCGACGGCAGCGATTATACGCTGCCAAGCGCGCATAAAACTCTCCTGATGCGACCTTGAATTGCCAAATCGAGCCCTTATTTCCGCTGTCACCTGCAACACCGAAACAGCAAATTTAGGAGAAAAATCATGAACCTTGTACATTTTGAACCCTGGTCCCTTGTTGATCGCAGCCACAGCGGCAGCAACCGTCATTGGTCGCCGGCCGTCGACATTTTTGAAACAGCAGATCGCTTCGTCGTCCGGGCTGATTTACCAGGCGTAAACCCTGCCGACATCGAGGTGAATATGGAAAAAGGCGTGCTCAGCATTGCGGGCGAACGGCATAGTGAAGATCGCAGCAGCATCGAAGGTGCGTCGCGTTTCGAGCGCGTATCCGGTCGCTTCCAGCGTCGCTTTACGTTGCCAGAGACCGCCGATGCGGACGGCATCAAGGCGACCAGCAGTAATGGAATTCTGGAAATCAGCATTCCGAAGCAGGCCGCTGTACAGGCGCGCCGAATTACGGTCGAGGCCGCCTGAATGCCTGTAGCCTGATTGGTACTGACGAGCATGCCTGATTGCGACCCTCGGTCGCTATCAGGCATCCTTGTATTAATGAACCGGTTCGCAGGCACGATGTCTGAAATCGGAGAAGTAAGCGATACTCACTGTCTGATAACAGAGGTTGCCGATGAAGAACTATTCCCGCCTAGTGCTGGCCGCTCTATTCCTTACGCTGTCCGTCGTTACCAGCGCTGCCTTGCCCGAGGCAGTCGATGGCGAGGCATTTCCGAGCCTCGCACCCCTCGTAGAACGGGCCTCGCCGGCAGTGGTCAACATTCGTGTCAGCCAGACTGTCACGCAGCGCTCGCCCATAGGTGACGAGGCGTTTCGTCGCTTTTTCGGCATCCCCGACAGCAACGGTGGGTCACAACAAGTCGCCAGTGCCGGTTCGGGTGTCATCGTCGACGCTGAGCGCGGCTACATTCTGACCAATCATCACGTTGTCGCAGATGCCGATGAAATTCAGGTCTCGCTGATGGATGGGGAAATCCTCGATGCCGAAATTGTTGGCTCGGACGAAGCAACCGACATTGCACTGATCAAAGTCGAACGCAAAGGTCTTGTGGAAATGCCGATCGGCGACTCGGAAGTTGTGCGCGTCGGGGACTTTGTTCTCGCGATAGGCAACCCGTTCGGTCTTGGCCATACCGTAACGTCCGGCATTGTCAGCGCACTGGGCCGCACCGGTATCAACCGCAGTGGTTACGAAGACTTCATTCAGACGGACGCCTCGATTAATCCCGGCAATTCGGGCGGCGCGTTGGTCAACATGCGCGGCGAACTGGTCGGAATTAACTCGGCCATCATCAGCCGCTCGGGCGGCAACGTGGGCATCGGCTTTGCGGTTCCCACTGAAATCGCCAAGTCTGTCATGAGTCAAATACTCGACTATGGCGAAGTTCGCCGCGGCCTGCTCGGGGTCTCGATTCAGACCATCGATAGTGAAATCGCGCAGGCGCTGGAACTCGCGGTGAACAGTGGTGCACTGATATCCCTTATTGAGCCTGGCTCGGCAGCAGAAGACGCGGGCCTGCAAGTTGACGACATCATTATTGCTGTTAACAAAGAGAAGATTTCGGACGCTTCAGAGTTGCGCAACACTATCGGTCTCATGGGTTCGGGTGAAGCAGTCGATATTGAGTTTATTCGTGGTAGCGAAACGCTCAGGACAATTGCTACGTTGGGCGAACAACAGTTATCCGCAAGTGTCAGCTCTGGAGAAGACGTGTATCCCGGGCTCGCGGGTGCGGAATTCGGGTCGGCATCGTCGCGCGGCATCGAAGTTGCCAGCGTGGCTCCTGACAGCCCTGCGGCACAACGTGGGTTACGCGGCGGCGACATCATTACGCATGCGAATCGCCGCGAGGTACGGACGCTCGAGGACCTCGGAACAATTGCGGCCGCCAGTACCCGGCTGTTTTTACTTGTGCAGCGGGACAAACGCGCTATATTGCTACAGATTCGATGACGTAACCCTCGACGACCGGATGCCTCTGACACGAACTGTCGCTACTTATGCTCGATCGGGCCTTGCTGTGGTGGCTCTGTGTGTTGCGGGCGTTGCTCAGGGTGCCGACATTGAGCAGCAACGCGAATTGTTCAAGCGCGTGTACTCCGAGGTTGAGCGCGGTAACTGGAGTGCTGTTACGGCGCTGAGCGCGAGCGACCAAGACAGCTTGAAACAATACCCTTTGTGGCCAGACCTGCGCGCGACCTATTTCCGCGCCAGCATGAAGAACGCCGAGCATGCCGAGATCGAGTCGTTTCTCGATGCTAATGGAACCCTGAAGCCTGCGCGTGATCTGCGCTACCGCTATGCCTTGCATCTGGCGGCGACCGGCGATCTTGCGGCTTACCTGAAAATTTACCAGCAGTTTTACCAGGGCCTCGAAATCGAAAAACTCGACTGTCTGGCGCTGCACGCGGAATTAGAAGGCGGCCGCCAACAACGGGTTGTGCATCGAGCCAAGGAATTATGGCTGGTCGGCACAAGCCAGGCGAACGAGTGCGACGCGGTATTTGATTACCTGGTAGCGCAGGACCTGCTCGCGCACAGCGATTATCTGCAGCGTTTTAAGCTCGCCGTTGAGGCGAAGGAATTTTCACTTGCGCGGTGGCTGGGCCGCTCTATCGACCAGGCGCATGTTGATATCGCCAGTCAATGGCTCAGTGCGCAAAGTGATCCGGAAAAATTCGTGCGTCGTCATCTGAGCTGGAAGAGCGATCCGGTAACTCGTCAGCAATTGGTGTATGCAATCGAACGCATTACCTATCGCAACCCGGACGTCGCTTTCGAGCTGTGGTCGAAACTAAACCAATTGCATGGATTCTCGGCAGAGCAGGAATTGCTCACCGAACGGCATATCGCGTTGTGGACTGCTCGTGATCATTTGCCGGATGCGTATCTGCGCCTGGTCCAGTTGTCGGCCGCCGCCCAGAATAACGAGGTGTTTCGCTGGCGTGCGAGAACCAGCCTGCACCAGCAAAACTGGCACAACCTGCTCGCCGACATCAGCCTGATGTCCGCGGAGGAACGCAACAGTGAAGAATGGCGCTACTGGCAAAATGTCGCATTGCGACGCGCAGGGCCTGCGACTGTGGCCGATCTGGCCCTTGCGAAGCTCGCAGCCGAACGCAGTTATTACGGTTTCCTCGCTGCGGATGAATTGCAACTCGACTATGCTCTGGACGACACGGAGTTCGAAGTTGACGAGGCGCTCATAGCGGTCCTCGAAAGACGCCCGGACCTCATACGCGCGCGTGAGTTACTCCTGGTGGGACTCGACAGTCGCGGAAGATCCGAATGGGACACGGTCGTGGCCTACCTGGACCCGCAACAAAAAGTTCAGGCTGCGAAACTTGCCAGCCGCTGGGGTTGGCACTCACGCGCAATTTCGACAATTGCGAGCGTTGGACAATATGATGATTTGTCATTGCGCTACCCGCTGCCCTACCACAGCAGCTTCGAGCAACACGCCGCGACAGCGAGCATTCCCTCCCAATGGGCCTATGGAATTGCGCGCAGCGAGAGCCTGTTCATGCGCGATGTTCGTTCCAGCGCAGGTGCGATCGGGCTGATGCAGTTAATGCCAGCGACCGGCAGGGAAGTCGCTGCGTCGATTAGTTTGCCGTATTCCGGCATTGATACTCTAACCGACCCGCAAAGCAATATTCGTCTTGGCACAAGCTACCTGGGTCAAATGGCCGAGCGGTACGGCGGCAATCGAGTGCTGGCGACCGCCGCCTATAATGCGGGCCCGCATCGCGTCGACAACTGGCTGCCAGCATCCGGGACTCAGGATGCGCGCATCTGGATTGAAAACATACCGTTTAACGAGACCCGCAAATACGTGCGACGCGTAATGGCCGCTGAAACCATTTTTCACTGGCGCATGACCGGTGAAATTCGGCGCTTGTCCGGCGAACTGCCTCAGGTCGCATCGGCCAGCATGCTCGCGGCACTGTAAAAACACTCAAGATCGCCGTCGCACTCTTGCAGTAATTCCCGAAACTCCTGCAGGCGACCGTGATACAGCGTCGTCGACACGAGCCGAGCATTGTTCAGTTCTCCCTCAAGCCACTGCGGCGCAATGCTATTGGCTGCCGCGAACAGCTCGTGAGCAGCCGCCGCGAAAAGTCGCAGTTGCTCCTGTTTCTGCTGCCGTTTGTGTTCTACGGCCAGATCCGCGCTGTAGATCGCATTCAGATCATCGCGCACCGCTGCCACCAACTCTGTGAATTCGCTATTCAGCTTGCGTAGCGCGCGCCACGCCGATAATTCACTCGGCTGCCGGCGCGTTGCAAGCCAGCGCTCCATTCCGATCTCTTCAACTGCGGTCGCGAATGACTCATTGAATTCGGTGTCATCTTTTATGTACAGCACCTGATGCGCCAGCTCGTGAAACATGACTGCCACCAGGTCCGTTTCGCCCCAGTGCATCATCGTGTTTAGTACTGGGTCAGTAAATCGGCCCAGCGTTGAATACGCAGCTACGCCGCCCAATGCAACGTCGTAGCCCTTGTCACGCAGGGCCTCGGCCTTTGTGCGCGCCGTGTCTTCTGAAAAATAACCGCGATAGCTGACGCATCCAACGATCGGATAACACCAGGTTTTCGGTTGCAGCGAAAACTCGGGAACGGCAATGATGTTCCAGACAACATAGTCTCTTTCAAGATCGGCATAACTGCGATAACTGGCGTTATCCGGGAGACCCAAAACGTCGATCGAAAACTGCCGCGCCGCGTTGACCGCAGCCAGCTGCGCGACCAGCTCCGGTGGCGATTCGGCGGACCCAACAATGGCTTCGATGGGTTCGCTCCTGCGACTGATTTCCAGCTGCCCGCGCGCGGCCTGCATGTAGTAGCAGCCTGACGACGTCAGTAACATCGCAATGATGACAAGTCGTTGACAAGCAACGACGATGATCGGATTCATACCGCCCTGTTTGCTAGAATCACCTCATGCAAGTGTACCTCGTCGGTGGCGCTGTTCGTGACGAACAGCTTGGAATTCCTGTCAAGGAGCGGGACTGGTGTGTCGTGGGCGCGACGCCCGACGAATTATTGGGCCTGGGTTATAAACCCGTGGGCAAAGACTTTCCGGTGTTCCTGCATCCGCAATCAAATGAAGAGTACGCACTCGCCAGAACGGAGCGCAAGACTGCAGTCGGTTATCACGGCTTTGCATTTAATACCGATCCCAGCGTCACCATTGAAGAGGACCTGAGCCGACGCGATCTAACCATGAATGCGATTGCCAAGGATCCGGACGGCAATCTGATCGACCCATTCGGCGGCTTGGACGATATTGCACATGGCATGATTCGGCATGTATCAGAGGCGTTCGCCGAGGATCCCGTGCGCATCCTGCGGGCGGCGAAATTCGCTGCACGGTTTGCAAGTCGCGATTTTCGCATCGCCCCGGAGACTCGTGACCTGATGCGACAGATGGTGGCTGCCGGGGAAGCTGATGCTTTGGTGCCTGACCGTGTGTGGAAAGAGACCGAAGCGGCACTCGCCGGACCAAATCCGCGAGTGTTTTTTGATGTCTTGCGGGCCTGTCGTGCGCTCAACGCCCTGTTTCCCGAAGTTGATGCTCTTTTCGGAGTGCCACAACCCCCCAAGTGGCACCCGGAAGTCGACACTGGCCTGCATACAATGATGGTGCTCGAGCAGGCGACCGAACTTTCCCCCGCTGTTGAAGTTCGGTTTGCGGCGCTGGTTCACGACCTGGGCAAGGCGACGACCAAACGCGAAGACTGGCCCAGTCATCCCGGGCACGAAATACGCGGCAAGTACATCATTAATGCGATGAGCAAGCGCTTGCCGTTGCCGCGTGCCTGTCGTGACCTCGGTGTGCTGGTTTCCGAATTTCACACCCATTGTCATCGTGCGAGCGAGCTACGTGATCAAACCGTGGTCAAAGTTCTTGAGCGTACCGATGCGTTTCGGCGCCCGGAACGCTTCGAAAAATTCTTGCTCGCCTGCGAGGCAGACGCGCGCGGTCGAACGACGTTTGAAGACTCCGACTATCCGCAAGCCGAGCTCATGCGCCAGTCATTTGCCGCTGCCGCCGCAGTCGACAGTGCCAGCATTGCTACACAACACGAAGCCGCAGACATTCCCGAGGCAATTCGGCGCGCGCGGATCGCTGCAGTCAAAAAAAGGCGTGCGGCAACCTAGCGAGGATCGGTCTAGCGACCGTAGAAGTAGACGAAGATGGAAAGGAACGTCACGCCACCGTACAAATCGGAATCGTCGTAGCCCAGACCAAATTCGATATCGGTTTTATCGGAGAGTGGCCGCAGATAGTTAATAGTTACCGATCTCGTGCGGGACCGATCCAGCGCGCCTTTCCAGGTGCTGTAGTCCAACTCCCACTGCTGCAATCCCATATCCAGCGCGAATGCAAGACTGGCGCGACTGTCGATCAGGTTATTAATCAGGCCGAGCCGGGAAACTGTAATCAGGGTGGCAGCGTCACGATTTTCGTTTGGCTTAAAGTCGACACTGTAGTCGTACTGCATTCCTGATGCGCTCACGCCGAATGTTTCGGTGAATCGGTAACGGACCCGCGCGCCGATTCCATCAGCGTCGAACGCAAACGCTCTGCCGGGAAAAAATTGTGTCGGTGGAATGATGAAATCGAAGTCCCGATATTCATACTCGCCGGCCAACATGAACCTGGTGTTTCTGAAATACACCGAGCCGCGCAGATCGACCGAATCCAGAAGGTCCGGGTCGCCCCAATAGGCAGCGCCAACCGTGACCCCCAGCGGCTTGAAATGATGATCGATTTCGAGATCGCCATAAATCTTGCTGCTGCTGCGACCGGATGCAAGATCGACAGAGCTGGCAGAGAACCCGCCGGACAGCCAGGTAGCTTCAGTCAAGCCAAGGCTCGCGATCAGACTGCCGCGCAACCCTTCGTCAGAATCCGTCTCGATCCCGGCGCCTAAAAAGTACCCGTCAAGATCTGCGCGCGCCGCTGCGGCGACTAGCAGCAGCGACACTAGAATTCTAGGCCAGCGCATACAGGATCACCGCCGCCAGTGCGATGCGGTAGAGAGCAAATGGCAATAAGCCCACGCGATTGACGAAGCGCATGAAGAACTCAATGCTCAGATACGCAACGACCGCGGAGATAACTGCGCCAAATGCCAGCTGTCCCCAGGCAACTGTCGTAGCAGAACCGGACAACACGAATAGCTCGTAGGCCGTAGCCAGCAGGATAACGGGCACAGCCAGCAAGAAGGAAAATCGCGCCGCATCCTTTCTTTCAAACCCCAGTGCCAACGCCGCCGTAATCGTAATTCCGGACCGTGACGTGCCAGGCACCAGGGCGAGCGCCTGTGCGAGGCCGATTAATATTGCATCCCTGATTCGCATAGTGGTCAACACGCGTTCTTTTTTCGCAAAATGGTCAACCAGCAACATAAGTACCGCATACCCGGCCAGCGTCGCCGCAATGACTTTCGGGCTGCGCAGGTTGTCGCCAATCCAGTCACCCAGTAGCAGGCCAACTGCCGCTGCAGGTATTGTGGCAAGCCCGATCCCCAGTGCAAGTTGCGACTCGAAGGAGGACAGGCGGCCGCTGAGTATCTGCGTACTACCGCGCAACAAACCAAGAATGTCGTTGCGAAAATAGATCAGCACGGCCGTCAGCGAACCGAAATGCATCGCAACATCGAAGGCCATGCCCTGGTCAGACCAACCGAATGCGCTCGGAACCAACACGAGATGGCCGGAACTGGAGATCGGCAGAAACTCGGTGAGTCCCTGCACAATCGCCAGTACGATGACTTGTAATTCACTCATAAAGAAAAGGTCCTGTCCGCCGTTGCGAAGCCCGAGGGCGAGCTATCCACAGCGCGGCTTATTCCCAAACACTTGAAGTTCTCACCCATTTCGCCCGGGAGAGTAAGTAATTTAACTTGGGCGGACAATTGCAGCTGTGCGGCAGGTGCCATTTCCGCAAAATCAGCGAGTTCGTCGGCAAGGCCGCCGGCGAGCAGGAAATGTGCCTGCGATACATATCCGGCGACACTGAGACCGCTATCGATTGCAGCAGATGCGACCGCTGAGAAATCCACCCACGCAGTGATGTCTTGAATGCCCGGGAGAATGAGTGCATCGGCGTGCGCGTGGTGACGAAAATGACAGCGCAGCCAGCCGTCATTGCGATCTGCCGCATAGTACTCGCGGCGGCTGACGCCGTAGTCAAACAGGAATGCCACTCCGGCTTGCATGATGGTGGCGGTGTCCGCGACCCATGCTGCAGCGGCTAAATTTACTTCCGACACATAACCGTCGGGCAAGGTCTCGCCCAGGTCCTGCTCAATTGCCGCCACTGCCGCCGCCAATGCTGCCGGCGCCGGGCGTTCGACAATTGTGAATCGATCATCCTCCAGCTCGACACACATTTGCGCGACTTTTCCTGCACGCCGCACAAACCGTTCGACCGGCAATGCATCCAGTACTTCGTTCGCAATGATGACACCGCGATGCGCGTCTGGCAGTTGTGCGAGCCAGGTTACCCGGCTGGCCAGGTCCGGCACCGCTCGGCTGATATGCAACTCCTGTCGTTCACGCAGATCCGCTGATACTTCCAGAATCTGGTAACTGTCCGGCAGGGCGTCCAGATCCCTGAGCCGGGTCAGAACATCGGCTGCGAGCCTGCCGCTGCCTGCGCCGAACTCGAGTATTGATGCGCTACCGTGTAGCTTGCGCACCTCGGCCAGTACTGGCGCGCATTGGCGCGCAAGGACGTAAGAAAATAACGAAGAAATTTCTGGCGCTGTCGTGAAGTCACCGTCAGGGCCAAATTTCGCGGCGCCGGCATTGTAGTACCCCAGGTCGGGTGCATACAACAGCTCGTGCATGAACGCTGCAAAACTGATGAGACCACCGGCCGCTTTTATCCTGGCAGACACATGCCGTGCCACCAAAAGACTGTGGGCCGCGCTGATCGGGTCCGGTTCCGGAAGCATTTCTTGCGTTGAATGTTGCATAGACTCCTGGATGTCTTTATGAATGTTAAACAATGATACGAGTTTACGAGGTCGAACAATGACAACTGTACCCAGCCTCGGTGGCAAGGTCGCGTTGATCACAGGCGCCGCCCGACGCATCGGCGCCGCCATCGGCCGCTGTCTGCATGCAGCTGGCGCCAATGTTGTCATTCACTATCGTGGCTCGGCGGACGCAGCGATAGCAGTGAGTGACGAACTCAACGCTTTGCGTCCGGATTCGGCGATGTTGCTGCAGGCCGACCTCGCGGACACCGCTCAAATGCCCGATCTTGTTGCTCGGATAACCGCCTGGCACGGCACTCTGGACATACTGGTCAATAATGCATCGAGTTTCTACCCGACGCCGATCGGCGCAATTACTGAAGCCAACTGGAACGACCTGGTCGGCACCAATTTAAAAGCACCGTTGTTCCTCGCGCAGGCGGCGCTGCCGGCACTGAAGAATGCGCACGGCGTCATTATCAACATCGTCGATATCCACGCGCAGCGCCCGTTACACGAGCATGCCGTTTACGGGTCCGCCAAAGCGGGGCTGGCAATGTTGACGCGGTCGTTGGCCAAAGATCTGGCGCCTGAAGTGCGGGTCAATGGCGTGTCTCCCGGGGCAATCCTGTGGCCCGAGGCAGAGCTTGACGATGCGACCAAGAATTCAATACTCAAGCAGATTCCCGCTGGCAGAATCGGTGACGCGAATGACGTCGCAGGCTGCGTGTTATACCTCGTCCGCGACGCGAATTACGTCACCGGACAGATTATCGCCGTTGATGGTGGCCGCTCAATTGGTTGGTAGCCGTCTCTAGTCCGCGCCTGCGAATTCGCGCCATGGCGGCGCGCCGGCTTCCGACCTTACGGGTTCGGCTGGCACGGCCCTGAGGGTCTGCGCGGCTGCCGGACACTGGCCTGTATCCAGGTACACCATTGCGGCCGTTATATTGGGGTCAGCGTCTGCACCGACCGCAACATTGAGATCATCCGCGGCCGGGCAGTCCACCGGCAAGCCAGCAAAATAGTCACCAAAGCCATCAGCGTTGAACGTCTGGAATGCCGTCGGTCGCAGAATCTTGTCGCAAAACTCGAATCCGACCTGCCCCACCGGTTTGCCAAAAGTCGTGCCGCCAACAATGGTGACATCGACGTAGGATGCCATACTGTTGGCCAACAGTTCACTGGCCGACGCGGTCGAGGCTGTCGCTATGATGACCACCCGCGATGTCGACAATGAGTTTGGGAGATTGTCGAAGGGTTCAAACGAATTGTTATTCGGCGCGCGATCCGCATTGAAGCGCGTTTCCGAAAAGACGTCTCCGTCAGGAACGACACCACCCAGATAGTCTCCGAGCAGGTTCGACACACGCACCAGTCCGCCCCCGTTGTAACGCAAATCCAGAATGATGTCGGTAACACCGGCATTGATGAAGTCAGCGAACACCTGGTCGAAGAGCGGCTCTGCCGTGCTGATGAAAGTGGCTAATTCGATATAGCCGACCATGCGGCCACTACCGTCTGTTGCCGGGATAATTCGAGTCTGCGGAATCGGGTTTATGGTCACGATGTCGGCTTCCAGGGTCGTCGTGAACGTTGCGCCACCAGGCTCCAGCATCAGGAACGTAATGGGTGACGCATTTAATGCAGAACTGAGCCCTTCGGCCGCTTCGATTTCAGAAACGCTGCGACCATTAAGCTCTGCAAGCTGCTGGCCACGCTCGAGGCCGCCCAAATCTGCCGGGCTGCCGGCGAACACCTGGGTGATATGCGCGTCGAAACTGCGGCTAAACCCATAGCCCTCGAACTGACCTTCACCGAAAAATGCCGCGTCTGCCGCCGCCGAGCCGATGAAACTGAATCTGTCGATTGGCGCACCGCTGCCATCGTCGGGGCTGAATGTTCTGAGGTCGGCAAGCAACGCCTCCGGCGAGTTGTAATCACCGGCATTGATTTGCGCGGGTAACAAATCATTCCACAGGTACCACTGTTGCATTGCATCCTGAACGAAACGTATTTGCGCAATATTCGAGCACCCGACAGGACCGGAATTACCACCACCGCCGGAATTGCTGCAGGCAGCGAATGCGCCGCATATGATGACTAAAAGACCGATCCGCATGTTTACTCCTGGGCATCCAGACTACTCATACCCGCAGCGATGATTGGATGACTATTCTTGTCGAACTCCGCCCAATGTTCTGTGATCAGCTTCCCCGTCTCGGGATGCCTCAGATCCGGGGCAATTTCTGCCAATGGGCCGAGTACGAAGCTGTACTTGAGTATATCGGCACGCGGCACGCGAATCGGTGCCGCGTCTAATATCAGATCGTCATATAACAGCAAATCGATATCCAGGGTTCGCGCGGAGAATCGCAACTCGCCGCGTTGCCGCCCGGCAATTGCATGAATTGCTTCAATTGCCTGATGAATCTCGGTCGGACTCAGGTCCGAGTCAATTCCGAGTACCAGATTTAAAAAATCCGCACCCTCAAAGCCGACTGCTGCGCTACGGTATATGTTCGACATCTCGAGCACGCCAAAGCGCAGAGAAAGCTCACGCAATCCAAGTTGCAGGTATTTCTCTGGTTCGACGTTGCTGCCAAGCCCGAGATAGATTTTTGCCATAATCGGAAAAACTCAGGAGGATGCAGGTCGGGTGCCGCGTTCGATCAGCACGCCCACGCCTTTTGCTCCGCGAATTGCGCCCGGCTTGTTGACTCGCACCTGTACCCAGGCGACCTCGAATTCTTCGAGAACAATAGCGGCGATTTTCTCAGCCAGCGTTTCAACCAGCTGAAAACTCGACTCGCCGACAAATGCCTGCACGCGTTTTGCGACTGACTTGTAGTTCAGCGTGTCTTCCACATTGTCGCTGGCGGCCGCTTGGCGAATGTCGGCGGACATCTCCAGGTCGATCGCAACAGTCTGGCGAATCTTGCGCTCCCACTCCCAGATTCCGATAACGGTCTCAACCCGCATGTCCTGCAAGAAAATTCTATCCATGTGCCCTTTTACCCATGTGTCCTTAGTCCTGTTTGCTTTGTACACCGGGCTTCAGCAACGTTGCCAGCGGCCAGCGAGCTCGCGCTCTGACCTCGCCCGCGCCTTGTGCGTCGCCGAGGCGTAAAGCCCCGGCCACTGCGATCATTGCACCATTGTCCGTGCAAAACGCCATGCGCGGGTAATAAACATCGCCACTAAAGCGAGCCGCCATTTCCTGCCGCAACAGGCGGTTGGCTCCGACCCCGCCGGCAACAACAATGCGCTCGAGCCGCTTGCTTTTTGCCGCCTGCAAGGCCTTGCCGACCAGGGTATCGACCGCAGCGTTCTGAAACGACGCGGCGATGTCAGCGCGTTGCGCCTCGAGAACGCCCTCTTCCTGCGCTTTGCGCACGACCAGCATTACAGCCGTTTTGAGGCCACTGAAACTGAAATCGAATCCGGGCCGGTTCAACATGGGCCGCGGCAGGGCAAATGCCGTAGGGTCGCCACTCTCCGCCAGCGCGGCCAGTGCAGGACCACCGGGGTAACCCAGTCCGAGCAACTTTGCAGACTTGTCGAACGCCTCGCCAACGGCGTCGTCCAGCGTTGTGCCCAGCAATTCATATTGGCCCAGGCCGCGGACCGCGATCAGCATCGTATGCCCCCCCGAAACCAATAGCGCCAGAAACGGATATTGCGGCGCCTCAGCCTCGAGCATAGGCGCCAGCAAATGGCCTTCCATGTGATGCACCGGAATAACCGGGCAATCCCAGGCGAGGCCCAGGCCGTTCGCCATGCCGCTGCCAACCATCAGCGCACCCACCAGGCCGGGGCCGGCGGTGTACGCGATAGCGTCCGGCCGCTCGATGTTCGCCTCGGCCAAAACCTGCTTAATCAACGGCAGCAGGCACCGGATATGGTCGCGCGAGGCTATTTCCGGGACTACGCCGCCGTAAGCGGCGTGCAGGTCCACCTGACTGTGCAGAGCATCGGCAAGCAAGCCCTCTTCTGTGCTGAAAAGGGCCACGCCGGTCTCGTCGCAGCTGGTTTCGATACCCAAGACATTCATAGGCCGCGGATCATACCGCATCAATCGACCAGGGCTCTGACCCCCGCTGAAAAAGGGGACAGAGCCCTATTTCGGGTATTTTGGGCTTGGAATTCGTCCAATTATGCCGTTATAATGCGCGGCTGAGCCCCGGCCATGCGCCGGGTTTATTCGTTGTTGTTTATTTATTGTTGTTTATTCACTAACAGAAGACCTGAATTCGTATGCCCAGTGTTCGCATCAAAGAGAATGAATATTTCGACGCCGCGTTGCGTCGCTTCAAGCGCGCCTGCGAAAAAGCCGGCGTACTGACGGAATTGCGCCGTCGCGAGTATTACGAGAAACCGACACAGGAGCGCAAGCGCAAGAAAGCCGCGGCAGTCAAGCGCCACCTGAAGAAGGTTTCCCGAGACGACGCGAAGCGCAAACGTCTGTACTAGTCCTCAAACCAGCCTTCATCCAGTCACACCGTAGGCGAGGCAGTGCTATGCCCTTGAAAGGCCAAATCACAGAAGACATGAAGTCCGCCATGAAGGCCGGTGAAAAAGACCGCCTCAAAGTGGTGCGCCTGATTCTGGCTGCGATCAAGCAAATAGAAATCGATCAACGCATAGAACTCGATGACGTCGCTGTTCTCGGCGTGATTGAGAAAATGGTGAAGCAGCGGCGCGACTCAGTCGAGCAGTTTCAAAAAGGTAATCGCAACGATCTGGCAGACATCGAGCTTGCCGAAATCGACGTCCTTGATACGTACTTGCCCGAACAGTTAAGCGATACCGAAGTCGACGCATTGATCGACGCTGCTATTGCCGCCACCGGCGCGGCGAGCATTCGCGACATGGGCAAGGTAATGGGGCAGGTCAAATCGCAGGCAGCCGGTCGGGCCGACATGGGCGCTGTCGGCGCCAAGGTCAAAGCACGCCTCGGCTAATGCGGTGGCGCATTGCGCGACAGAAGCTATGATCTATAGACCCGATTCGACGGAGCGACCGTTTAACCAACCATGGCTGGCAAGATTCCACAGGATTTTATCGACGACCTGATCGCTCGCGCGGACATCACCGAGGTCGTTGGTAAGCGTGTCCAGCTCAAGAAGGCCGGACGGGAATTCAAAGCGTGCTGCCCATTCCACGACGAAAAAACCCCCTCCTTTACGGTCAGCCCCGGCAAGGGCTTCTACCATTGCTTTGGCTGTGGCGCGCACGGCACTGCGATTGGCTTCCTTATGGAATTCGAGCACATGAGTTTCGTCGATGCCATTGAGAGCCTGGCCGCGATCCTGGGCGTCGATGTGCCTCGCGATGAAAGCGATCAACCTGCGCGTCGCTATGACGAATTATTTTCACTGCTGGAAAGCGTGGACAAATACTGGCAGTCCCAGCTCCGGGAACACACGCTTGCATCAGACTACCTCAAGCAACGTGGCATCGACGGCGAGACTGCGCGCCGCTTCGGTATCGGTTTTGCGCCGGACGGCTGGAGCAATGTACTTGATAAATTCGGCAAAACCCCAGAGACCATTGAACGGCTGCTCGCAACCGGCCTGATTATTCGCAAAGACAACGGCAAACACTACGACCGTTTTCGCGAACGCATCATGTTTCCTATTCGCGATCAGCGTGGACGCTGTATCGCTTTTGGCGGTCGCGCTATCGGCGATGGCGAACCGAAATATCTGAATTCGCCGGAAACCGTTCTGTTTCATAAGGGCCGCGAGTTATATGGTTTGTTTGAGGCGCGCCAGGCATTGCGAAATATCGACCAGTTGGTCGTCGTCGAAGGCTATATGGACGTCGTCGCTCTGGCCCGCAACGGCATCGATTTTGCGACCGCGACCTTGGGCACGGCCACAACTGAAGATCACCTCAACAGATTGTTCAGGGTCACCGAAAATGTCGTGTTTTGCTTCGATGGCGATCGCGCCGGCAAGGCAGCGGCCTGGCGAGCTCTGGAGAATGCGCTGCCGCAAATCCGCGAAGGACGGCAGATTCGATTCGTATTCCTGCCCGACGGGCATGATCCGGACACCTACGTCAACGAGTTTGGATCGGCCGCGTTTGTTGCGGCAGTCGACAACGGCGTCGCCCTGTCCGATTTTTTGCTGGGCGAGCTTGCCAGCCAGGTGGACATGGAAACGGTTGACGGCAAGGCCCGTCTCGCCGAATTGGCGAAACCGCTGGTCAATAACATACCCGAAGGTGTGTATCGCGAATTGCTGGTCGACAGTCTTGCCGCCGCCGTGGGCCTGAGTTCATCCAAACTTGGCAAAATGTTGCAGCAGGCGAAGTCGAATCTCTCTGGCCGCGCAGAGCGAGAACATTTCGGCGGAGCGTATTACGCCAAATCGGGTCCCAGGAGTGGCCAGCCGTCAGTGGTGCGTCGGGCGATCACATTGTTATTGAACCACCCGCAAGCCGGTGACAAGCTGGACATCGAGAAACTGGCCGGCCTGAGTCGTCCGGGGATAGATTTATTGCAGGACCTCATTGAAACCGTGCAGGATGAACCCAATATAACCACGGCTGGGCTTCTGGAAAGATGGCGCCACGACCAGCAAGGTCGGCATCTGGGCAAATTAGCCGCGGTTGAGATGCCGGACGAAGAGGAATTTGACGCCAGCGAAGAGCTGTTGGCCTGCCTGGATCAGCTGGCTCTGGCCGGGCGTCGTGAGCGAATCGAATTTTTGATTGAAAAACAGAAACTTAACCCACTTTCAGACGATGAAAAATCGGAGCTGCGGCAGATAGGCTGAGGCAGTTCCGGGACTTATCCGCGAATTCAGAATTATCTGGCTTGGATAGTGTCCGGCCAGTATAATTAATCGTTTGTATTTTTTACTTAAAGGTCGTTCCACATTGGCTGAGAAACGTGCAGTAAAGAGCGTCAACAAGCAGGCGCAGCAACTCAAAGATTTGATCGCCCGCGGCAAAGAGCAGGGTTTCCTGACCTATGCCGAGGTCAACGATCATTTGCCGAATGACATTGTCGATCCTGAGCAAATTGAAGACATTGTCAACATGATCAATGACATGGGCATCACGGTGCACGAGAAAGCGCCCGATGCCGAGTCGATCCTGTTATCTGACGCCGCTGTCTCTAATGATGATGATGCTGCCGAGGAAGCCGAAGCGGCGCTCGCGAGTGTCGATGCGGAGTTTGGCCGCACCACCGACCCGGTGCGCATGTACATGCGCGAAATGGGCACGGTCGAGCTGCTCACTCGTCAGGGCGAAATCGAAATCGCCAAGCGCATCGAAGCCGGACTGAACAAGGTCAAACGGCACATGACCCACTTCCCGCCAACCATTGATCTGTTGCTTAGTGTTGCCGACAAGGTCTTCGCCGAAGAAACCCGTATGCAGGATTTCGTGGTCGGCTTTATTGATCCCAACGAACCCGAAGAGATCAAGCCGCCGGCGCCGAAGTCTGACGATGATGACGAAGTTGTCGATACAGGCCCGGATCCGGAAGAGGTCAAGCGCCGCGTCAAGCTGATCCGCAAGCTGCACAAACGCTCCAACTTGAATATTGAAAAATACGGTCTCAAAGACAAGAAAACGGTCAAGTCACAAGGTGAAATGGCAGATCAAATGTTTGAGTTGAAGCTCGCACCCAAACTGTTCGATCTTCTGGTGCGCAGTTTGCGCAGCCAGGTCGCTGTTATCCGCCGCCAGGAACGTTTGATCATGCAGATCTGCGTGCGCGATGCACGCATGCCGCGTAAGGACTTCTTGTCGAGCTTCCCTAAGAGTGAAACAGACTTGTCCTGGATCGAGAAGCACATTCGCGCGAAGCGCAAGCATTCATCGACTTTGGCGAAACTGCGCGACGATGTTTTACGCGCCCAACGCAAGTTAATCGCTGTTGAAGTGCAGACAACCCTGTCGATCGCCGAAATCAAAGAGATCAACCGACAGATGTCGATTGGTGAAGCCCGCGCGCGTCGTGCCAAGAAAGAAATGGTTGAGGCGAACCTGCGTCTGGTTATCTCGATTGCCAAAAAGTACACCAATCGCGGCCTGCAATTCCTGGATCTTATTCAGGAGGGCAACATTGGCCTGATGAAGGCCGTCGACAAATTTGAATATCGTCGCGGTTACAAGTTCTCCACGTACGCAACCTGGTGGATTCGCCAGGCGATCACTCGCTCCATTGCGGATCAGGCGCGCACTATTCGAATTCCGGTGCACATGATCGAGACGATCAACAAGCTGAACCGAATTTCGCGCCAGATGTTGCAGGAAATGGGCCGCGAGCCGTTGCCGGACGAACTGGCAGAGCGCATGGAAATGCCGGAAGACAAGGTTCGCAAGGTACTCAAAATCGCCAAAGAACCTATTTCGATGGAGACACCGATTGGTGATGACGAAGACTCGCATCTTGGCGACTTCATCGAAGACCAGACGGTGCATTCGCCGGTGGATTCTGCGACCTCTCAGGGCCTCAAGGAAACGACGCACAACGTGCTTGCGGGACTCACACCGCGCGAAGCCAAGGTGCTACGGATGCGTTTCGGTATCGTCATGAACACCGATCACACGCTTGAGGAAGTGGGCAAGCAGTTCGATGTGACCCGTGAGCGAATTCGTCAAATCGAAGCCAAGGCATTGCGCAAGTTACGTCATCCGACGCGTTCGGATCAGCTTAGAAGCTTCCTGATCGAAGACTAGTTGTTCTGCCCGGACTTTCGTGACTAGGGCTTTCGCGCGACGACAAAACTTTCGTCGTTAAACCACAAGCCGTTGTGCTTGTGGAGAATCTTTGCTGTCGCCTCGAGATATTCCGGGCCGCCCAGCGCGGCTTCGAGACGTTGATCTTCTATTTGTGCCACATAGATCGCCGCGTTCCAGGCGGCGAACAGTGTCGATGTGCCGATGCTTTCCGCAATCTCGGCCGGCAAGGTATGCATGCGAAACTGAAATGTTGCGACCTCGTCAGGCGAAGCGCCAAGCTCGAAACTTTCAGCTTCATCGCCGAGCATCTCACGCAATTTACGCAGGAGCTCGTGTCGATTAACTTTAAACGGGTCTTCGTCCGGCCAAATCTCGCGAACCAGTTCGAGGCCAGGATCGCTGCCAATTGAATAGACTGCCAATAACCGACCGCTGGGCCGCAGCGCTTTGGTCAGCGGCCCAAGCACATATTTGACCTTGAAGTCTGCGTCCATACGCGCGCGCCAGGGTTGTGAGGCGAGCACCAGGTCAAAGTCAGCCCGTTGCGGTTCGGGTTTCGGAATTATCGAATCGAGCAAGAAACGCTGGTCCTTGCGGTACATCACCAAGACAGACGGTTTGACATACAAAGGATTTCCGGTTTTTTTGCTCGCCTTAGCCTGCCAGCCATCAACCAAAAATTCATCCATGCTGCCAAGCTGCTGGCCGTATTCGTAGGCGCTGGACCCGTCCAGTTCAACGAATCGATAATTGACATTTTTCGCCTTTTGCTCGTCGCGCGGCGTGAGCCAGGGCGCTTCTGAATAGTTGAGGTTAGTAAATACAAACACGCTCGCGGGATGCTCGATCAGTCTATCCGGAAGCTTTTCGAGGCTCAGGCGAACGTCTTCAAGACTGATTTCCTTACCGACTACGTAAAACGGCAACGTTGGATACTGCTGATGCAACGCACGCAGCGTGTGACTCAGCACCGTGCCATCGCCCATACCGGCGTCAAAGACTCGCAATGCGGGCGGGTTCGGTCGCAGGTGCTCCAGCTCGAGCGCAGCACGTTTGGCGACTTGCCACTTCTCGTTGCAGGTATTTACAAACGCCAGGTACTTCTGACGATTGTCGTAGAAACGCAGCGGACGATCTGACTGGACCAATGCACCAACTCCCGATTTGCGATGCTAGGAGTGTACTACTTCGAGCGCTTTGCGACGTTGTGTATGGTTGTCCTGCTTCTCGATGAATTCCAGAAATGCATCCTGATGCAATGCCTCACTGTAGAAGTAGCCCTGCACATAGTCACAACCATTTTGCCGCAGAAAATCAAGCTGAAAGTCCTGTTCTACGCCCTCGGCAATCGCGGTCTTACCCAGTTCATGCGCCATTTTGATGATGGTCCTGCAGATATTGTCGGATGGGTCTCCGGCGCCAATGCGGTCAATGAACGACTTGTCGATCTTGATCACATCGAATGGCATCTGCTGCAGATAGCTCAATGACGAGTAGCCAGTCCCGAAATCATCAATCGCTACCCGTACACCTTCTGCTCGTAAAGTATTTAGAATTCCTATCGCTGTATCACGATTCTGCGCGACCACCGACTCGGTGACTTCCAGCGAGAGGTAACCCGGATGAATGTCGAATCGGCGTACTGTCGCGAGCAGATCGCTGGCGAAACTTGGCTCGCGCAGCTGTCGTGCAGAAACATTGATTGACACAACTCCGGGGTGCAGACACTTGTCCAGAATTCGGCGCAACTCAATACAGGTCTGCTCAATCACCCAGCTACCGATTTCAACGATGAGACCGGACTCCTCAGCCAGCGGCACGAACTCGGTCGGGGAAACAAAGCCCTCGCCGTCGCGGCGCCAGCGCAGTAACGCTTCGGCACCACTAAGACTACCGGTCGATATATTGAACTGCGGCTGCAAGTAAACATGCAGCTCGCCGTTATGAAACGCTGCGCGCAAGTCCCTTTCAAGTCCGATCTTGCGACGACTTTCGGCATTCAGTTTCCTGCTAAAGAATTCGAATCGCGCGCGACCTGCTTCTTTCGCTCGATACATCGCGGCGTCTGCATTCTTAAGGAGCGTCTCGACGCTATCGCCATCGTCCGGGAATGTGACAATACCAATGCTGGCCCCGACGAAATGATCCTTGCCTCGGACCGAAAAAGATTCGGTTAGCCTGTCCAGCAATCGCGCTGCGGTCACATGAATCAAACTATCGCTCGGGATGCGGGGCAGGACCACCACGAACTCATCGCCACCGAGTCGGGCAACGGTATCGCTGTCGCGCACCTCACGTTCTATTCTCTCGGCCGCCTGCGTTAGCACCAGGTCACCGACGGAGTGGCCATATACGTCGTTGATTTCCTTGAATCGATCAAGGTCGAGAAACAGCAACGCGCCACTGCAATTATCACGCCGCGCGTGCACGATATGCTGTGCGAGTCGATCTTTCAGCAGCTGTCGATTCGGTAGTCCGGTAAGTTCATCGAAATGCGCCTGCCGATACAGTGCCTCTTCACGTTCCACACTCGCGAGTGCGACCGCAAATCGTCCTGCGAGGTCGACGCAACGCAGCAAACTGTCCTGCTCGAGATTCAGGCGACTGGTTGAGCCCAGTAACAAGATTCCTTTGAGGTCGTCCTGTAATACGATCGGAATCAAGGCGACGAAATTGACGTTGTACGCCAGAAAGCGCGCCCGATACGGTGCGATAGATTCATCGGCCTCGAGCAGCGATACCTGGCGTGGCTGACACCATTGATGTCCCATTTCTTTCGGCAAGGCGATCCGTTCATGCACGATTTCGTCGCCGTCGGTCGAGATCATCTTTGCCCAGTTTGGTGTATCGTCCGCACGCGCGATCACCGCTGCGGCGTCATAACCGGTGATCTCCATCAGGTTATTGATGACGCTCTCGCTGACCTGCTCGAATTTTGCGCCGGACAATATTTGCCGGTCAATTTCAGACATAGCCTTCAGGGTCGATATTTGCCGGCCGAGTTTGGTCGCCATCTGATTGAATGCATCGCCTAACCATTCGAATTCATCGTTGGATCGTATGCGCAGGCGAGCATCCAGATTGCCCGCGGTAATCTGCCGCACCGCAGCGGTAAGCCGCTGCAGCGGGTTCAGGCTCTCTCCGATCGCGGCGAAGCTCAACGCGCCGACAAGCGCTACAACCAGCAGCAGTGCTGGCAAGAAGACCTCGCTAACGTCGGCACTGGATAGTAGAGCAACAGACTCTGGCTGAAACGCAATAATGTCGACGGCTGGGATATCGAAATCAAAGGCCAGAAATAATTGCCAGGTCGCCCCGACGTACTTTTCGTCGTTGTGCTGCCACGTACCCGGGGTCCTGGTTCCGCGATCCGCGTGATCACTCATGATTTGATGGATGCCGGGGCTCATCCCCTGCGAGCAGTGATAGAGTTCACCGCCTGTTGACAGGACGCAGAAATCGGTGTGCTGCGGGTAGTCCTCACGATCGCCCCAGATTTTGACTGTCTCAAGCTGCAGAACCAGCAGGCCCGATGCCGCCTCGCGATCATCAACCACGCGCAACAATGTCAACACGCCGCCTTTCTCGTCACGGGAAATGTGCAAACGCCCGTCCGAGCGCCCGGCGATCAGGGCGCCAAGTTCGTCGTCTGGCAGTTGCGGCTTGCGACCACCGGCAATGGTCTGAACAATTCCGGCTCTGTCGATAAACCAAACGCCATCGAAGTCTGCCAGCATGTAGTCGTGTTTGCGCAATCCGGCAATTCCGTCGCGCTCGACCATCCGCTGCACGTCGTCTGCGGCGAGCGCCGTGCGCTTTAGGCTGCCGCGCAAATCCAGACCGTAGCTCTTGGCATAAGCGCGCAATGTTCGGCTGATTTCTTCTTCGGTCGTTTGCTGAATTTCGAAATAGGCGAGACCTGCCGTGAATGCGACAGGCAACAGACCGGCGAGCAAAAAGAATGTGAGAATTTTTCGGCCGACACCGCGTTTCAAGGTTGCCGGGATCTTCAGGAGGCCCATCAGCAGTCCGCCTCGCAGGGATAGCGAAATTCTCGAAGCTCGAGCAATCCAAATCCATTGGATTTCCGCATAATTACTGTCCGTCGTCTCTGCGCCGACCAGCCCCTTAAGAAAAGCCGATCCGGGTCCCGCATTTCCCTAGTAAATGATCATAAGTCATTGAAAAGTAATAAGCGTTGCTTCAAGTCACGCTGAAAAGCGGGTCTGTGCACGGGCATTATGCAAGACCGCGCAATTCCGGTCGGTGCAGTGATTCTTGCATCGATTTCGCGGCGACAATTCTGCTAGAATTCGCTGCCCGACAAGGGGCGCTGGCAAGGCGGCGCAGGAAAAATGGGGCCTGTAGCTCAGTTGGTTAGAGCAGAAGACTCATAATCTTTTGGTCCCAGGTTCGAGTCCTGGCGGGCCCACCATTTTCCCAGCGCTCCGCACCCCCCTAGAATTCCAGCTCAAATTCGACTTCAGTCGCCAGGATCGTGGTATCCGTCACTTCGATTCCCTCTGCTTTGACAAGCGAGTTCGCGGCAACCTGGTTAAAGAAATCGGTTGCCGATATGGGAGCATCATTGGCGTCACGGAAAACCGTCGCGCCGTTGGTCTCGATGGTCACGCCAAGTGTCGTAAAAGAAGGATTCGAAATGGTGTCGACAAAACCCTGCAAAATTGCTTCTGTGTCCGGATCTTCGCGCTCAAAAATGGTCGCTAGAATCACACCGCTACCCGCCGGGATCTCGCTGCCCCGAATTTCCAGATAGTCACCGGCATTGACGTCCGCCAACGTCAGCGGATCAATGTCCGCTGAGCTCTTGTCCTCAATTCGAGTCAGCGCATCGACATTGATTGTAATGCCGAGAATCACGAGGGAATTATTTGCGGCATCGATGCTGTCAGCATTGGCCGTTAGTCGCACTGCTTTACTGCGACGAATGTCGACCTTCTCTGCAACGAGTCTGCCGTTGGCATCCAGGTCGCCTTCTGCTTCGACTTTGACATTGAGGCCGAGATCCGCGGCCACCCCGCCGACGAAACTCGTACTGCCGTTGGTCGTCACTGGCACGCCCGCGACGTCAAAATCCTGGGCAGACACAAAACGAGTGATGAATCCCTCGATCTCGACGTGATCACCATCGGCACCGCCTGGCAAGAAGTTTTCCAACTCAACTCTTGTCGCAATCAACTCGCCGGCTGCACCCAATGTTGTTCCTTTTGCTTCAACAAAGTCGCCGTCTGCAATTTGACCGTTGTTGAAGTCATCGAGCGTCGCTCCGGCGTAGTCTACGACCAGTCCGTTGAGAACGAAGCGCGTGTTAGGCGCGTCTAATCCAGTTACCGTACCGTGCACTTCGAAAATGGTTCCCGCCGGCTTTGGCTCAATGCGAGTCGCGACTATGTTGCCATTCGCATCAAATTGTCCGCTGACTTCGACAATCTGACCGACGGATACGCCGTCAAGCGATGCCGGCGAAAAGCTGTCGTCGAATGAAGCATCCGGACCGACCAGTACTGTCTGGCCCAGAACGACAAGGCTATTGGCCGCAACGTTAATACTCTCGACCGGTCCCTTAACGCTGTCGTCGAAAATGACCTGAGTCGCGTTGCCGGTGGTGCCATTGGCATCAATGGTTCCCACAACGGAAACCACGTAACCCACTTTCAAGTCGCCTTGAATACCTGGGCTGTCATTGATCGTGAACGTCGCGGCATTAGTCTCGTATCTCACGCCATTCACCACGATGCTGCCGAATGTCGTGATCGGGCCAACAGATATTCCGTTGCGGCCGATACCGGCGGTCGGTGTAGTTCCAGGTGGATTGGCTCCGCCGCCAGAGCTGTCGCCGCAGGCTGCGAAGAATCCAGACAGCGCGGTCGCCAATATCAGCAATAGGGTTCGTTTCATGATCATTATCATTTCTCCAGTAAATCTATCGTTGCGTCGTAAACAGGCTAACGCCTATTCGCGCTCGTTGTTTTGAATCGGACGAATCTGCCGCATGCGCAGTGAGCCAGTGATCGATCTCTTCAAGGAAGGCCTGACCGCGGGTGTCCATGAACTTGTGAAAGGCGGGAATAGTTGCAGTCGGAATCGATTCGTTGTCGGCGTAGCCGCCGAAACGCAGGTCACCGCCATCTTCCAGGAAGACATTGTTGTTCATCGTGGCAATCACATCGCGAATGCGATCCACTGCGAACATCAGGTTTTCGTCATCGCGTATTGCCGGTTGGTAATAGCGCTTTAGAACGCGCAAATTGCCATTCTTCAACTTCTGTACCGAGCCCGTTTTTAGCAATTCCTTTAGCATGGTCGTCGGTGAAACATCGCCGCCGTACTTCGCACACAGCGCTGCAAATGATGGTCCAGGCCCGGTTTCCGAGAGAGATAGCGGTGTCTGGTTCGGGTCCAGAAAATTGCTGTCCTGATGCCAGCCCGACAGCACCCGAGTCGCGTCGTTGGTTTTTCGCGTAACGGGCAAGTCCGCGGACTCAAGTATGTCGCGCTGACGTTTGACCTCTTTGCGACTAATGCCTGTAAGAATCGAAACTCGTGACACATTTGTCGGACGCCCGTCGATACCGTAGTCCGCGCTTGCGGCCTCAACGAAAACGGATTTTGAGAGATCCGAGAACTCTTTCCACGTCATGCCGCATTTAAGCATCATCGAGGCAAGCGGCCGAAGCACGGCACGGCAGGCACTCTGTAGACAACTCTTGCTCGATTCCTTCGTCATTGGGGTAATTTACCCCATTTATAATAAAATACCTACTTATTTTGATAAAATCGTCATCGTGGATCGCCATCAGATCATGCGTGAGCATGGCTTGATATGATGCTTTTTTAATCAATTCAGATGCTTAGTAGCGTGCGTAATCCCTATTTCATTTTGTTCATAACGCTCTTCGCTACCGCCTGCGGTGGCGATTCCGACGAGATTGCGGGCACGAATCGGGGCTCGCTGCTGGTACGCGGCAATGGCGCCGAGGCAACGACTCTCGACCCGGCGCTAGCCGAAGACATACATTCCTTCAATATTTTGATCGATGCGTACGAGGGCCTGGTTGCCGAGGACGCCAGTGGCAAAATTATTCCCGGCGTTGCCAAATCGTGGGAAGTTTCGGACGATGGTTTGGTTTATACATTTGACCTGCGTCGGGACGCGCGCTGGTCAAATGGCGACAAAGTTGTGGCTAACGATTTTGTACGCGCTTTTCGCCACCTCGCGGACTCCGATACACCCTCATTTTACGCTTCTTTGTTTAACAACATAGTCAACCTCAGAGATGCGCTCGGTGGCGACAAACCGTCGGACTCAATCGCCGTACAAGCGATCTCCGAGACCACATTAAGAATTACGCTTGCTGCGCCCACTCACCATTTTATTGAATTACTGGCGCTGCCGACTTCTCTGCCACGCCATGAATCTGGCAATCACCTTATAAGCAACGGTGCATATCAATTTGCCAACGAAGAGAATATTGGAGCGATAGAGCTGCAGAAGAATCCATATTATTGGGATACCGACGCCGTACATTTTGAAATCGTCCGTTACCTGCCAATTGTTGATGACATGGCTGAGTTCAACATGTTTCGGGCCGGCGAGATCGATGTAACACATAGCATTCCTGATGCGATGGTACGAAAGGTGACTGCAGCAAATGCGGCGGAAGTCCAGATCGCGCCATCGTTGGCGTTTTACTATTACGCATTCGACCTCACCGAACCACCGTTTGATAATGAGGACCTGCGACAATCGCTCAGTTTGGCTGTCGATCGACAGGTGATTGCAGACTTGCTCGGCCGCGGGGACGCTCCGGCGTATAGCGTCGTCCCGCCGGGCGTCGCGAACTATTCCGGCAGTTCCTACGGGTGGTCGTCGCTTCCAGAAACTGAACGCATTGCTCTGGCCAGACGATTTTTCGATGCCGCGGGTTACTCCGATGGCAAACCCCTGGAAATAACACTGCTCTATGACGCTGGTGGCATCCATGAAAAGGTAGCGCTGGCGGTAAGCTCAATGTGGAAACAGCACCTCGGGGTAAAGACCCGCCTGGAAAAAAGAGAGTGGCAGTATTTTCTGGACTCGCGAGAACAACGGGGCGATTGGGATATTATGCGGTTTTCCTGGTTTGGCGATTACAACGCGCCGTCAACTTTTTTGGAAATTTTCACGTCCGATAGCGTACAAAATCTGCCGAAGTACTCGAGCACTTCTTACGATGCCATGCTGCAAGCGGCATCGATCAGTCCGGAGAAAGACAAGGCTAGCGCGCTGCTGCGTTCAGCGGAGGAGACGTTACTCGGCGCCTATCCCGTTATTCCTGTTTATTTTTTCGTCAGCAAGCACATGGTCGACGCATCAATTGACGGCTTTGAAACCAACGTAGTCGACCGGCATCCCAGTCAGTATTTGCGCAGGCGTTAGATGACGGACTCAATGTCAGGTAGCCACCGGCGCCAGTAATCGTGTTTTTCACGTAACTCCGACGCCGCCTGTTCGGGGGTCCGACGTATCAGCCGCAGGTGGTCTCCCGCACGCAACTGCCCAATGACATGCCGGTCAACTCTGGCCACCTGCGCCAACTGCGAGTAACCGCCTGTAGTTTGGGCATCGATTGACAACAGGTATGGCACGCCGCTCTCGGGACATTGCACACAGCCGGGGAAAATTGGCGCACTGTCCAGATAGCCCGCAGAGCCGACCTCGAAGGTCTTACCCAGTAACTGAATTCCCATGCGATCACCACGGCCACCAATTGAGAAATTGGTGTCAAACAGAGCAGCTTGGTCAGCAACATGGAGATTCGAAAACTCGCTGCTGACGCAGGCACGCAGGACCCAGGCAGCAGACGGCGGTGGCCGAAACTCCGCTGGCGTTTGTAGGTGTTGCGACCCTCGCGTTTTGCGCAACAAACCAATTCTGTCATTGTCGCGCAATGCCCTGCCCTCGAACCCGCCGAAAGCAGCAGGTGTGTAAGTGGATACCGAGCCGAGAAAGTCGTCACCCGGTAGCCCGCCGCCAATCGCAACATAGCTGCGCACCCCGCTTTTCGCAGCGCCGAGGCGCAGCTGGTCGCCCGACTTTGCGCTGTAGCCACGATGCAACTCGATCGGCCTGCCGTTCAGGGCAACAGCCGCGGCCGCACCACTAATTGCAAAACCACTATCGGCTTCGAACGTCAGGTCAATTCCCGACAATGTAACTTCGAGCGCCGGGGTGAATACCGGATTGCCGAGCAAGCGATTTGCCAGCGCCATTGATAGCGGGTCGGCTGGCCCACACAACGGAACCCCGAGATGTCGCTGACCCGCGCGAGGGCGTGCCTGAATCGTGCTTTGTAAGCCTGCACGGGTAATCAGTAAACTCATTGCACGACCATTTGCTGATACGTCTTCGCATCGATGGCGACGAATCGAATTCGCGTGCCGCCGCATAAAAGCAGCGGTTGCGCCTGATCCGGCCGAAACAGGGTCACGGGGGTCCTGCCGATCAGAGGCCAGCCGCCCGGACCGGCCAGTGCGTACAGGCCGGTCAGGCCACCCGCGACACCGACCGACCCAGGCTCTACCCGCTGCCGCGGCTCTGTGAGACGCGGTACGTTAAGGTCATCGCTCAAACCCGCAACGTAGGCAAAGCCCGGCGTGAAGCCAATTAACTCGACGATGTGCTCGCGCGAAGTGTGCATCTCTACAACATCGTCCGGGCGCAACGCCAGCATCTCGCAAATGGACTCCAGCTCCGGTCCGAACTCGCCGCCGTAGCACACCGGGATCTCGACCGTTGGTGGCAATGCCATTGCGGCGCTCGGCACAGTCAACAGTTGCTGGTCGAGACGTACCCTCGCTGCTGTGTGCGTGAGGTCGGCTGAGTCGAACTGGACGATCACGTTGCGCATGCCTTCAACGCATTCGATCCAGCAACCGAAACCTCGTAAATGTTGAGCGACTGCTGCGCGCAGACTCGAGTCGACAATTTTGATGCTCAGCGTATCGTCACTGTTGTACTCAGATTGCAGCACGAATGATGACTCCGCTTGCCAATAGTACATCGCGAACAGCGCGGCCGATTTCTGCCGCGTTCTCCGTGTCACCGTGAATGCAAAGCGTGTCCGCGCGCACTTTGATGACGCAACCGTCGACCGCGGTCAAGGTGCCGTCGGTCGCCAGAGTTAGCGCCTGAGTCGTTATCGTATTCAAGTCGGCGTGAACAGCGTTTGGCTCGCTGCGCGGCACTAGCGAACCATCCTGCCTATAAGCCCGATCAACGAATGCTTCAGCAATGAAGGTAATATTTTCTCGCGCTGCTACGCGCTCGAGCTCGCTGTCGGGCGGCCCGACCAGCGCCGCATTGGCACACACGTTCTGTATTGCCCGGACGAAGGTTGTTGCAAGCGTGCGGTCCCCCGCCGCGTCGGTGTACAGGGCGCCGTGCGGTTTCACATGGGCCAGTTGTCGGCCCGCTACAAGCGCGATAGTTTGAAGATTATCTATCTGATTCGTAAGTGCTTTTTGAAGTTCTTCGCCGCAGGAAAAGTGACTCGTCCGGCCAAATCCGGAGCGATCCGGATACGCAGGATGCGCTCCGATTGCGATGCCATTCGCAATGGCCAGCTCGACCGTTGCCAGCATGCTGCGCGTATCGCCGGCGTGACCGCCACACGCAATGTTGCAGCTACTGACTATGCCCATCAATTCGACATCGAACTCGCAACCTTCACCCAGATCGGAGTTCATATCGATGCTCGTCACAATACCCAGATCTTTACAGGAGGAAGATCGAAATATAGTGACAGGTACTTCCGGCGATCACGAACAGGTGCCAGATTCCGTGACACCAGGGATACCAGCTGTCGAGTGCGAAGAAGATCACGCCAATGGTATAAAAAAGACCACCGGCGATCAGCCAGCCCATGCTCGCCGCGGAAAGTGCATTGACGAAGTCGTCCAGTGCGAACACAACGAACCAACCCATTACCAGGTACAAGAGTACGGAGACGATCCTGCGGCCGTGCCGCCGCACGCCGTCCATCACCATACCAAAGAGCGCGAGTGACCAGATGATGCCCAGCACCCACCAACCCAGTCTGTCGTCCAGCGACACCATCGCATACGGCGTATAGGATCCTGCAATTAGCAGATAGATCGATTGGTGGTCGAGGACGCGAAAAATTCTCTTCGTTGGGCCTGGAATGCTGTGATACAGCGTTGAGGTCAGGTACAGGATAAACAGCGTCGCCGAGTACACGCTATAACTCACGATCTTGGCGATGCTGCCGTCCAGCGCAGCAATGGTTATCAGAACAGCGCCGCCGGCCAACGCGAATAGCGCGCCGACCAAATGACTGATGCTGTTAAATTTCTCGCCGTGGTACATGCGAGATAATTTAACCGATCATTGTTCTGAAAGCTCGGCTTCTTTCAAGCGTGTTCTGGCATCGCGCCGCCGCTCACCTTCGGTCAACAACTTCTTGCGAATGCGAATGCTTTGCGGCGTAATTTCGACCAGTTCGTCGTCGTCAATAAATTCGAGCGCCTGCTCAAGTGAATACCGCAGCGGTGGCGTTAGCACCAGATTTTCATCTGTCCCGGCCGCACGAATATTCGTCAGCTGCTTGCCCTTGGTCGGATTAACCGGCAAATCGTTGTTGCGCTTGTGGATACCGATGATCATGCCCTCGTAAACACTGACACCATGACCGATAAACAGGTTGCCGCTGTTCTGCAGATTGAAAAGCGCGAACGCCAATGCCTTGCCGGCGATCGTCGATACCAGGACGCCGTTATTGCGCTGACCGATATCGGCCTGGACTCGCGGCGCATACTTTTCGAAAACCGAATACAGCAGGCCTGTTCCCGCAGTAATAGTGAGATAGTGAGTTCGAAACCCGATCAGCCCACGGGCCGGAATTCGATATTCGAGACGCATACGTCCGCGACCGTCCGGCATCATATTGAGAAGTTCGCCTTTGCGTTCCGCAAACTGCTGCATGACAGCGCCTTGATAGTCCTCGGCAAAATCCAGTGTCACGAGCTCCCACGGTTCGTGTTTGACGCCGTCGACATCGCGCTCGATGACTGTCGGTCGCGACACGGCCAGCTCATAACCTTCGCGCCGCATTGTTTCGATGAGCACTGCGAGGTGTAATTCACCGCGTCCGGAGACGCGAAATTTGTCCGGGTCATCGGTCATCTCAACCCGCAGAGCGACGTTATGCTTGAGCTCCTGTTCAAGACGCCCCTGAATCTGTCGACTCGTCAGGTACTTGCCTTCCTGACCTGCGAACGGCGATTTGTTGACCTGGAAAGTCATGCTGATGGTCGGCTCATCCACCTTCAAAGCCGGTAACGGGTCCGGCTCGCCACGCTCGCAAACCGTGTCGGAGATCTGCAAGTCCTCGATACCGCTGAAGACCACGATGTCACCGGCGCCAGCTTCTTCTACCGGTATGCGTTCGAGACCGTCAAAACCGTACAGGTGCATGAGTTGTGCATTCTTCGACGAGCCGTCCGGTTTGGCGATCGTGATGCGTGAGTTAGCGCGTGCGATGCCGCGGGAGATACGGCCAATACCCAGCACCCCGACATAGGAGTTGTAGTCGAGGCTCGACACCTGCATTTGCAAGGTTCCCTCGAGCTGCACAGTGGGTGGCCGGACGTGCTTAACGACGGCTTCGAGCAACGGCAGCGTATCGCCGGAGCGAACGTCGGGTTCAGTCCCGGCAAATCCCTGCAGGGCCGACGCGTAAATTACCGGAAAATCGAGCTGCTCATCGGTCGCCCCGAGGCGATCGAACAATTCGAAAGTCTGGTTGAGGACCCAGTCCGGTCGCGCGCCATCCCGGTCAACCTTGTTGATGACGACCAAGGGCGTAAAACCGTAGGAAAATGCCTTCTGCGTAACAAACCGAGTTTGCGGCATGGGCCCTTCTACCGCATCCACCAACAACAACACACCGTCAACCATCGACAGAACGCGCTCGACTTCGCCACCGAAGTCAGCGTGTCCGGGCGTATCGACGATATTGATCCGCCACTCATTCCAGCGAATCGCCGTGTTCTTCGACAAGATCGTGATGCCGCGCTCGCGCTCCAGGTCGTTCGAATCCATGGCGCGGTCGGGCACAACTGCCCGTTCATCGAGGGTGCCGGACTGCTGTAGCAGGCGGTCCACCAGTGTTGTCTTGCCATGATCAACATGGGCGATGATCGCAATATTGCGAATCTTTTCAGTAGGGAACATGAGAGCCGGGCCTTGAAGAGGTGGCGCATTATAGAGGCAATGCGGATACACTTCGACCCATGAATGTCGTTTTAATTACCGGGGCCAGCTCCGGCATAGGCGCCGCAATGGCCATTGAGTTCGCGGATGCGGGCTGGAACGTAATGGCTGCGGGTCGCGACGAGGGGCGTCTTGAGGAAGTCGCTGATGTTTCCGACAAGATCTCGACCTGGGCCGGTGAACTGATTGACGCAGAGGATTGCGACGAGCTGGTCTCCGATACGATCGAAGAATTTGGTGCCATTGACTGCCTCATTAACTCCGCCGGAGTGCTGCCGCGCGGCAATGCCGAAGAAACCAGCGACGATGACTGGCGTGACACGATGGCGATCAATCTCGATGTGCCGTTCTATCTTTCGCGGGCCACGCTACCGTACCTTCTGAAAACCGGTGGCAGCATCATCAATATGGCTTCATTCTGGGGGCTGCGAGCCGGGCCGCGCGCAATGGCATACTGCGTGAGCAAGGGTGGCCTCATTCAAATGACTCGCGCGATGGCGCTGGACTATGCCGCTGAAGACGTACGCGTAAATGCTATTTGCCCGGGCGGTGTTGACACGCCGATGCTCGCCGACGGCGCCGTTGACGCCGACATGGACGTCGACAGTTTTCTTGGGATGATCGCCGATGGCAGCCCGAACAAACGCATTGCCGACCCGCTCGATATCGCTGCACTGGCCATATTTCTCGCCAGCGATGCCGCCAAGCACATTACCGGCACTGCTATTCCCATCGACGGTGGCTTGCAGGCTTAAGTCTTTTGGCACGGCGTTGATGCCTGGTCTGGTATGCCGGATCTAGGGCTTCGGCCGCGGCTTTTTCCAGTATTGCAGTAGTAAAAAACCGAACAGCATGCCGCCCAGGTGTGCGAAATGAGCGACCCCGGGAGCAGCTCCGCTGACGCCGAGAAATACGGACGCGAGCGCGAACAACAGCACAAAGTACTTTGCCTTCATCGGTATCGGCGGAATCAGCAGCATGATGGTCTGATTGGGATAGGCCAACGCGTATGCGAGCAGGATGCCCATCAATCCGCCCGACGCGCCGACGGTGTAATAAACACCACCCTGCACGCCCGCGACCAGCATCTGAATCAGGCCTGCACCAATTACACAGGTGAGGTAGTAAAAAAGAAAGCGTCGCGGCCCCATCAGGGGTTCTACATGCCGGCCAAACATCCACAATCCCAGCATGTTGAAGCCGATGTGGTACAAGGAACTGAGATCGTGCAGGAAGCCGTAGGTCAGAAGCTGCCAGAACTGGAACCGACCCGAGTCGAACGGCCACAGGGCGAAGTTGAACAATATGAAGTTAGGGGAAAACCGTTCGAGCGCGTATAGCAGGCCGTTCGCGATCAGCAACGCGAAGACCACATCAGGGATGCGGCTCTGGCGTTGCGGCCGCAGATTGTAAATGGGTGAATTCATTACCTACTCGGGACGTTGATACACGGTTCGACCGGCAAAGACTGTCATAGTTACGTAAGCATCGCTAATCTCGTACGGATCAATCTCGAACAGATTGCGATTCACCACAACCAGATCAGCGCGCTTACCGACTTCTATGGAACCCTGCTTGTCGTCCAGCTTCATGGTGTAGGCACCGTTGATGGTATACGCCTCGATCATCGTCGCGAGATCCACGCGCTCGTTTGCGTTGAGTACAGGCCCTGCATTTGAATACGGATTTTGGCGCGTGATGCCGACCTCCATGGCCAGCAACGGGTTCATGCTGGTGACGAAATAATCGCTCGCACCGACAATTCTTCCTCCTGCTTTCTGGATTCC
>JBBKWL010000070.1:0-47232 GCA_037968975.1 Woeseiaceae bacterium | reverse complement strand
ACCGGATGACAATATCGTGTTCGCCGGCGAGCATCTGAGTATTCTGCAGGGCTGGCAGGAGGGCGCGATTCTGTCCGCGTATCACGCCATTGATCTGGTCGTCGCGCGCTCCTGACGTCGGGAATCGCCCGCAGGGCGGGCTCCTACAGCACGATCAAGCATTGCGGAAGCAGCGAGAAGGTCGCGATTCAGCACTCAATAAAATTCACCGGTACCTCGATGACGTTGGTGGCAAGTCCGCCGCGCGACGTTTCCTTATACTTGTCCTGCATGTCACGCCCCGTTTCACGCATGGTTTGTATGACTTTATCCAGGGACACGAAGTGTTCCCCGTCCCCGCGCAACGCCAGTCGTGAGGCATTAATCGCTTTCACCGCGCCCATCGCGTTGCGCTCGATGCAGGGAATCTGTACCAAACCGCCGATGGGGTCACAGGTAAGACCCAGGTTGTGTTCCATCGCGATCTCCGCCGCATTCTCGACCTGTGCAGGTGTGCCACCCTGGGTTTCGGTCAGTCCGGCGGCAGCCATCGAGCACGCTGAGCCAACTTCTCCCTGGCAGCCTACCTCGGCCCCGCTGATCGAAGCGTTTCTCTTGAACAGCAAGCCAACCGCGCCGGCAGTGAGCAGGAACCGGACGACGCCGTCGTCAGTCGCGTTGTCACAAAAGCGATGGTAATAGTGCAATACGGCCGGAATGATGCCGGCGGCGCCGTTAGTCGGCGCTGTGACAACGCGGCCGCCGACCGCGTTTTCCTCGTTCACTGCCAGCGCATAAAGATTGACCCAGTCCATGATCGTCAGCGGGTCCCGTCGCGCGGCTTCAGGCTGGCTCGAGAGCTGCTGATAGAGGTTTGCTGCGCGACGTTTGACTTTGAGCCCCGGCATCACGCCGCTTTGTTCGCAGCCACGCCGCACGCAGTCCTGCATGGCATGCCATATTTTCAGCAATCCACTGCGAATGTCTGCCTCGCTACGCCACGCTTTTTCATTCTCCATCATCAGGTCGCTGATGGAGAGATTGTGCTCGCGGCATATTGAGAGGAGTTCGACACCGTTCGTAAATGGGAAGGCCACTTCAACCTGCGATTCAGTGATAACAGGTTCGTCGGCATCTTTCTCGGCCACGACGAATCCCCCGCCGACCGAGTAATAAATACGTGCCAACAATAGTTTACCGTCGACATCCCATGCTTCGAACCGTAATCCGTTGGGATGCCCCGGAAGAGATTCACGCTTTTCGAAAACGAGATGTTCTTTGGAGATGAAAGAAATGTCGTGCTCACCGAGCAAAGCGAGCACGCCACGGGCGTCTAAGTCCTGCATGCGTTTAGGAATTTTCGCCACATCTACCGTTTCCGGCAGCTCGCCCTGCAAGCCCAGTATGACCGCCTTGTCACTACCATGGCCGCGTCCGGTTGCCCCCAAAGATCCATACAGGCGAACCTGCAGTTTCACCGTCTGAGTCAGCAAATCTTTATCGCGTAATTTGGAAGCGAATAAATGCGCAGCCCGCATCGGGCCGACCGTATGGGAGCTGGACGGCCCGATACCGATCGTGAAGAGGTCGAATACACTGATGGCCATGCGCACTCCAGCGCGTTTCCGGAACCGGAAGTCTAGCCCTAAATAGCTGAAAAAACTAAAGGTTCTGCCATTCGTGCCGACTTTTAGAAGAGTTGAGTCGAAGGATCAGGGCTGTATCTAATGTCTGTTGCAACGAGAAAACTATCTACGCTTGAGAAAGCGCTCGAGATCAATCTGGATTCCGGCTGTTATGGGACGTTCGCCGAAATTGGCGCCGGTCAGGAGGTGGTGCGGTGGTTTTTCCAGGCAGGTGGTGCGGCTGGCACTATCTCAAAAAGTATTTCTGCCTATGACATGCAGGTCAGCGATGCAATTTACGGATCTTGTGGACGATATGTCAGCAGAGAGCGGCTGGAGGCGATGCTCGAACACGAGCAGCGCCTGAACAGGGAACGATTAGCCGAACGTCGCGGTGATACCAGTCGGTTCTTCAGTTTTGCTGACACAGTGTCTGCACGCAATTACCAGGGTACCAACGAGTGTCATGGCTGGCTTGGCATCCGCTTCCAGCCCGAGGCTGGCGCAGATGACGAGCTCATCATTATCCATGTCCGGATGCTCGATGACAGCAATGCGCTGCAACAGGAAGCACTCGGCATTGTCGGCGTCAATCTGATTCACAGCGCGTTTACTTTTATCGAGACGCCGGAAAATATGTTGACCGCGCTGCTCGACGGCCTGAGCCCGGAGCGAATCGAGATAGATATGATCGATGTCAGCGGTCCGCGGCTGGACAAGATCGATCCGCGCATACTGTCACTACGATTGGTGCAATTGGGACTGACAGGTGCGGCCATGTTTTCAGCCGACGGCGAAGTCATACAACCGTCCGAGGTATTGAGAAAACGGCCGCTACTGGTGCAACGCGGCAGGTTCCGCCCCATTACGCACGTCAATATGGACCTGCTGAAGTCTTCTGGAACGACCTTTTTGCAACACTGCAAGGAAGACAGTGGTGAGATTCTCCCCCTTATGGAAATCTCAATGCACAATCTGCGGGAGGAATCAGCGGTCTGTCTGGCAGATTTTTTGAGTCGTGTCGAAGTGGTATCAACGACGGGATGCACTGTGATGGTCTCTGACTTCAGGGAATATCACCGCTTGTGCGCCTACCTCAAGCGCTATACGGACAGACCGATCGGGCTCGCCATGGGCCTGGCGACCTTGCGCGAAGTATTCAAGGAGAAATATTACGCGGACTTGCAGGGTGGCATTCTTGAAGGTCTGGGCAGACTGTTCAAGGATCGTGTTCACCTGCTGGTTTATCCGCTAAAAAACACCGAACGCGGTGCGATTGAAGGGCTCGACAGTATCGCGCTGGCAGCGGATCTCCGGCATCTTTTCGATTTTCTCCTGGCAAGGCAGCGCATTCTTCCGCTGACTGATGTCGCTCACGAACACCTGGATATTCACTCGCCAGAAGTGCTGCGACTGATATCGCAAGGAAGTGGGCGTTGGAGACAGATGGTGCCGGATAGCGTCGCGCGCAAAATTGTCGATCAGGGCCTGTTTGGCTATCGCCGCTGAACACTCCTGAGACCAGGTCGACGGTCGGCAAACTGCTCGCTAACGCTAATTGCGTGACGAATGATTTATTATTAGCTTATGCCGTCATTGAGCCGCTCGATGAAAACAGCGTCCATCTCGCTTGCCCTGCTTGCCGCATGCGTATTGGCTGCTGGCTCCGGGCTGGCGGCAGGGGAGTCTGAGGCGCTGCAGCAATTTGGCCGGACACTATTCTTCGACACCCGTTTTTCCGCTAATCGCAGCTTGTCGTGTGCAAGCTGCCATGATCCGGACACGGGCTTCTCCGATCAACGGGAAAGTGTGGCCCTAGGTGCTGTTTCCATCGGCGACGACGGGGCATCTTTCGGTGACCGGAATGCGCCGTCCACCGCGTATGTCTCGCTGCAGCCGGAATTCCACAAGAATGCGGCAGGCGACTATGTCGGCGGCCACTTTTACGATGGTCGCGCCGAATCGCTGGCGGAGCAGGCGAAAGAGCCATTCACGAATCCTGCTGAAATGGGCCTCGCCGACGCCGCTGAAGTAATACGACGTTTACGCGAAAATGCGTCGTACATAGACACAATGACGGCGCTGTTCGGTACAGAAGTATTTGCAACTGCAGATACCGCTCTCGATGCCATGGCAAGAAGCCTGGCGGCATTTGAGCGCAGCGATGAATTTGCACCCTTCGATTCCAAATACGATCGGTTTCTGCGCGGTGAATATACGCTCAGCGAGACGGAAGAAGTCGGACGCGTGTTGTTTTTCTCGCAGCTCTTCAACTGTCATCAATGTCATCTGATTGATACACGCGAATCTTTTAATCGTGAGAGCTTCACCAGTTTTAAATACCACAACATCGGTGTACCGGTGAATGTCGAGGTGCGGACATTAAATGGCGCTGTATCGGACTATAAAGACAAAGGTTTGCGAGCAAACCCGCTGGTCGCAGATGATGCGCAAGCCGGCAAATTTAAAGTCCCCACATTGCGCAACGTCGCGGTTACGCCACCCTATATGCATAACGGCGTATTCAGGGATCTTGAAACTGTCATTCTGTTTTACAACAAGTACACGCTCTCCAACCCTGAGAGCCAGATCAACCCGGAAACCGGCCAGCCATGGGGAACTCCTGAAATCTCTGCGACGATTGACCACGAGATATTGCGCCAGGGACAGCCCATCTCTCCTCTACATCTGTCCGCAATTATCGCGTTCCTCGAAATCCTGACAGACCGACGCTACGAATCTCTGCTGACGCGCTAGCAGTCTGGCGCGGCATTCTGCGCCTGGTCTGGCGAACCGTAAAGTCCACTGTTCAACGACGGGCGTAAAGGCAGCCGCGACCGGTTATCCGGGCAGATCCGGTCCAACTCCTGACAACCGTTCGGCATCGGTGCCCGTCTGCGTGCCGGCCGCCCCCATGGGAGCTCCTTGAATGGCCAGAAATTACAGACTCATTTTCCCCCTGCTTGTATTGGCAGTGCCAATGATTTCCTTGGCGGCTGATGAAACGTCGCCGGACTTTTTGCGCGACAGGGGTCCAGGCATTCCGACGTCCCAGTTTGGCACTTACATCGAAAGCGGGCAGTGGATCCTGTATCCCTTCTACGAATACTCAATCAACCGGGAAGAGGAGTATCACCCAAGCGAACTGGGCTACGTCGGCGAGCAGGACTACTTCGGCAAGATCCGGGAGCATGAGGCCGTATTGTTCATCGGCTACGCATTCAACGAACGTTGGGCGGTCGAGTTTGAAACGGAAATGTATGTCTCGGCGGAATTTGATCGCTCGCCACTGGATATTTCGGCCGTCCTGGCGCGCATAGAAGAGTCTGGCTTCGCCGGGGCCGAAGCGCAACTGCGATGGATGTGGGGCAGTGAATCCATCCGGCGGCCGGCGTTCTACAGTTTCTTTGAGGTTGAATTCCCCTTTCAGGACACCAGGGTGTTGATCGGTGCGCAGGACATTGAGTACGCCATCGGCACCGGGTTTATCAAAGCTTATGAGTGGGGCACTCTTAACGGCCGGGTTTCCCTCGCCTACGATGGTGGTGAAGGGCAGCTGGAACTCGGTGAATACGCGCTTGAATATCTCAAAAAACTCAATAAAAAGTGGCGCGTTGTCGCCACGCTGGAAGGAGAAGACGATGACTTGAGCTTCATTGGGGAAGTGCAATTTACCCTCAGCCCAAACGCATTTCTTAAATTGAACAGCGGCTTCGGTATCACCGAGAAAGCGACCGACTTTGCGCCCGAGCTTGGCGTTCTGTTCACTTTCTAACAGAAGGCATTCTCCGGATTAGCCGTCGCCGTGGAAAGCGGCGCCCCAGAACGGAGACGGCGATCTTCCGTGCTTTCCCTTCCCGTCGCTGCCGACCTGAGGCGGCGTTGCTGCACCCGCGGGTCATTCAAGCGGCGGCCCGGCAGGCCTTAAATCAGCCCATTCGCTGTCTCCAAATGAAACTCCGGCGTGCGTAACTGGTCTGTTCAAGGGATTCGTTATACTGTGCGCACCCCCTCCCGCCGCGGCTGATCCAGCCGGGTGGAAAAAAAATAACATTACGCCAGCGAGATAATTGTGCGAACCGGGAACAAGTTCAGAGGAATGCTGACACGTGCAGCTCTGTGTGCGGTCATACTGCCGGGCGTTCTGCACGCGCAGGGAGGACCGCCCGGACGGGGGCCAACGACCGTAGAAAGCATTACCGTCCAGCCGCAAAGCCTGCAATCCACCGTCGAAGCCGTCGGCACGCTTCTGGCGGAGGCATCCGCAACGCTTCGTGCAGAATCTGCCGGGCCCGTCGTTTCTGTGCATTTCGAAGACGGACAGCGTGTCTCCAAAGGCGACCGGCTGTTCTCGATCGAGGCAACCGTACTGGAAGCGGAAGTCAATGAAGCGCGCGCTATCGTCGAGCAAAGTGAGGCAGCGTACAAACGTGCCAACGAGCTGGTGAAGAGCCAGCTTATTTCTGCTACCGATTACGACACCGCACGCGCTAACTTCAATGTCGGCGACGCACGCTTGCGATCAGCCGAAGCCAGGCTGGCGAAAACCGTTGTGCGTGCGCCCTTCGATGGCACGGTTGGCCTGCGGGAAATCAACGTTGGCGATTATGCGACGATCGGCCAGGAACTTGTCGCCGTTGTGCGGCTCAATCCGCTACGCGTCGATTTCAGCATTCCTGAAACACTACTTGCCGCTGTGAACGCCGGTCAGACAGTGACGGTTTCAGTTGGTGCATACCCAGGCGAAAGCTTCAGCGGTATTGTTAGTGCAATTTCTCCGCAGATAGACGTCGCCGGGCACAACGTGGTGCTGAGGGCGACGCTGCCAAATCCGGATCTAAAGCTACGCCCAGGGCTATTCGCGCGCGTCAGTGTGACCTTGAACGTGAACCCCGATGCATTGCTTGTGCCGGAAGAGGCGATCTGGCCGATAGGCAATGATAAGACCGTGTTTGTCATCGCCGAGGGCAAGGCGGTGCAGAAAGTCGTACAGATCGGACAGCGTCAGGACGGCATGGTCGAAGTGGTGTCAGGACTGAATGCCGACGACGAGTTGATCACTGCCGGACAAATGAAAATTTTTGACGGTGCCGCCGTTAAGTCAATACCGGCCGGTTCGACGCCCGCTCAGGCGCTCTAGTGAAGCTCTCCGAAATCTCCATTCGCCGACCGGTCCTCGCGACGGTCATGAATGTCATAATTCTGCTTGTCGGCATCATCAGTTACGACCGACTCGCGATTCGACTGATACCCAATGTCGACGTACCGATCGTCACGGTGGCTACCGGTTACCCGGGTGCGAATGCACAGGTCATCGAATCGCAGATCACCAAGCCGGTCGAAGATGCGTTGTCGGGCATCGAGGGCATCGACTACATCAGCTCAGTGAGCCGCGCCGAACGCAGCCAGGTTACCGTGCGCTTTTTGCTGGATCGTGATGCTGACGCTGCGGCCAGCGACGTTCGCGACCGGGTCGCCCAGGCGCGTGGGCAATTGCCGCAGGAAGCTAATGATCCCATTGTGCAAAAGCAGGAAGCGGATGCCCAACCGATTATATTTCTGGCGTTTTCCTCTGACCGTCACAACCTGACGGAAATTGCAGACATCGCGACGCGACTGGTGAAAGATCGGGTGCAGACAATTCCCGGCGTGGCTCAGGCAAACGTTTTCGGTAATCGTTTTGCGATGCGCATCTGGCTCGACCCGGACCGTCTGGCGGGCTATGAGCTGACCCCGGAAGACGTCGAGATTGCGCTGCGTCAGCAAAACGTTGAAGTACCAGCGGGTCGCGTGGAAAGCAGTGACCGCGAATTCACCGTACTGGCGGAGACAGATTTGCAGGAGCCGGCGGAATTCGAGCAGATCATCGTGAAAACTACCGACCAGTTTCTGGTGCGGCTGGGCGACGTCGCCCGCGTAGAGCTCGGTGCAGATTCGTCGCGATTCAGAGCACGCTTCAATCGTCGCAATGCGGTACCGCTGGGAATCATCAAGCAGGCAGTGGCCAATCCACTGGAGATATCGAAAGGCCTCAAGGCCATGCTGCCGCAGATTTCGAGCACACTGCCCGAAGGTATGCAGGTCGAAATTGCCTACGACAGCACGCTGTTCATTCAGGAATCCATCGACGAGGTGTATGTCACCGTCTTCGAGGCGGTGGTGTTGGTGGCGCTTGTTATTTTCGTTTTCCTCCGCAGCTGGCGCGCCGTTGTTATACCCCTGGTGACTATCCCCGTGTCACTGATTGGCGTGTTTTCACTCATGCTGCTGTTCGGGTTCACGATCAACACGCTTTCACTGCTTGCGATGGTTCTCGCTATCGGGCTCGTCGTCGACGATGCGATCGTCATGCTCGAGAATATCTATCGCCATATTGAAGACGGCATGCCTCCTTTCGAAGCGGCATTGAAAGGGAGCAAACAAATCGGTTTCGCGATTGTTGCGATGACGCTGACCCTGGCAGCGGTCTACCTGCCGTTCGCATTCTCTACCGGGCGAAGCGGTCTGCTGTTCGTTGAATTCGCCCTGACCCTTGCAGGTGCGGTGCTGGTATCCGGATTTACGGCGCTCACCCTGTCACCAATGATGTGTTCAAAACTGTTGCGACGTGATGAAGAACACGGGCGCTTGTTCAAATTTGTAGAGCGCAGGCTCAATAGTCTTGACCGTGGCTACCATCGGATGCTCGACAGAGTGCTGGGTTTTCGCTGGTTGACGATCGCAATTGCGGCAGGCTTCGTTACAGCGATGGTAGTGCTGTTTCTGAATCTACCCAGAGAGCTGGCGCCACAGGAAGATCAGGGGCTGGTGATCGGCATTGGTACTGCGCCGGAGGGCGCGACCATCGACTACACGGATCGCTACGCAAAACAGCTTGAACAGATCTACGACGGCGTGGAGGAGAAAAATCGCTTCTTCGTTATCGTCGGCTTCAACGGTGTGACTTCAGCGATTGGTTTTGTCGGCCTGAAGCCCTGGGAGGAACGTGATCGCAGTGCCCAGCAGGTCGCTCAAAGCCTGTTTCCGCAGTTCATGTCAATTCCCGGTCTGATGGCGTTTCCGGTGACGCCGCCGCCACTTGGGCAGAATAATTTCGGTCAGCCGTTAAGCATCGTATTGCAGACAACCGGCACCTGGGAAGATCTGGATGAGATGGTCCAGACGCTATTATCGCGAATGAGCGAAAACCCGCAATTCACGAACCCCGACTCCGATCTCAAACTGAACAAGCCGGAGCTTAAGATTGACGTCAATCGGGCGAAAGTATCTTCGGTAGGAGCCAGCGTGGAGGCTGTCGGGCATACCCTCGAGACCATGCTGGGGGGCCGCAACGTGACCAGGTTCAAGAGCGGGACCGAACAGTACGACGTCATTGTGCAAATAGAGGACGCGTCGCGCCGCACGCCGGGCGACCTGAGTAATATTTTTGTGCGCGGCAGCGGCGGCACGATGATTCAATTGCAGAATCTGGCGACCGTGACTGAATCGGTAGCCGCCAAGGAGCTGAATCACTTCGACAAACTTCGCGCGGCCACGATAAGCGCGGGGCTGGCGCCCGGCTATACCCTGGGGGAGGCGCTGGAATGGATGGACGCCGCAATCAGAGATGTTTCTCCTGAAGCACTCTACGACTTGTCGGGTCAATCCCGGGAATTCGCAGAGTCGGAATCCAGCGCGGCGATTCTCATGGTGCTCGCATTGGTTTTCATCTATCTGGTGCTTGCGGCACAGTTTGAGAGCTTCATCGACCCGCTCATCATCCTTGTTTCCGTCCCACTCGCGATGTTTGGCGCATTTCTATGCCTGTCGGCGTTAAATTTTGGCGGCCAGCAGGGATGGTGGACCTTGTCCGGCTCGTGGAACATTTACACCCAGATTGGCGCAGTGACCCTGGTGGGCCTGATATCCAAGCATGGCATCCTGATTGTTGAATTTGCCAATCAGCTGCGGGAAACCGGCAGGGAAAAACGCGACGCAGTGCTGGAATCGGCGTCGTTGCGGCTACGGCCCATCCTCATGACCACTGGCGCGATGGTACTTGGCGCAGTGCCACTGGCTTTTGCTACCGGTGCCGGCGCGGAGGCACGCCACCAGATTGGCTGGGTGATCGTAGGTGGTATGAGTTTCGGTACGATTTTCACGTTGTTCGTCGTACCCGTTGTCTATCTGTTTTTATCGGCTAATCACAAATACGAAGTAAGCCGTCGCGTCACTGAAATTTCGACTTCCGAGCCGCTGCACGTGGACTGACATACAACGCTTCGGGCATCATCACCGCTAAGCTTGGAGTTTGGCGAATGTCCGAAGCAAAATCCGTCATCGAGACGTGGAGTCAGATCACGGAGATGCCCGAAAACCGGGAAGGCGTGACCGGTCATCTGCCGCTGATTCTCAGCGCGGCCGGGGCGCTCGGGGTGGCACCATTTGCAGTCATTCGCTGGCTGAGCGGCGACTGGTTGATTGCCGCTATTGATACCGTCATCGTTTGTAGTCTTGTTTTCCTCGGTACTTACGTCTTCCGCACCAGGCGCGTCAGAGGGGCGAGTATTGCCATCGCCGTCTTAAGCATGGCCGGGACCCTCCTCACCGTGTACCTGCGCGGAACCCAGCAGGTTTACTGGGCCTTTCCAGCGTTAATGGCGTCTTTCTACCTCCTGAAGCCGCGCGAAGCTGTCGCAATCACTTTGACGATGACTGCCGCAATACTCCCGCAGCTCTTACGGGAATTGGACCCGTTCCAGGCAGGGACGATCGCTATTACCATCATTGTTACGACGGCTTTCGCTTACACATTTTCAGAGATCAACAGCCGGCAGCAACAACAGCTCATGCTGCTTGCCACGAAGGACCCTCTCACCGGGGCAGGTAACCGGCGCGCGCTCGAACAAAAAATTACAGAAGTCATTGCCGCGTATCGACGTTCGGGCCTGCCGGCCTCATTGATGATGATCGACCTCGATCATTTTAAAAGAATTAACGATATTCATGGTCATGCGACAGGTGACCAGATCCTGCGGCGTCTCACTGAAATCCTAAATTTGCGTCTGCGAATAAATGACGGCCTGTACCGTATCGGCGGCGAAGAGTTCGTCGTCATCGTCGAAAACAAGGACCGCATCGCTGCTGCGCGTCTGGCTGAACAGCTCAGGACGCTGGTCGAGGTGAACGAACTTGTTCCAGAGAGTTCGGTGACCATCTCGCTCGGCATTGCGGAGCTCGGTGTCGAGGACACGTTCGACGACTGGCTCAGCCGCGCGGACGAGGCGCTGTACGATGCAAAACGTGCGGGTCGGAATACCGTACGCTTCGCACTTTAGTGCTATCTGCCTGGGACCGACGACAGGCAAGTGTCAAGCGCAAGCCCGACGGGCGCAGCACCGAATTCCGCTATCGCGACGTGCAGAAGGGGCGTGCTGCTGCAGCTTCACTACGTCTTGCACTCGCGGAAAAAAAGGCTATGGTGCGCGGTGGATAGCAGTCGCTTCAGCCCAAGCTTCTGCTGCCCCGCTGTGCATCCGATATTAATGAATGGGTCTGCTAGACCCTCGTTCGCATGATTCGAGTAAGTACATTGTCATTAGCTACAAGAATTCTACTAACGGCTGCCGCGGCAGCCGTTATATTGGTTGCCGCTGCAATTTTTTTCCGCGCAGATAACAGCGAGGCTGCAGTGCGGCTTGCGGCCATCCTGCAGGAGGAACCCAGCGACTCCCTTGCGGAGCGCGGCCGCTCCCTCTCGCTCGCGGGTAACTGCGCGAGTTGTCATACGACGCCCGGCGGCGGCTTTATGGCCGGCGGCGTGGCCTTTGAAACGCCCTTCGGAAGAATCTATTCAACCAACATCACGCCGGACGAGGCGACCGGTATCGGTGCCTGGACACCGGCCGAGTTTCTTGACTCTATGCGTCACGGTGTGCGACCGGACGGCGAACATCTGTACCCGGTTTTCCCGTATACCTCCTTCACCCGGGTGACGGATGCGGATGTCGCTGCGCTGTACGTCTACTTCAACAGCATTCCCGCAATCCGCCAGGAAGCTACGCCGAACGACATGTCGTTTCCCTTCAACCAGCGGGCACTCATGTCAGTCTGGAAGGCCCTGTTTTTCCAGCCCGGGCCGTACGAGGCTGATCCTCTGCAATCCGATGTATGGAACCGGGGAGGCTATCTGGTCGAAGCCCTGGCGCATTGTGGCGCTTGTCATTCGCCCCGGAACTTTCTGGGCGCAGAGGATTCAGATAAAGCGATGAGCGGCGGTGTGTACACCGACAGGGTGCCGGGCGGCGCGTACCGCTCCTGGTCCGCGCCCAATCTGACTGCGACCTCAACGGGTCTCGGTCTGTGGCCTGAAGAGGAATTGTTCGCCTACCTCAAAACCGGCAAAAATGCGTTTCTCGAAACCCATGGCCCGATGAATGAGGTGATACTCAACAGCACTCATTATCTGAGCGCCGGTGACGTGTCGGCCATGGCGCATTATCTGAAGCGATTGCCGCCTGTCGAGCGGGATTCCGGGCCAGCACCCGAAGCGCGCGAAATGGGCATGGGACGGACACTTTACAATTTGCATTGTGGTACCTGCCATTTGCCGACCGGTCTGGGCGACCAGGAATCGGCACCCAGACTGGCAGGCGGCAGCCTGATCGTACAGGCCAGCAATCCGGCGTCGCTGATCAACGTCATTCTGTACGCGCCGCAGCTACCGCATCCGCCGGTGCCTACGGAAAGGCGCAAGCCGATGGAAGATTTTCAGTATTTGCTCGACGATGCGGAAGTGGCCGCACTGGCTACTTACATAAGAAACAACTGGGACAACTCGGCGGGGGCTGTGAGCGCTGAAGAGGTCGCGGCGCAGCGGTAGACGGTTGGCATATTCTGCCGCCGGCGGAGTGTTAGAATAGACCGATTCAGGTGCATTCTTGCGCCGCAGACCAGACAGGGCAGGGCAGCGTGATTTCAGGCAGTGTGAAAACGACTCGCGATAGTGCTGGCAGCGTCATTGCGCGCTCGCCGGGCAATGGTGTGCTGCGGTCGATTATGTTTACTTTGCTGCTAGGTATCGCTGTACTTCTCGCGGCCTGTGAGCGCCCGCCTGAGGAACCGGAAGGCAGCGCTTCACCACTTCGCGTCCGCCTGATGACCGGCGAGCAGTATTCGAACACGATCGCGCAGATTTTCGGTGCCGACATCAGTAGTGCGATTGCGCCGCCACTGCCACCGCTGGCACGGACTGACGGACTGCTGGCATCCGGTGCGGCATTTGCTGGCATGACTTCGGATCAGATTCAACAAATTCAGCAGGCTGCCGCGTCCATCGCCAGTAAGGTCGTGGACGAGCAACACAGAGATTTCCTGCTCCCCTGCACGCCGGCAGCGACAGATGCTGCTGACTCGGTGTGCGCCACGCTGTTCCTGAAAGAGACCGGCCGGCTGATTTACCGACGTCCGCTGGGCGAATCTCAGGTCGCTGAACTCGTCAGTGTTGCCGATACCGCCGCAGATCAGACCGAAAATTTCTACACCGGTCTGGCGATCGCACTCGAAACGATGCTGATCAGCCCGGAAGCGATCTTTATCGTCGATTACGCCGAGCCGGATCCTGATAACGAAGGCGAGGATCGCCTCGACGCGTATTCACTGGCGTCGCGGCTCAGTTACTTTTTGTGGAATACCGCGCCGGACGAAGCATTGCTGCGCGCGGCAGAGAACGGGGAGTTGCACGACGACGAAGGCCTGGCAACAGCCGTCGATCGCATGCTGGAAAGTGCGCGGCTGGAAACCGGCATGCGCGCATTTTTCGACGACATGATGGCGTTCGATGAATTCGCCAGTCTTGCCAAAGATCCTGTCGTTTACCCGATGGTGACGGGCGCAACGCTTGCCGATGCTCGTGAACAGACCTTACGCACGATAGTGGATCATGTCCTGACGCGCGATGGCGATTATCGCGACCTGTTCACGACGCGGAACACTTTCATGTCGATGAATCTCGCGGCAGTTTATGGCACGCCTACGACCAATGGCTGGGTGCCGTATGAGTTCCCGGAGGACAGCGCAAGGGCGGGATTGCTCACGCAGGTCAGTTTTCTGGCATCGCATTCGCATGCCGTCCGCAGCTCGCCAACGCTTCGCGGCAAGGCGCTGAGAGAATTGTTTCTCTGCCAGACGGTACCGCCGCCACCGCCGAATGTGGATTTCTCACTGCTTGAAGATGCGGGCGATCTCAGCACCGCGCGTGAGCGGCTGCAGATTCACAATACAAATCCCGCATGCGCAGGTTGTCACCTGATTACAGATCCGATGGGTCTGGCGCTGGAAAAATTCGATGGGGCCGGGCGCTATCGGGAAACCGAAAATGGCGTGCCGCTGGATACCAGCGGAGAGTTGGACGGGGCGTTTTATGACGGTGTCGACGGTCTGACAGCGGCGATGCGCGATCATCCAAAACTGCCGCTTTGTCTGGTCAATCGGTTATACGCTTACGGCACGGGAGGCCCCGTTTCTTTACGCCATGACCGTGACATACTGGCCTACTTCACCGACCGTTTCGGAGAACAGGGCTTCCGGGTACCCGAGTTGCTGCGGGATATCGCCCTCAGCAAGGCGTTCCGGCAGGTACGTCCGCCACAAGCTGAAGAATCGTCAGAGCTGCTGGTGGATACTCGCATAGCAATACCGGTTGAAGATTCAGACTTGCAGGATTGACAATGAAGAAGGAAATGGAGGGAGCGCAATGAGTAAACTGAGCAGACGCCGCGTATTGCGGGGCATGTTGAACGGCAGCGCCGTAACGATTGCACTTCCGTTGCTGGATTGTTTTTTGAATGAAAACGGCACGGCGCTGGCGTCCGGCGCGCCCATTCCTCAGCGTTTCGGCACCTGGTCCTGGGGCCTCGGCATGAGCGAGGCCATATTCGTACCTAAAAAGACAGGCCCGAACTTCGACCTGCCGCCGGAAATCGAGTCCTTGAAGCCGGTGCAGCAGCACATCAATCTGCTGACCAACTACCACGTTTTCAAAGATGCCGCGCCGAATCTTTGTCACCACTCTGGCTGGGTGATACTGCGCTCAGGTATTGCACCGATGACGTCGGAGAACCGGCCGGGCGAAACTATCGATGTCACCATTGCCCGCAAGATCGGCAACGAGACTCGTTTTCGCAGCCTTAGCGCGACCGCCACGGGTGATGTGCGTGACAGCTTCAGTTACGAGAACGGCAATTCGGTCAATTCGCCGGAATGGTCTCCGCTGCGCTTTTATCAGCGTTTGTTTGGCGAGGATTTTCAGGATCCGAATGCAGAATCCTTTACACCTGATCCGCGCGTGATGGTACGCAAGAGTTCGCTTTCCATGGTTCTTGATGAAACGCGAAAGCTCAGCAAGGAAGTGGGCAGCGAGGATCGTTCGCGCCTTGATCAGTATTTTACGGGTCTGCGTGACCTGGAACGCCGCTTTGATTTGCAGCTCACGAAACCGGATCCGCGCGAGGCCTGCATCGTCACCAGTCGCCCGGAGGACCTGCCGTCGGGCCTGGACGCCGATCTGGTCGCGAAACGCCACCGTATGATGACCGATCTCATGTTGATGGCCGTTGCCTGTGACCAGACGCGGGTATTCAACATGTTCTATGCCTCAGCATTTTCTGCAACCACCAAGCCCGGTTACGACAAGCCGCATCACACTGCGACGCACGAGGAAGCCGTTGACGTGGAGCAGCGATGCCAGCCGAATGTCTCCTGGTACACCCGCCGTGCCATGGAAGAATGGGCCTACTATGTGCAGGCGCTCGCCAGTTTCCGCGAAGGCGACGGTTCGCTGCTGGACAATTCGCTTATTTATGCCACCACCGATCAGTCGTTCGCCAAGATTCATGGCATTGAAGGTATTCCCATGTTCACCGCGGGTCGGGCAGGGGGCCAGTTGAAAACCGGCCTGCATATCGACGGGGGCGCGTCGCCAGGTTGCCGACTGGGATACACCGCAATGCGGGTGATGGGCCTGGACGTCCCTTCGTGGGGCGACAAGAGTAACAACACTTCCAAAGAGATCGGAGAGATCCTGGCTTGAGCAGAACGCTCGCAGTTGCCGCCGTGTTGCTGACTGGCGTTGCATTTGCGACGCCGGCGGTCGCCGATCCGGCCGCCATGGACGGAATCGTCGAGCAATACGTCAGCGTGCCGATGCCAGCAGAATTTCGTGTCGAACCGACCCAACTGGAGGGGCCTGTTTTCGCCGATGCTGAAGGCCGTACGCTTTATACCTGGCCGTCTCACCGGTTGCGGAACGGCTACAGTGGCGAAACGGCGGGCAAGCCCGCCTGCTACGACGAGGTGAGCACCGAGACAGCGGGACTGATGAGCCCATATCCGCCGGGAATAGAGTTACCTGATCTCGACTCGCGCCCAAGCTGTACTGACCTCTGGCCGCCAGTGCTGGCAGGAGAGGATGCCAAGCCGATAGGCAAGTGGACCATCGTCGAACGCCGGGACGGCCAGCGACAATGGATGTACGACGAGCAGCCGCTTTACACCTCCGTTCTTGACAATCAGCCCGGTGATACCTACGGCGGGACGACAAGACGTTACGGCGGCGACTCGCCGGCTATGCGTGTTCCCGCCACGCCACCCCCCAAAGTGCCGCCCGGCTTTGCCATAAAGACGACGTCTGTCGGTCGTTTGCTAACGACGGACAAGAACGATTCGGTGTACGTCTATGATCGCGACACGGCAGAGAAGTCCCTGTGCGACGGCGAATGTGCGAAAACCAGAATGCCGGTCCTTGCCCCGCAAATGGCCAGGCCGCAGGGCGAATGGAGTGTGGTTGAACGTTCGCCTGGCGTGCTGCAATGGGCATTCCGGCAGAAGCCGCTCTACACCTACGTCCTCGATCAGAGGTCCTGGAGCCTGGAAGGTAGCGATGCGGAGGGCTGGAATAATGTCTATACGCAAACTGCCCCGCCGCCGCCAGGCAGTTTCACCGAAAGCGATACCCTGATCGGCAGGGTAGTGGCGGATGCGGATGGAATGACGGTGTACACCTACGTTTGTGGCGACGATTCTATTGACCAGCTGAGTTGCGATCACCCCAATGACACCCAGGTCTACAGGCTTGCGATGTGCGGCGGTGGTGATGCAAGAAAATGTCAGGACCATTGGCGCTATGTCCCCGCGGGTCCGAATGAAAATAGTAGCAGCCGCACCTGGACCGTCATGTGGATCAATCCTGAGACAGGACATCGTGCGACGGATAGTGAGCAGAATAGCGGTGCAGCGCTTAAAGTCTGGGCGTATCGTGACCGGCCGGTTTATACCTTCGGCGGTGACGAGCAGCCTGGTGACCTCAATGGTGCCGGCACCGGGGAGTGGCGGGGACAGCGTAATGGCCTGGAGGCCATTTGGATCAGAGACGATTATCTGGGAGGCACACTTTGATGATTGCCGGTAAATATCAGTATCACTTGCGCATGATGAGTTCCGGATGCCGTATCACAAGCATTGTCCTCGCGTGCGCTGCGACGTTTGCATCGCTCACAGCTGCTGCTGAAGGCAACGCTATTGCCCCCCGCGACGGCGCTATCGGCTACGTCATGACGGATCTGTTCTGGTCGGTTTATCAAACTGAGGACGCCAAAACCGAATGCCCGCAGGGATTCAATGACGGACCGCGAGAGCAGTTTGACGAGCTGTACCCGTCTGGCAGCAATCGCAGCGTCGTCGAGACACAGCTCCGGCAGGAGATTGAAACCTGGCATCCGACCACTGAACCCGACGGCTTTCCTTTTTACGAAGCTGAAGGGCCCCTGTCCTACGGCTTGAATCTTGATGGAAAAGTCGATGCGAGCGACTTCACCCACCCCAATGGCGAGCCAGGCATCGACAATCAGGTTTACCGGGCAGTCGGTTGCGTCATCGGCTTCAGAGGCCCTGTTGGCGTTGAGTATATTTTCCAGAACAAGGCGATCGCCGATAATCGCTATAACCGGACGATGATCGAACTGACCGGCGTCGATAGTCTGGAAAACGACGCCGAGGTGACCGTTACGATCTACCGCGGGCTTGATCGCCTGCTGACCGATGCCAGCGGCAACAATGTGATGGCCGGAGGATCACAGCGAGTCGATGATCGCTGGGGAAAACGTCTCATCCAGTCGACTTCTGCGAAAATTGTTGATTCCGTGCTGACGACGGAACCGCTCGATGAGGTAATTATCCCCTGGATGAATCTTGGCGTGCCGACGTTTCAACTGATACGAGATATGCGCTTGGAACTGACCTTGTCGCCAACAGGCGCAACCGGGCTGCTTGCCGGGTACGCTGACGTTGATACCTGGTACAAACAACTGCTGCGAAATGATTCGACGCATCATCTGAGCAATGGTCAGATTTCGGGGATATCGCTTTACAAAGCACTGCGACGATTGGCTGATGCCTACCCGGATCCGGACACCGGTGCCAATACGGCCATCTCTACCGCACTCGATGTGCAAATGACGCAGGTATTCATTGTGCACCCGGACAGCAAAGAAATTTCAGACTAGGATCGGGTACTGTGGGCGGCGCGGGAATTTTCGCCGCCTTGAGCACGCTCCTGCACAGGTGAGCTATTGATTGTAGGAGCCCGCCCCGCGGGCGAATCACGGCTCGAAAGCGCCCACAACCTTGCCGGTCGCGCAGGAAAATGGTCGGGGAGACTGGATTCGAACCAACGACCTCGTCGTCCCGAACGACGCGCTCTACCAGGCTGAGCTACACCCCGAAGCGGCGAGATGATACACAGTTTGACGGCATGCAGCCAGCCTGCAACGGTATCGGCAACGCTTGCCATCGCCTCATCAACCATTGCCACGGCGCATGCCCTCGGCTTCTGCAATGTTTTGATATTTAACAGCTTCTTCGGTTTTTCCCCAGTCCTCATATAGCCGGATCAGCGCCTGTCGGGCAATTCGCGCACGTCGGTCGTCACGGTCTCGCAACACCTCAAAGCTTTGCAGGAGCAGCGACTCCGCTTCTTCGTAGCGGCGAAGACCGCGCAAGGTGTCCCCGTATACCGAGTAACTGCTTGCCGCAAGCGGACTATTGCGGTCGTAGTCGAGCAGCCGAATGTCGATAGCCCGCAACAGCAGCTTTTCTGCTTCCGCAAATCTGCCTGTCGTATTCAATAGCGCCCCCAGCTCGGTCAGTGTTGAGCCGATGTATTGGTGATTTTCATCCAGGGTCTGGGCGTATATGTCGAGCGCACCACGCAACTGTGTTTCGCTTTCCTTAAGTTCCCCCATGTCGTGCAACAACATGCCGAGGCTCGTCATCTCGTAAGCGAAGAACGGGTGCATGGGTCCGGTGGCTTTGGTTTGTACCGCCAATGCGTCCCTGTACGCTGCCTCTGCCACGGGGAATTGGCCTTTCTCGTGAAGTATTGATCCCAGCATGACAAGCGATGTGCCGAGCAGATCATGCTCATTGCCGAGGATGCGACGCGTGACGTCGATAGATCGCCGCAAGACGGCTTCTGCGTCGTGCAGTTCACCACGGGATTTTAGCAGCACAGCAAGGTTCTGCAGAAAATAGGCCATGTATGGATGATCAGCGCCCACGCTCTGTTCGACAATACGGACGGCTTCGCGAAGCAGCACCTCCGTCTCTTCGTTGTCGCCTTTGACCTGCAAAATTCGGGCGAGCGTGCTGATTGCTTCGGCGTAATCCAGCGGCTCCCTGTTACCAATTTGCGAATAGATTTCGATGCTGGAACGCGCCGAGGCTTCGCCGTCGTCCAGCATGCCTGTCGCCAGCTTCAGTTCGGCAAGGCTGTGCAGATTACGCGCAACGGGTTCGCTGTGATTGCCGAACTCACGACGATTGGTCTCTAATGCGTTCTGCAGCAGTTGCTCCGCACGTGAGAATGCACCCTGACGGAGCAATGCAACGGCCAATTCGTTTTCGCCTTGCGCGACAGTAACGTGGTCGCTACCCAGACGTGACCTCCTGATCGCGAGTGATTCTTCATGCATGGCGACAGATTCATCATATTCTCCGAGATTAAGATAGACGCGACCGATCGTCTCCATTAACGCCGTCTGAATCGCCGGGCGGTCGCTCAACTGCCGGCGAATCCGCTCAGCACCATTAGCGAGAATTTCTTTCGCCGTAATGTCCATGCCGCGCGCGCGCGCCGGGTCCGGCTGAAGAAAGATTTCTTCGAGGAAGGTGGCTGCTTCCAGTGCGAAGTCACGCTCCTCGGCAATGCGCTTGTTTTGTAACAGTGTCACGACGCCGAACGCAGAGAGCAGCACGACCAGCAGCACTGTTGCCGCGACGCCAGCGGTATGTCGCTGAATGAATTTCCCGGCTCGATACCGCCAGGTATCAGCGCGCGCGAGAACCGGCATCGATATCTGATGCCGACGGATGTCTTCGGCCATTTCGTGGACAGATCGGTAGCGTCGTTCTGGTTCCTTGCGCAGCGCCGTCAACAAAATGTTGTCAAGGTCGCCGCGTAATCGCCGCGCCAGCCTGTCGACGCTTAGCCGCCTGTCGGCAGCGATACCCTGCAACTTGGCGGGATCTGCATCGCGGGCGGCTTCATTCCGGCGCTCAAGTTCTACAAAGCGACTCGGACGTTCGACAGCTTGCTGACAGATGATCAGGGCCACCTCGCGGGCAGGCAGATTCTCCAGCGCCAGCGGTGGATAGCCCACGAGCAGACGGTGTAGAAAGATTCCCAGCGCAAAGGTGTCGGTAGCTGTCGTTATGCTTTTGCCAGTGATTTGCTCCGGAGCAGCATTTTCCGGGGTCATGAGGGTGACGCCAGCGCGCGTCAGTCCTGCCGTCGCCACGCCGCTTGTATCGATAAGTCGCGCAATGCCGAAATCCAGCAGTTTCGGTACGCCATCCTCAGTGACCAGGATATTCGACGGCTTTATATCCCGGTGAACGATGAGGTTCTGATGTGCGTAGTGCACAGCCGAGCAAATGATTCTGAACAGCGACAGGCGCTCATCGATTCCAAGGCGGTGGTGGTCGCAGTATTCGTCTGCCGGCGTCCCGTCAATATGTTCCATAACGAGATAGGGCGTGCCATCTTCCGTCGTGCCGCCGTCCAGAAGTCGAGCGATATTGGGATGATCCAGATCTGCGAGGATCTGGCGCTCGGCTTTTAGTCGAAGTTCGACCTGCGGGTCGACGAGCCTCTGTCGTACAAGCTTGATCGCTACCTGTTGTTCAAACTGATTGTCGGCGCGTTCTGCAAGATAAACGACACCCATTCCACCGCTGCCGATTACCTTTATGAGACGGTAGGGTCCGATACGTTCTCCGCTCACATCGCGGATCTGATTTTCCGCCTGCGGTACGACACTCTTCAATACGCCGCCAATCATTTCAGAGATCAGGGAATCTCCAGCCATATCAGATTTCAGTAGTGATAATAAATAGCCGCGCAGCTCGGTATCGTCTTCACAGGCATCGAATAGAAACTTTTCTCGCTCGGCGACGGGCATGTCGGTTGCCCGGTCGAACAGCAGTTCAACCTGGGCCCAGCGTTCCGGGTTCAGATCAATCGTCCTGGAGTTCATGTAGTAACCATGCTTTCGCGATACGCAATTGCCGATGTACCGTCGCTGCGGAGATGTCGAGTGCAGCGCCGGTTTCATCGTAGGTGAGTCCGCCGAAGTAATGTAGTACGACGATGTCGCTTTTCAGGGCGTCAAACCTGGAAAGTCGGTCCAGTGCCTCGTCCAGCAGCAGCAGGTCTGCCGAACTTTCGTCGGCAAAGGAAATATGATTTTCGATCAGCGTTTCCGGCTTTCGCCCGGCGCCGCGCTTGGCGCTGTTCTTGCCTCTCGCGTGGTCGATCAGAATGCGACGCATGAGGCGGGCTGCCAGTGCAAAGAAATGCGCCCGGTCCTGCCAGGAGACATCGGCGTCTGCCAATTGCAGAAAAACTTCATTGACAAGGCCCGTTGCCTGAAGCGTGTGACCCGGGCCCTCTGCTTGCATGTATCGTCGCGCCAGGCGACGGAGCTCCTCGTATACCAGCGGGGTGAGCGACTCCAGCGCGGCCGCGTCTCCGGACCGCCAGTCGATCAGTAATTCGGTCACTGCATGTTTCGAGGTCATGAATCCACCTGCGGCGTGCCGGCAATTGAGAGGGTGCCACGCGCTCGCCTATTGTCTCAGGCACGCGCCCCGAAGTCAGTGCCGACGGAAAGCTGCAAACTTTTGCGAAATCAATACACTGGCTTGGGGATAACCCCTCAGACGATACTGGAGAACTATCATGGTTGGACCAAGCTTACCGCCTCAAAATACGAGGATGCTGGCCTTTTCTGCCGCGGGTGGCGGATTCGGCGGCGCGCTCCTCGCGATCATTGTAGCCAAGTTGCTGGCTGGCCCCTGTTGTTGTGTCGCACCCGGCAGCGCTGCAGCCGTGCAGAATGTGGACCTGAACGACGGTAGGGCGGTGGCGAGCCTGCAGCAGGGATCGGACTAGTCGCTGATAAGTGCCCGACGACGGCCGTGGTTTCGCCGCGCCGGGACCGCCGTCGGCATGTCAACTCTCATGAGCTAAGCATGACAATATCGTCGCGCGTGCGTGAGGGAATCCGACTCTGGTTTTCGCTTTAGACAACTAAGGACCATTAATTCGTTGTCGAGAAGCGCATGCAAAAGGATCGCGGAAAAAAATACTGCACCATTGATCATGCCAGTAAGCAGTCGGACGCCTTCGGCTTCAACCCGTACCAGTTCTGGCTCAGGCAGGCCCAGCGCCAGAAACACGCTGTTAGCTGTGAGTCAGCAATAGACCGGGATACCGACGGCAACAAGGAACCGCCGGCGGCGCAGCGACGTTAATCAGGAGCGTCGTCTGACCGCGAAATCGGCGATGGCGATCATGGCCCGCTTGTAGTCGGATTCAGGTACATCGGAGAGCGCATCGATCGCTTTGTCGGCGGCTTCCTGTGCGCGGGCAGCCGTGTACTGCAATGCCCCGGTCGAGTTGATGACGTCCTGAATCTGGTCGAGTTTTTCGAGATCGCCATCTTCTATCGCCTGGCGGATCAGTTTCTTTTCGGCGACGGTGCCTTTTTCCATCGCATAAATTAGCGGCAGTGTCGGCTTGCCCTCGCCGAGATCGTCGCCGAGATTTTTTCCAAGTTCGTCGGGTGATGCGTTGTAGTCAAGCGCATCGTCAACGAGCTGAAAGGCTGTACCCAGATTCTGCCCATAACTGATCATGGCGGATTCGTCATTGGGATGTCGTTCCGCAAGTACGGCAGCGAGCTGCGCGCCGGCCTCAAACAGGCGAGCAGTCTTGCGGTAAATGACCTTGCGGTACTCCGCTTCGGTGACGTCAGGGTCGTGCACGTTCATCAACTGCATGACCTCGCCGGCGGCTATCATATTGGTCGCGTCTGCCAGAATTCGCATGACCCGCATCCGATCTATCTCAACCATCATCTGAAAGGCACGGGAGTAAAGAAAGTCTCCCACCAGCACACTCGCCTGATTGCCGAAGACCGTATTCGCCGTGTCGCGGCCCCGCCGACGGTCCGACGCATCCACCACGTCGTCATGTAGCAAGGTGGCCGTATGGATAAACTCGATGATGGCAGCCGCATGAATCTGCTGTGCGCCGCTGTAGCCGAGCGCGCGCGCGGCGAGCAGCACTATCAATGGACGCAATCGCTTGCCGCCACTCGTCACTATGTACTCTGAGACCTGCGAAACCAGCGCAACGTCGCTCTGCAGGCTGTCGCGTATGAGGGCATCAACCTCTCGCATATCGTCACGCGCGAGCGCTTTCACGTCATCAATTTCGGGTAAATCAGCGGTGTTTTCTGCGACTTGCATAAGCGGTCGATAATGCCTGAATTGCCCCATATTGGATACCGAGCACCAATTCGCCGCGGCAACCATCGATTTGCAAGCTATTGAAATAAAGTGAGATTTTTATCCGGCTTTCGTTGACCCGGGCAGCCTGAGTCTATAAAATTCTCGCTCTTTTGTGGCAGCGCGTCCTGTTGCGGCCGTCCCAAGGCCGGGCAGAACCACACAAAACCCTTAGTTTTCGGCGAGTTGCGGCATTTCGCGGCACGCTTTATGGAGCAGTTTACGATGTACGCGGTATTTCGCTCGGGCGGTAAGCAGTACCGCGGCAGCAAAGGTGATGTGATCCGGCTTGAAAAAATCGAGGCGGAGGAAGGTGACGACGTGACATTCGACGACGTGCTCCTGGTAGGTGACGGGTCGGACATTAAAGTTGGCACACCGCTGCTGTCCGGCACCTCCGTCAGTGCGACGATTGTGAAACAGGGCAAGAGCAAGAAGGTCAGCGTCGTCAAATTTCGCCGCAGGCAGAATTACCTGAGGCAGCATACGCACAGGCAGTTTTTCACCGACGTGGAAATCACCGGTATTGGCGCGCCGGTGAAATCGTCAAAGAAAAAGGCTGACGAAAAAGTGCCCGCCGACGAGCAGAACGCAGAAGCGAAGAAGCCGGCGAAAAAGGCCAAGAAGAAAGCGGCCAAGAAGCCGGCAGCAAAGAAAGCGGCGTCCAAGAAGCCTGCTGCCAAAAAGACGGCGAAGAAAACTGCCGCCAAGAAGACCAGCAAGAAGACCAGCAAGAAGACCGGTAAGTAGCGCCGATCTACGAATTTAATCAATGTCGCGCCAGCAGCGACACTGACAGACTAAGAGGTAGGGTACAGTGGCACATAAGAAGGCAGGCGGCAGCAGTAAGAACGGTCGCGATTCAGAATCCAAGCGTCTGGGTGTGAAAATTTTCGGCGGCGAAGCGGTCGTTCCTGGCAATATCATTGTCCGGCAGCGCGGTACGCGGTATCACGCCGGAACCAACGTGGGTATTGGTCGGGATCACACTTTATTTGCCAAAGCGGGCGGCAACGTACGATTCGAAAGGAAAGGCCCCAAGAACCGCCAGTTTGTCAGTATCGTGACCGACTAGCACGGCAGTCACGGTCAGATTTTGCGCTGTCTTGCGCAGCAAAAGCCCCGCCCCGAGCGGGGTTTTTTGTACAGGGATGTACTTATGCCGCGGAGGACAGGACGTCCGGGAGCGGCGTTGTCACAGGGATGTACTTATGCCGCGAAGGACAGGACGTCCCGCCATAATATCGGCTGAAAGAAATCATCAATTATGAAATTTGTCGACGAAGCAACCATCAAGGTACAGGCAGGAAACGGGGGTCACGGCACCCTGAGTTTCCGCCGCGAGAAATATGTGGAGCGGGGCGGGCCGGACGGCGGCGACGGCGGGCATGGCGGTAGCGTGTGGCTGGTCGCCGATGCGGGGTTAAATACGCTCGCTGATTTCAGGGTAGCCAGAAAATTCAGAGCAGCCAGCGGGCAGCCAGGTGCGGGGCGAAACAAGACCGGCAAGTCAGGTGACGATCTTGATGTCCCTGTCCCCAGCGGTACGGTTGTGCACGATGTCGATACCGGCGAAGTCATTGCCGACCTGACGAACGATGGTCAGCGGGTGAAGGTGGCCGACGGTGGCCGGGGCGGACTGGGAAACACGCGTTTTAAGAGCAGTACCAATCAGGCGCCGCGCAAGATTACGAATGGTACGCCGGGAGAAGCAAGGCATCTGCGTCTTGAACTCAAACTGCTGGCGGATGTCGGTCTCGTCGGCTTGCCGAATGCCGGTAAGTCAACGCTGATTCGCGCCATGTCAGCTGCCAAGCCCAAGGTAGCGGACTACCCCTTTACAACCTTGCATCCGAATCTCGGCGTGGTCTCTGTTGGGCCTTTGCAGAGTTTCGTAATGGCCGACATTCCTGGATTGATTGAAGGGGCGGCTGAGGGCGCGGGACTCGGCGTGCAATTTTTAAAACATCTGCAGCGCACGCGGCTGTTGTTACACGTTGTAGACGTCGCGCCTATGGACAGCGCTGTGGGGCCTGCTACGGCGGTCAGGACTATTCAGCGTGAGATGCACAAGTTTACCGACGAACTGATTGCAAAGCCGCGCTGGCTGGTCGTGAATAAGGCAGATTTGCTGCCGGAAGGTGATCTCACCGCAGTCGTAGAAGATCTGCGCAAGGAACTCGAATGGACAGCGCCGCTGTTTGAGGTCAGTGCGGCGACAGGTCAGGGTACCGAGGCGTTGGGCCAGGCAATTATGCGTCAACTCGAATTGATGGCGGAAGATGCAGCTTCCGTCGAAGATTCTGACCCAGCGGTTGAAGATACATAAAAAAGGCCGAAGCAATACGCTTCGGCCTTTGTTTTAAACTGCTGGAGCTGCTCAGGCAGCGAGCAAACGGATACGTTTGTTCAGGCGACTTTTATGTCGCGCTGCCTTGTTCTTGTTGATAATTCCCTTGCCGATCATTGCATCGATAACCGGTACGGCTTCCTTGTATGCTGCGGTCGCCGCTTCCTTGTCGCCCTTTTCGACGGCAACAACGACGGCTTTGATGTGCGTACGCAGCTTTGATCGCTGGCCCATCTTCAGAAGTCGGGCTTTGGAAGCTTGTCTGGCGCGCTTCTGCGCTGATTTGATATTTGCCACTGTCAGTTTTCCGTTGCTTGCGGGCGTGTGCTTATCGGCCAAGCCGAACATCGCCTCCCAAAGAGCCGCGTATTATTGGCGCGCAGTCCGGTATTGTCAACGTTCCGCGCGTCAGCGCCTGCGAATCTTTTACTCGGACGCGTAAATCACTGATTTCCCGTCGCATTTGCCGCTAGACTAGGCGCTTGGCCGGCCCCCAAATCGACCCGTATGCCCGCAGAATTTCCGCAAGAACCCGACCCAACTGCAAGCCGGAAAACGCCGGCTGCCCGCCTGTCCGGGATGACTTTGCTGCGCTCTACGTCGGTTGTCAGCCTGATGACGCTAATTTCGCGTGTGCTGGGACTCGTCAGAGATATCGTGTTGGCTCGTCTATTCGGCGCCAGTCTTGTCATGGATGCGTTCATCGTCGCCAACCGAATTCCCAATATGTTACGACGGTTTTTCGCGGAGGGTGCATTCTCGCAGGGGTTCGTACCTGTCATGGCACGTTATAAGGAAACGCGTGACCATGGCGAGGCGCGGGAACTGGTGGATGCGGTCGCGGGCACCCTTGGACTGCTGCTTTTCCTGGTTACCCTCGTCGGCGTTATCGCGGCACCGCTGCTGGTGCTGGTCGTGGCACCCGGGTTTATCGGTGAAGACGGTCGCTTCGAAATGACCACTGCCATGCTGCGTTTTACATTTCCCTATTTGCTGTTCGTTTCTCTGACGGCGTTCGCTGGCGGTGTGCTGAATACTTACGGCCGTTTTGGCGCACCGGCGTTCACACCGGTTATCCTTAATGTCGTTCTGATTGCAGCAGCCTTATGGTTAGCGCCGTTGCTCGAGGAACCCGGAATGGCGCTGGCATATGGCGTATTCGTTGCCGGGTTTGCCCAACTGATATTTCAACTACCGTTTCTCGCCAAAATCGATGCATTGCCACGACCAAAATGGCGCCCGCTGGACGAGGGCGTGAGGAGAATTGGCCGACTGATGATTCCGGCAATCTTTGGTTCATCCGTAGCGCAAATCAACATACTGCTAGGCGGAATTATTGCCTCATTACTGGGCGTCGGCAAAATAAGCTATCTCTATTACTCTGACAGGTTGATGGAATTTCCTCTCGGCCTGTTCGGTATCGCGCTGGCGACTGTGATGCTGCCGACCTTGTCCCGGCAGGCGGCGATGCATGAAATGTCTGAATTTTCGCGAACAATTGACTGGTCTCTGAAGTTGGTCATTCTTATTGCGACGCCCTCTGCCGTCGGCCTCATCCTCCTGGCGGAGCCCCTGCTTGTCACGCTGTTCTACGGCGGCGTGTTCACTGAAACGGACGTGACGATGGCTGCCGTCAGCCTGCAGGCGTTCGCCATCGGACTGATCGGTTTTTCCCTGATCAAAATCCTCGCGCCCGCGTTCTTTGCACGCGAAGATACGCGGACACCGGTGAAATTCGGTTTGATTGCGCTGGCAGCGAATTTGGTCATCAGCGTGTTTCTCGCCTGGTATCTGACGCGCATCGGCTACGCAGCGAATCACGCCGGACTCGCGTTGGCGACATCGGTCGCCGCTATGCTGAACGCCTGGTTACTTTATCGTGGGTTGCGGCGAGAAAACGTTCTATTGCACGGTAGCGGGTGGCCAGTCTTCTTCGCCCGGCTGCTGGCCGCCAATGTGGTGATGGCGGTTTGTATCGTGTGGCTGGACCGCCCGCTTGCCTGGTGGATTGACGCGGCCACGTTGCCCCGCACCGGGCAGCTGCTGCTCGTCGTTTCCATTGCAGCGACTGTCTACTTTGCCGTGCTGGCGTTGCTCGGCCTTCGAACCTCACAATTTCGACTGGGGGACAGGTAATGAACGCAGTATCTCCCTTTGAAGTTCCGCAACGATGTTCGTTGTCGAATACAATGTGGCGTTATGTACCTTAGCCGCAGCCCGCACAGCTTCCCGTTTGATATTGTTGCCCGCGGCAGCGTGGCGACCATCGGCTCGTACGACGGCGTTCATCGCGGTCATCAGAAGTTGCTGAAACACGTCCTGGCTGAAGCAAAAAAAAGGGCGCTGCCGTCAGTTGTAATGAGTTTTGAACCTACCCCTAAGGAATTTTTCTCGCACGCCAGGCCGCCGGCAAGGCTGATGCGTTTTCGCGAAAAGTATGAGGCGCTCGCGAAACTAGGGATTGATGTGTTCTTCTGCCCGCGGTTTGATGTAAGCATGCAGCATATCGCCGCCGATGCGTTCATTCGACAGGTGCTCATACATGCCATGAATATTTCACACCTCGTTATCGGCGATGATTTTCGCTTTGCACGTGACCGTTCCGGGAGTATCGAGACGTTGAATCGTGCTGGCGCCAGTCTCCATTTCTCGGTCGAAGAAATTTCCAGCGTACGGCAGAGGGGAGAGCGCATCAGCAGTACGCTCATCCGCGACGCCTTGCAGGACGGCAATCTCGACGCGGCGCGAAAATGGCTGGGGCGCAACTACCGGATGTCGGGCAAAGTGATTGAGGGGCAGCGGCTCGGCCGCACGCTGGGTTATCCTACCGCCAATGTCAATCTCAACCGTCGCCAGAGTGCAGTGATGGGTATATTTGCGGTGCGGGTGAGCGGTTGTGACTGGGGTCCGTTGGACGCTGTTGCGAGCGTCGGAACGCGGCCCACGTTTGCTGGCGTGAAGCCGTTGCTCGAAGTTCACATCTTCGATTTTGACAAGGACATCTACGGCGAATACATTCACGTCGATTTCGTGAAGCGGCTCCGTGACGAGGAGAAGTTCGATAAGGTTGCCGATCTGGTGAAACAGATGGACCGGGACGCAGCTCAGGCAAAGGAAATATTGGCGGCATGATAGAAGACGCAGAGGACGTAACGACCCCAGAACAAGAGCGACAGCCGGGAAAGGGTCTGGCGATATTTTCGCTCTGGATGATTATTGCAGCGGCGGTGATTGTGCTGGACCAGGTGACGAAATGGGCCATTTTGAAATGGGTACCCCTTTACGAAAAAATTCCGCTGAACTCATTCGTCAATATTACGCACCAGCGAAATACCGGTGCTGCGTTCAGCTTTCTGGCGGACGCCAGTGGATGGCAGCGCTGGTTTTTCATCACGCTCGGCGCGCTGGTCAGCGCGTTTATCATCAATTGGCTTTGGAAAATTCGCGGCACAGGACAGGCGGTGCTGAGCGCGGGCCTGGCGCTTGTCGTCGGTGGCGCGATTGGCAACGTGATTGACCGCATTCTGCACGGAAGTGTCGTCGATTTTATTCAGGTCTGGATTGCCGGCTGGCCTTTTCCCTCTTTCAACGTGGCCGATGCAGCCATTTCCGCAGGCGCCTTGTTCCTGATTATTGACGCGTTGTTTTTGTCAGACAAAAACAAGGGTCCGGCGACCTAGGACGCCGGACCCCATATCGGATCGCGGTTTAGCGTCGCGTGTTGGTCCAGCAGTCGTTATTGGGTGTCGAGTCCTTGACGCCCCTGCCATCAATCGTGAATGTTGCGCACTTCGTGGCTTCCACATCTCCACGCTGATAGGCCGCCACTGCGTCAAATGTATTGGCATTCGCCGCATTGACGTTGATCAGATACGCTCCAGAATCCGATACGTTGTTCGCTGCGGCTGCGAATCCCAGAGCCGTCATATCTGTCGTGTAAGTATTGTTCTGCAGATAAAAGCGTTCCTGCAGGGTAGCAATCTGCAGTAACGCTGCTTTGGCCTCATTCCTTGTGGCTCGTGCAACAAACTGACGATAGTTGGGATAGGCGATGGCCGTCAGTATCGCAATGATCGTGATAACGATCATAAGCTCAATTAACGTGATGCCACGCATATACCGCTGCATGGTTAAATTCTTCATTGTCGACTCCTGACGGCTAGTTCACGCCGTCCTGTGTCCAAAGTGTTCGCACTGGATTGTTCGGAAATCCTGGATCGAAGCATTCTACACCTACGCAACCAATTGGCGGAGGAGCACATTCCTCGCCCTGGCAATTCGGGTCCAGCGGGCTTGGAAAGAGGAAGGTTGGCTTCGGTGCAATACCACCCTGCTCAAGATTGGTGACTCGCGCGTCATCCACTTCGTCAGGATCGTTCGGATCGATCGTTGAAAGATCGACCACCGGATCGCCGTTGAGCACCTTAACCCGATAAAGCCGGTTGATGCTGAGTCCTGCCCGGCAGGGATCCATCGACACCGTATCCGGTTCGAAAGATACGAAATAAACCGTGTCGTCGAAGGTACGTGACTCCGCGAGAATTTTCTCTCCGTAAGGCAGGCGAAACTTCCAGCCGCGGTCTGCGGGATTCAGTGTCACATTCAATCTTCCGGTAACATCGATCAGATCGCCGTCACCAATGATCGAATAGGTATCGTAGGCGAGCTGCGTCAGTCGGGTGAACACGTCCGGATCGCGTAGCGAATAGAACCGGTCGTTAGCCGACTTGTCCAGCGGATGTGCGCGGTATCCACTGCCGAGACTGATAGATAAAAAGCGCCGGTCGTTGGCAGCGTCGTTCACCATGGACACGTCTGGCGCCGAGAACAACCGTCGCATATCGCCCGCGCCCGGCGAGATCATGCCTTCGGCGCCTAGCCTTGCGATCACTCCACCGGCAACGAGCGTCGATGGCGAGCCACCATTGTTGATGTCAAACCGCCAAACCTGGCCGCCGAGATCCGCTGCATACATGCGATCGGCAAAACCGTCGCCGCTCATGTCAAGCACCCTGATCGTACTCGGAATAGCGCGCGTCATTCTGGGCACGATGAGATCGGCGCCCACATCTCTCCCCGCGCGCCACAATTCAGCGCCCGTTTCGAGATCCAGCATGAAAATGCCTGCGCCTTCGGTATCCGGGGTCAGTGGTTGTCCTGAGGAATCGTGGGTTGTGTCGTAACCCGCGCCCAGAATCAGTACCGCATCGTCCGGGCTGCTGGCGCCGGCACCGGAAGTCTGCACCAGTGCAGGAACAGGCGCTGACCAGGTCTGACCGAACTCCGGAAAACTGCGAATCCACTTTACCTTCGGTGCGTTCTTGTTCGTTACATCGAGAGCATAGTAATTGTTGCCGCCGCGACGCATGCCAAAGACGAGATAGACGAAGTCGGTACCCGGCTCAATCGTACCGTTATGGTTTCTGTCCGCCACGATTGGCACGATGTCCCCGTCAATACCATATTGTTTGAAACTCGCGACGTCATCGAAGAACAGCTCTCTGACACCTTCCAGCAGTTCTGCGGGCATAAAGGTCCAGAGTTCCGCGCCGCTTGCACCGTCAATAGCATGCAGCTGGCCGTCATTTGTAGCCGTGTACACCACGATCTCAGGTGACTCGGGTGTGCCGCCGTAGACGATCGATGCCGGTTGTGAGTGCAGCGTGTCACCCATCTGACGACGAATCGTTGTTGACGAGTCATTGTCGTGATCGTTTACGTCGACGCCCCGAATCCAGTCAATGGTTTCCGCGATGTCGGGATCGTCAGGTGCACCCAGGAAGCCAAAATCGCTCAGACTGAACGAACTCGCGTTTGCCTGAGAAATGTGATTACCTGCGGCGAAGATGTCATTACCATTAATGTTGGTGTAGACCTTACGAGTGGCCGGTGTCGGCAGCTGCTCCACAGCACCGCCTTTGTCCACGCTGTTTCCATCAGGCGTACCGGGCGTGGTCCAGAAACTCAGGGAGTTGTCGGCGAAAAACCCGGTCGTCGGATTGACGGCAGCAGCATCGTTTGCATCACGGATTTCACCATCGTTGATGGAATATTTCTTCAGATTACCCGGCCAGTGAACCGTATTCGCGGCCTGAAAAATAGAAATATACAGGTCGTTCAGGTGCTGCGTCCGGTTGAACGCGTTTACCGACACAGCCGGTGCGGTGAACGACACCGCGCGATCAAAGATGTTACTTACAATATCAGTAAGCGCTACCGTCAGCGATGCAACATCGTCCGCGAGGTAGTATTTGCCACCGGATTTATCCGCTGTTTCTTTTAACAGTGGGAGATCGACCGTAAAACCGATTGTGTAGGTCGTTACATTCTGATCACCCGGGACGCCGGCGTTCGTGTCTACTTTCGACAGGTATTCGGCAATGTCATCCAGGCAGGCACCGTCGACATCGCCGCCGGTGCAGCTGCTGCGGCCCATGGTCGTCGTGAAGCCCGGCAGGTTCTGAACCTTGTTATAGGCGTCTCTGTCCTGGGTGGGCTCACCGTCCGTCAGCAGTACGTTAAAATTCTTGGCGCAAGCAAAGTTGGCGGGAGTCTCATACACGGGCGGGATAATTGTCGAAAGCGCATCCGGATCGGTGAGCAAGCCGCCGTATACCATCGGCCTACCGCTCCAGTAGAGCGCCGCCTCATACATCGTCTCGGAAAGAGGCGTCCAGCCATTCGCAGGCAGAGAATCAACCTTCGCAATGGCGGCAGCTCGGTTGCTGTCGAGATCCTGGATCGCGTGGTTGACCGGCCCACCCTGGTCGAAGTTAAAGCGCATGAAGCCAACGTTTACGTTGCTGATCGAACCCAGCACGTTTTTGGTCACAGCTTTAACGATAGCGTTACGTGACATCGTCACAACGGGCGTGTTCTCGAACCAGTTTAGATAGTTCGCGGAATACATAGTGTAAAAGCGATCGGTTGGTGAGCTACCCCAGTCCACTTCACGGTTAGTGTCCGCAGTGAACATCGGCAAATTGGAACCAATCTGCGCGTAGAGCTCCCCTGGATCCCCGCTACCATGAGCGCCGGAATCCGCAGCGCATTCCACTGGCTCATCCCTGTTCCCACGAAGGCGCTGCCAGCGATAGTTGCCGCTGTTCTTTCGGTACTGCGCCATGGTGTCCGCATATAAGCCGGCGTTGACGATCTGCTCCTGGCCCTGCTTACAGAGGAAGTCGGAGACCGGGATAGAGTCGTCTTCATCATCATCGCATTCAGGCGGATTGTTGCCGCGCGTCCAGTACAGTCTTCCAGCGTCGCAATCTCCGCCATAGGTGACCGCAGGATCGTAAGGCTCCTGCGTGCTTTCCATGGTTCCCATACTTCCCGAGCTGTCGAGAATGAACAGGATGTTTGGCTTGCTGGAACTTGATGGTGTTGAAACCAACAGCTCGGTGTCATCCGCAATCGCGGGTGTGCCGGCTACCAATACGAGCGCTAGTCCTGCGCCGGCCCATGCGGCGTGTTTCCTGGACTTATTCATGTGTCCGTTCCTCTTCGATCAATCCGTGACCTAATCGCTCAATCAGTCACACCAAAAAAAATGTGTGTTTAAGAACCGAGGTTTACACTCGTAGCGGTGTTTGATTCTTTCTCGTAACTTACCAAAGCGTAGTCGTCAGTTCCGCGACCGCTGTTGAAAAATGCGGCACGAAAACCGAGAAAATCAACCGGTTTCTGATCCACAAAATAGCGGGTTGCTGGGGTTAGTCGAACCGCTACGAATTTCGCATCGCATTTTCCGGCACAGGGCTTGAACATCATCCGCCCGTTGGCGGAGGTCGGCACGCTGATATTCGAGCGTGAAACCTCTACAGCTTCCACAATCGTGACGATCTGAGAATGCGCGAAGCCGCAGACACCCAGCAGAATTAAAAACGCAAATTTCCTTAAGTTCATGTTCATGCTCCAAGCAAAATGTACTTGTGACCATTGCGTCAGCAACGCCACATCGTTTCCTTACCGTGCGCGGACCACCGTCCGCACCTCAATTTTTTGGTTATTGCACCCCATCCTGAGTCCATAGCGTTCTCACCGGATTATTCGGGAAGCCCGGGTCGAAACATTCGACACCTACGCAGCCAATCGGCGGCGGTGCGCAAGCGGTGCCCGTGCAGCTCGGATCATCCGGACTTGGGAAAAGAATAGTCGGCGTCGGGGCGATACCGCCCTGTTGCAAGGTTGTACGGCGGGCATTATCGGCATCTGCCGGATCCAGAGTGTCCAGGTTGTTAACGATCGGATCTCCATTCAGCACGCTCACGCGGTACAGAAAGTTCGTGCCCTGACCGGCCGAGCAGATCGCTGCACCATTCGCATCCGGCGAAAAGGCAACGAACATAACCTCATTATTAAAGGTCACTGAGTCGGCAAGCACTTTCTGATTCGACGGTAAGGTGAATTTCCATCCTCTGTCGGAATTCGTCAGCACAACCTGTTTCTTTCCGCTCACCTCAACCAGGTCACTCTCTGTAATCACGTTGTAGTTGTTGTAAGTCGTCTGGCTCAGCCGATTGAATACGTCGGGGTCACGAATCGAATAGAAGCGATCTGTCGCTGTCATATCGAAAGGGTGAGCGCGATAACCCGTACCAATGCTGATAGCGACAAAGCGACGGTCCTGAACGGCATCATTAAATATCGACACATCCGGCGTGTTATAGAACCGGCGAGTATCCGCTGCGCCCGGCGCAGGAAGCCCCTCAGCACCCAGTTGGGCAATGACGCCACCCGTAATGAGAGTTGCCGGAGCCTGGCCGTTGGTAATGTCGAAACGCCAGATCTGTCCGCCAAGGTCCGAGGCGTACATGCGATCGGCATAGCCGTCGCCACTGAAGTCGATAACGCGCACCTGATTCTGGATGGCGCGTGTCATTCCTGCCAGCTGCAGAGACGCACCGCCGTCCGGCCCGGCCCGCCACAATTGATTACCCGAGACCAGATCAAGGATGTGAATGCCCGCGCCTGCGCCGTCCGGGTTGGACGGATGACTGCTGGTGTCGTGTACCGGATCATATCCACCGCCGAGGACCACTACGGCCTTGTCCGCGTTCAGCCCGCCGGTGCTGATATCCATTCGCGCCACCACCGGCGTCGACCAGCTTTGTCCGGCATCCTGCAGCGTCTTCGACCACAACAACTGCGGCGCAACCTTGTTAGTCACATCAAGCGCGTAATAGCTGTCGCCGCCGCGCCGCATTCCGACGATGAGGTAAACGAAATCACCGCTATCCACGATGCCGTTCCTGTTGGTGTCTTTGACGACAGGAACGATGTTGCCGTCGAGGCCGTACTGCTTGTACTTCGACTTGGGGTCAAAAAACAAACGGGTCATGTTCGGCAACAGTTCTTTTGGCACGAACGACCAGATCTCTTCACCGGTCGCCCCGTTAATTGCGTGCAGGTAGCCGTCATTCGTTGCCATGTAAACGACTACATCAGGATTGGCCGGAGTACCGCCGTAAACGATCGCAGCGGGCTGAGAGTGCAGTGGATCGCCCATTGCACGCCTGACCGTTGTCGCGTTGTTGCCGTCCTCATTGCGGATGTCTTCGCCTCTCATCCAGCGGATCATTTCGTCAACAGTCGGTTCGCCGGTCGCACCGGAAAGTCCGAAATCGGAATCCGAGAACGAGCCCGCATTTGAGGGCGTGATCTGGTTGGCTGCGGCGTTCAGATTGTTGCCACTGTTATTCGTGAACAGATTTCGGAGTGCCGGGTCTGGCAGCTTCTTTGCGGCTCCACCCAGGCGTACGTCATTGCCGTCCGCGCCGCCCGTCGTCCAGTAGCTGAGCGCAGTGTCATAGAAGAAGCCGGTACCCGGATCGATTGCCGGCACGCTGTTGGCATCGGTAATATCGCCATTGGTAATCTTGTATTTCTTGAGGTTACCGGGCCAGTGTGCGCGCGCCCTTGCACCGAACATCGTGAGATAAAGATCGTTGAGGTTCTGCGTCCGGTTAAAAGTATTTACAGATACGGCAGGTGCAGAGAACGACAGCGAGCGGTCGTTGATATTGGCAATGATGCTAAGCAGAGTCAGTGTCAGCGATTCTACGTCGTCAGCGAGGAAGTACTCGCCGCCGGAATTTTCAGCGGTGGTCTTCAGTATGGGCAGATCCACGGTGAAGCCGATGGTATGCGTGGTCACGAGCTGAGCGCCCGGATCGCCTGCATCAATATCTTCAAGCGACAAATACTCTGAGATGTCGTCCAGGCAGTCGCCCATATTCGTGCCGGTACAGGTGGTGCGGCCCAGCGCTCCTGAAAAGTTCGGCAATGTCGGCGCAAGCGTCGGCGTGTCGCCATCGTTGACCGGCTGTCCGTCTGTCAGCAGAACATTGTAGTTCTTGGCGCAGACTTCTGTTGTGGGTTGCCGGTAGACTTCCGGATTGGAAGAGGACAGCGCTTTCGGATCGGTGGGCGTTTCATTGATCAGCTGACCATAGTGGGCTGGCATACCACGCCAGTACAATGCCGACTCGTATAGTGTTTCTGAAAGCGGCGTAGCGCCGTCGGCCGGCAAACCGTCGATCGCATTGATTACGTCGGAGCGATTGGCATCCAGATCAGTCATTGCAAGAATCACCGGACCACCGTCGCTGTTGTTAAAGCGCATCAGGCCAACGTTCAGATTGTTCACCGAGTTGAGGACCTTCTTCGTCACTTCCTTCATGATGTTGGAGCGTGACATGGTCACCGTCGCCGGTGCTGCTTTCCAGTTCAGGTAATTGCCATCAAACACCGTGTAAGAGCGGTTTCGCGGCGAGCTGCCCCAGGACACACCCAGCAGTTGACTGTTCGTATAAAGAGCAGTGAGGCCCGTGCCGGCGACGGGGTAAACAAGTCCGGCGGTACCGTCACCGTGCTTGCCATTGTCGGCCTGGCATTCCACCGGGTCGGCATCGTTGCCTGGCTCCAGGTACTGCCAGTTCGCCAGGCCAACGCCGTCGACGCGGAACTGGATCATGGTGTCCGTGTAGCTGCCGATACCGGCGATCTGCAGGGACGAGTAATCGCAGAAGAATGACGCTTTCGCTACGAACTGATCATTCGATCCGTCGCATACCGGGGTGGTTTCCACATCCGACCAGTACATGTTGTCAGTGTCACAGGCGCCCGTGTAAGTGCGCGTACTGTCATAAGGTTCGGCAGTCGCCTCGGTCGTCGTCATTGATCCGGAGGTATCGAGAATGAACAGGACATTTGGCTTAGGCAGCATTGACGGATCCGGATTCACCAGCAGTAGCTCCGTATCATCGGCAAGCGCCGGCGCACCGGAAAGCATCGCTGTCGTGCAGCCCAGTGCCATCCATGTTGCTTTGTGGTTGATAATTCTCATGCCGTTTCCCTTAATAATCTTATTTTCGTTTTGATTTACAGGCTTGTGGATACAGCTATTACTGTGTTCGATTCGAGATGATGCAGGACAGTCAATATGACTGAGCTGCGATCCCGAATCTGAAATATCCGCGCGCGGAAGTCCTTCAGATCTACCGGCTGGCCATTGAGTTCGTACCGCGTTGCCGGCGTGACTCTGATGGACCGCGAATCGCAATCCACACATTCCTTAAAGATGACCGCACTCGACGGTGTCGCCGGCACGCGGAAATCGCTGAGCGTAATCTCGTACGCCTGCGAAACTGTGCGGAATTCCGCATTGGCGCTGATGCCGATCGCGAGTAAGCCAATAATCACTGCAACTGTTGTTTTCATTCTGTTTGCCCCGGTTCTGTTCAGGTTGTCTTGCACCTGATTCAAAGAGTTGGTCCTTCAGGACCTACGACGTAGAACGCCTGTGTATGTATCGCTGCTGCGTCCCTGTCCGTGGTTCCGCCCGCATTGCCCTCACGTTTCGACTCTGCGGTCGCGGTTGCTACGAAATGATAAGCAGCGATGCCGCTGCCAACCCCGAGGCTGAACGCCCGATCAGGCACCAGCGTTGAATTCTGGAACGCAATGACCGACGTAACGGAGTCATTTGCACTCACGTTTTGTACGAGGTTGACGTTGCCGATCGTATTAAAACGACCCTGCGACAGTGACTGTTCAAGGCCGGTTTCTGCCGCCTGAAAAGCGTTCTCGTAGTTTTGATCGTTTCTTGCCATGGCGAGTTCAGTGGTGGCCGTATTCATGCCTGAAACCGCGAGCACCGTGACGACGACCAGCAGTATGAGTCCGACGACCAGCGCCGCACCGTTCTGTTTTCTTGGCAGTGAAAAATGATTCATGTCGATTCTCTTCTCTGTTCCCTGACTCAAGTTCTCGCATTACGCAGCAAGATTGTTTTTGAAACCTGCATTCGGCGGATCTCGTCGTTGAAAACGCCGAGGTTTACATCAGCCGGTTGATAGTTTGTATTGTCCTGGACGCCGACTTCGAGTCCGAGGCCGCGAACAACCAGCCAGACACGCGCCGTCATCACGCGCGAAGTCGGAACGAAGGCAGGATTCCCCGGTGTGATGACCGGGTCACCAGGGTTGACATAGCGGTCCACCGTATTGTCCTGATCCATATCCACGCCAAATTGCAGCTGCAAGTTTTCGACGCCCGGCGCGACTTCCTGATCCACGATGCCAGGCCCCGGAACCAGTGATTTGCGCCGTAAGGTAGGCACGCCCGGAATCAGATCCGAGTTGGCGGCGACATAGTAGGTGTTAACGAGAAGGTCGTGTGTCTGCGAGTCAGCCGGCGAGAATCCGGCAGGCACGACACCATCTGCGAACATCTCGCCCTGAATGCGTGACGACTGAACCTGCAGACGACCCGGGTTGAGCGGTGTCGGCAGCACGGTTGCGCGTCTGGACGTCACGACATCGGAATTATTCTGTGCGCCACCGACACCGTTGGCGGCGCAGGGCAGGACGTAATTATTGTTGCTGCCTGCAACAGGTCGGCCGAGATCCAGCGCCCAGGTATTGCCGCATGCAGCAGGCGCCGGCAATCCCGATGGATTGGGCGTTCCCTGCAGGGATCTGCCTTCTACTGCATTGCCGCGGCTCAGCATTCCCCAGTTACTGGCCATACGCAGATCGGCCTCAATCGTATCCATTGCAAACTGTGCCGTTTCCTGCACGCGTGCAATGGACTCATTGATGACAAACGCCTGGCGGCTTTGGTTATACACCTGCACAGCGCCGATCATAAGAAAGGACCCTATGCCGAGGGCAACCATCAGTTCCACGATGGTCATGCCCGACTGAGATCCGAGTGCTGTCCGCTTTCCCTTGCTTCTGATCATGTCGGTTAAATTCCAAATACAGGTATGGTGATGGTGTAGTTCAACGCCTGGGTGGGTTGCGTCCAGCTGATCGTGATCTGGTAGGTCGGCGGCACGACACCGTTGTTGAAGACGACGTTGACAGCACCATTAGGCAGTGTATTTACCGCCTGCTGGTTCCACAGAAAAATGTCGTTGGCCGCCATTTCGGCAGGCGTGCAGTCGATGCCGCCAGCGACGCAATTGTTGTTCGCGCCACCCGCGACATACGCGGCCCCGGCACGCGGATTCGCGCGTATGCGGTCGGCGATGTCTCCGGCGAGCGTCACGGCATGATGACGGAAGAGAGATGTGCTGCCGGCCTGCATGCTGTGAACGTAAAGTCCGGCAATGCCGAGCATGCCGACTGACATAACGATCAGCGCGATCAGCACCTCGATCAGGGTAAAGCCCTTGACGAGTTGCCGGGTAGGTGCGTTCGTTCCGTTATTCAATGTTAGCTTCATTATTCTTCCGTTAATCGATCTGGAGGCGCGCATTACGGGCAGACATCGCCGGAGTTCACGATCGTCGTAAGGTCGTTGATAATCGTTGCTCGGCCGATCGGCGTGGCAACCAGACGGCGCGCCGTCGCCCGACCGCCTGCGGCAAGCGTGAGTCCGCGCTGGTCGCAAATCATGGCAGTTTGCAGCGCCGGTCCGACAACGTTGCCGCGACCAAGGCCGGTTGCCGCAAAGGAGAAATAGGTAGCGCCGGCGTTCGGTGTAATCGTGACATTCGGTGGCGCAGCCTCCTGAACACGGAGGAGATTCTCGCCCGGGCCGGCTCGCACAATGTCGCCATTCAGGTCAACAAACACGATCCAGCCATCGTTGAGTGTGCCGCCACAAGTCGCCCCGTCGGCACTTGCGCAGATCGTAATGTTGGATTTCGCACGGGCCGCTTCCGATCTGGCGACCTGGAAGCTGGCAAGCAAATCATTTGCCGTGCTGGTCAGGCGGCTGTTTTGCGTGAATTCAGTAAAACTGGGCACGCCCATTGCCAGAATGATGCCGATGATCGTCAGGACGATCATCAGTTCATAAATCGTAAAGCCGTTTTGATGTTTTTCGTTCATGGGGCGCAATATACCGGCCCTCTATAAGGTCCATTCAGCAATCCGACAAGCGGCATTTTGCTAGCGACAAGCGGTAGAAACGGCCCGATGCGATTTAACTTAAGCCGGGCAGGCGTATTTGTTTCCGTTTCGGTCGGTGTACGCCACCCGGGGCCGCCCGGTGTAGCTGATCACCAGCGCTCTTGGCTCAGCCCGACCCGCGCGGTCGCAGAACACGAGCGTGCCGTTGGTGGCGCGCAATTCCGTGGAGCGCAATGAAAAACTGCGCCGATTGGCTTCGATACGGTTTTCTCTATGTGGCCTGGTCCAACGAAGCACCGGTTCGTCGGCATCACGATCTGCCGGCCAGTCCCGGTCGATATTGACGAAAGTCATCCAGCCGCGTGACCAGTCAGCCAGCGGATCACACCAGACGCCATCGGTGCTTGGGCAGATTGTCATCACGCGGCGCCGGGTGACGGACTCTTTCCGCGCCAGATGGATCGCGTGAAAGAGGGCATCGACATCGGTCCGCAGGCGGTGGTTCGCCACAATCTTGCCAAATGAGGGAATACCGAGTGTCAGTACAATGCTCACCAGGGCCAGGGACATGATCAGTTCGAACAGGCTGTAACCCCTGCTGTCGTGCTTTTCGCGCATACCGAACCTCCTTGTTCGTCCCTTTGAAGTTAACTGTCGAATAGCGAAATTGCAGCCAACAAATCCCGTTGAAATCAGCAGATTGAGCTTTTCAATTTAGAATTGGTCTATACTCCCGACCCAGGTAATCTCGAGGAAATGGCGCTATGTCTGAGGCCAGTATTCAGAAAAAGCTGCGACAACATGGCGTGCTGCCAACGGCGCAGCGCATGGAAGTGGCTGAAGTACTTCTGAATCGCGCCCAGCACCTGTCGGCCGAGCAAATCATCGACCGCCTGAAGCGCGGCGGCAGCAGCGTTTCCAAAGCCACGGTCTATAACACGCTGAAACTTTTCAGGAAGCAGGGGCTGGTCCAGGAAATCAATATCGAGGCTGGCCGGAAATTCTACGATTCGACCATTCACCCCCATCATCACTTCTATCATGTCGAAACGGGAGAGCTGACCGACATCCCGGCCGACAGCATCGAAATCCGGAATCTGCCGCCGCTGCCGAAGGGCACCGAGCCCGAACAGGTCGAAGTTCTGATCAGGGTACGCCGTCAGGCTGGCGAGTGAGGGCTGGCAGCAGGCTCTCTGCGACGATATACTCGCGCCCGCGCCGGATTAGCTCAGTCGGTAGAGCATCGCATTCGTAATGCGGGGGTCAGGTGTTCGAATCACCTATCCGGCACCAAATCCTCCTACCATCTCAGTAGATTCCACTTCCGGTGATTGAGGATTTATCTTTAGTCATGACAGCCGTTGTGAGTCGCCGCCTCTCTAGAAGCCTGATCGTGCGCGCCACCCCAGGATAACGCACCTACAAATTCGCCCGCAGGGCGGGCTCCTACAGGCTTGTTCTGCCGTGATGTGAAGGTTTCACGACAAGCGCTTCACATAAATAATCTTGCTGTCGCCGGCTGCGTAGAAATCATCCAGTGTTGCCGCCGTCCGGTAGCCCAGCTGCTCGTAGAATGTGCGGGTCGACTGATAAACATCACGCCCTGACGTTTCGATGAACAACTGCACCGCCCCCGCAGAGCGGCAACGGGCTTCTGCGTCATTGAGCAGCGCCGTTCCAAGACCCAGCCGCTGCGCGTCGGGTGCGACGGCTATCCAGTACAGATCGTAGCTTGCCTCGGTCGCCGGAATCTTGCCGAAACAGGTGTAGCCCTGCAGTTCCCCGCTCACTGGATCATCAGCAAATACAAATCGGTAGCCACTGGCATCGCCTTTCTCCAGCGTCTCATCAACGAGTTCTATGGCAATCGCGACTTCCGCTTCAGTGAAAAAGCCGGTCGCCGCGACAATGCGGCCAACTGCGGGTGCATCAGACGGCCTGACGTCCGTCCGCCATCCCTTGCGATCAGCGTTTGGTTTTTTTATGGGGTTCATGCGCGGTGTTGAGGGTTTCCCACAAGCCGGTGAAAAAATGGCGTGCATTGATCCCAAGCGTCTGGGTTTTATAGCCACCTTCCTGAACAACGAGCGTCGGTAACCCTAGCGCGCCGATCATTCGGCCGTTTTCCCTGAAGTCCTTTGCCATTAGCTGGAATGATCCGGTCGGGTCGCCTTTCGCCGTGTCGAGGCCAAGCGCCAGCACGAGAAACTGCGGGTCGTACTTCCGTATCCTGCCCAGCGATTCCTCCAGAACCTTGCGGTAACGCTCGCCATCCAGATTTTCCGGAAGCGGCAGGTTGAGGTTAAATCCCTTGCCCTCATCTTCGCCTTTCTCGTCCTCGAAGCCGGAGAAGTAGGGATAGCTGTAACGCGGATGCCCGTGCATCGAAATGGTAAACACGTTCTTGCGACGCCAGAAAATATCCTGCGCGCCGTTGCCATGGTGATAGTCGATATCTAGCAGCGCCACGTTGCCGTAATCACTGAGATGGTGCGCCGCGATAGCCGAGGAATTGAAGTAGCAGAAACCGCCGAATGCCTCGGATTCCGCATGATGCCCTGGCGGGCGAACCAAAGCATAGGCAGCCCTGCTGCCATCGATGAGACAATCCGCACCGGTCATTGCGCAGTCGACCGATCGCCGCGCTGCCTTGTATGCGTTCGCGTTTAACGGCGTGAACGTATCGATGCAGTAGTAGCCCGCGCGCAACGGCAGCTCACGCGGAGGGCGCGCCCGGTTACGCACAGGGAATACGTAGGGGTAAACGGAATTCCCGGGGGGCACGTTCGCGCACGCTTTTTGCAGGAAATCCACAAACGCGGGCTTATGTACCGCCTTGATGACAGCCATCCCATATTTTCGCGGCTGCAATTCCTCGAAAAGCGTGGTGCGATCCAACTCCTTTTTGATCGAGCTTATGCGGACGGGTGCTTCGACGTAACCGCGGTCGTTCACATGATGTATCGCGTGCTGGTCATTGATAATCAGCGCAATTTTTCGCAGCCGCGGGCGATGGTCTGCCAGAGCAATGTCGGGCTTCAAATATCTGGGTTCGCGAATCCGGACAGGATCATCCTTGAAGGATTTAACAATCTTGTCGATGTATTCGGGGGGACACACCGATCCGTACTTCCGCTCCAGGATCGCGCGCACGATTTCTCGCGCCTGATCGCGCTTCAGTTTCTGTTCGTCCTGACCGAGGTTGTCGAACACGAGGTAGGGCGGATCAGAATCGTTTTTGGTCAGCGGCGTTTCGTAAGCTGTGCCAGCAATCGGTCGCGCACCGAATCGTTCGTAAAAACGCAGCCGCGCAATATTCTGTTTGCGGATGACGGGATCGGGTGACAGCTCGGGATCGTCGGGAAGGCATTCCAGGAAAATACCGCTTACGTTGAGCTGAAACGCTTCTTCGCGAACGCGTTCGTAGAGTGCGCCGCCAATACCGCCGCCTGTGGCGCCGCGCCCGGCACAGACATAGTCGAGATAGCAGAAATCCAGGTCCGGCGCATGCAGCAGCATGGCGAAGCCTCGTACCATTGCGGCGCCGTCATCCGCGACCAGCAGAATCGAGCGAAAACGATATTTCATCGGGTTGGCGAGCTGCACCGGCAGTTTGTCGATGTCCCGGTCGTTCAAGTCCGGGAACTGGATGCGCAACATGGCCTGAACCTGACTCAGTATCTGTCGGTTGGTCGCCGTGGTGACGTCAAAAACCTTGTGAATGCGAAACATGCGGAGTTCAGGGGCTTCAGTTATGTGGCAAAAGTTTCAGGGGTGCCGACTTCAGCGCGGCATCAAGAATACGTTCGATGACTTCCCGATAGCTCAGCCCGGCGCGCTCTGCCGCCGCAATGAAACCGGCATCCTGCGACAGGCAGGGATTGGCGTTGATCTCCAGGACCCAGGGAACACCCCGGTCGTCCATACGAATATCGACTCGTGCGTAGCCCTGCAGCCGAAAAATTCTCCAGCACTGTTTTACGACGTCAAGCAGTCGCTCCAGTCTGACCTGGGACAAATCAGGGAACGTTCGCGCCGTCGTATGGTATTCCACCGAATCAGCGTTCCACTTTGCATCGTATCCAACGATCTTCGGTTTGCCGGGCGGGAATCCGTCAAAAGATATTTCGGCGATCGGCAGCACGTGCGCTTCGCCAGCGTCTTCAAGAAGGGAAATATTAAACTCACGTCCGGAAATGTAGCGTTCCGCAAACCATTCGCCGCCGAACCGCGCCTGGCAATCCTCAAGCCGCGACTGTATCGCGACCGGACCCCGGACGACTGAATACTGGTCCAGCCCCAGCGACGCATGCTCCCACACGGACTTTACGATCCAGGCATGATCGTCATCCTCAATCGTATCCTCCGCAGAATGCCACTTCGGTGTCGGAATACCGTGCAATGCCATCCATCGCTTTGCCAGCAGTTTTTGTGAGCTCATGTAGATCGCATCGGCGCCGGAGCCGGTGAATGGAACATTCGCGCTTGCGAGAACTGACGGCAGCAGGTGAATGAGCTGGCCGCTGCCGCCTAGCGACTCCACCAGATTGAATACACAATCGGGTCCGCGTCTTCTCAATTCACGCAGCGTGGCGTCGATGTTAAGGTCGACCGCCAGACTGCTCATATCACAACCGATTTCACGTAACGTCGCAGATATTTCGCGTAACTGGACAAGGGCATCGAGCTCGTCGGTACGTGCATTCTCGGCAATACGCTCGTGCACGACCACAATCGATTCCTGCCGGACGGTTTGCATCGCTTACACCACGTCAGGCTGCGAGCGGAGTTAATCGCCGGATACGGATACCGGTGCGCGCCAACGCCGACTTCATAATGGCGTTAATGAGAGTGCGATAGTCCATGCCGATCATCGTTGCCATGATAGGCAGATCGGAGTGCTCAGGGTGAATGCCCGCCAGCGGATTGACTTCGAGGAAATGCACATTGCCTTCGTCGTCCAGGCGCACATCGACCCGGCCGCCGTCGCGACAGCCAAGCGCACGCCATGAACGTAGAGCCAGTGACTCGACCTTCCGCTGCAGCTCGCACTTCTTCAGTAGTTTGTAGTGCACCAGTTCCTCGCAGTTTTCCTTATTGCGGTAGGAGTATACGCCGCTGTCGGCACCGGGCAGCAAGACGATCTCCAGTGATGCCAAAGCTCTGGCATTGCGTCCTGTACCCACGATGCCAACCGTGAACTCGCGGCCAGGCAGAAATCTTTCTACCAGCACCGGCTGTTTGTAGGTTTTCAGCAACTCGCGGCAGGTTCTGCTCAGTTCCTCCGGCGTTTCAATCTTTGAGTGTCTTGAAATTCCTTTGCCGGTGCCTTCCGCAACCGGTTTGGCAAACAACGGGTATTGCAACTGTACTTTCTGGACGTCAGCAGGCTCGCTCACCACGACGAAGTCAGGGGTGGCTACACCGGCAGCGCGCACCACGTCTTTGGTCATTCCTTTGTGCAGGGTCAGCGCGCAAACCAGCGGATCTGAGAACACGTAGGGAATACGGTAGGCATCGAGCAGTGCAGGCACCTGGGCTTCTCGCCCGAGGCCATGCATGCCTTCGCAGATATTAAATACCAGATCCCAGCGGTCACCCGCTACAAGCCTGGCAGCGAGCTGGCGAAGATTGCCAATGGGGTCCGGTGCATAGCCGAGCTCACTCAGGGTATCGACAATGCTGTTGATGGTATCGGCGCGATCAAATTCGGCCGTTTCGACCTCGCTGTAACCTTCGGCAAGCCACGCTTCCCGCAGGTCATAAGTGACGCCAATGCGTAATCTTCTGTTCATTAGAACTGCCCTTCAGCAGCGGAACCCACGCGAACACCCGAGTCCGGGTAGCGATAAGTACCGCCGTCGTAACTGTTGAGCAACAAATCGCTGCCCTCGTAACCCACCACGTAATCTGGCGCGATGGGGATCTTGCCACCGCCGTTTGGCGCATCGACTACAAATGTCGGGACCGCATAGCCGGTCGTATGGCCTCGCAGGCCGCGGATCAGCTCGACGCCTTTTGAGACCGGGGTGCGAAAGTGTGCGGAGCCGGAAATCGGGTCGCACTGGTACAGGTAGTAGGGTTTAACGCGATTGCGCAGCAAACCATGCATCAACGCCTTCAGCGTTTGCAGGTCATCGTTGACTGACTTCAGGAGCACCGTCTGGCTGCCTAGCGGTATGCCGGCGTCAGCCAGCCTAGCACAGGCCTCGCTCACTTCGGGCGTGATCTCATCGGGATGCGTAAAATGCAGGCTCATCCAAAACGGATGATAGCGCTTGAAAATGCGTACCAGAGCAGGCGTGACGCGCATCGGTTGAACAACGGGTTGCTTGCTGCCGATACGCAGAAATTCGACATGCCTGATTTTCCGCAGGCGGCCGAGAATGTAGTCCAGACGATCGTCATCCAGACTCAATGGATCACCGCCGGAAATCAGCACGTCCCGAATAGCGGTGTTATTTTCGATATATTCCAGCGCGGCTTCGATGTCCGACTTTTTGACACTGCGTTCTCCAACCGAGCCGACCATTCTGGCTCTTGTGCAGTAACGGCAATAAACGGAACAGAAATTGGTCACCAGCAACAGCACGCGATCCGGATAACGGTGAACGAGACCCGGCACCGGGCTGTGATTGTCTTCGCCCAGCGGATCTTCGTTTTCCCCTGGCGCAAGGTCGTATTCGCCCATCACTGGAACAACGGTCCGACGTAATCCCTGCAGCGGGTCAGACTCAGCCAGCAGACTTAGGTAATACGGTGTGATGCCTACCGGCAGGGCACCCGAGTGGCGCGTAATTGCAGCACATTCATCCGCGGAAAGAATGAGCATGCGTGACAGATCCTTAAGCGTCCGCACACGATTGCGGTTTTGCCAGCGCCAGTCGTTCCACTCGTGAAGACTTGCTTCGGGATAGTGTCTCCCCAAGAATTGCGCAGAACGCTCCGATACGCGAAAGACAACGCGTTTCTGCTTGACGGCAGATAGCGGGACTGCGATGGCGGGATGCGGCGGGGTGGGAGAGAG
>JBBKWL010000069.1:0-5694 GCA_037968975.1 Woeseiaceae bacterium | reverse complement strand
TCCGGTATGCTGCAGCGATAGCCAATAACAAGAAGTCGCAGTCATGAGCGATTCGGTGCTTGTTTACAAAGGAAGTGAGCTCGCCAGCTACGGCTTTGGCGATCCACATCCGTTCGGATTCGATCGCCACGACGTATTTCAATCCGAACTCATCAAAGCCGGTGTGGATACGGAAATCGAGTTTGGCCGACCGCGTCGAGCGAGCGTGGACGATTTGCTGCTGTTTCATACCGCCGACTATATTGATCTCGTATCGCGAAAATCGGCATTGGGCGAGGGTTACCTGGACGACGGTGATACGCCCGCCATGCCCGGTATATTTGATGCCGCATCGGATGTTGTCGGGACCACGCTGGCGGCGGTTGATGCGATTATGGCTGGCCAAGCAAAGCGTGCTTTCGTGCCGATCGCAGGATTGCACCATGCTGCACGGGATCGCGCCGCTGGCTTCTGTGTCTTCAACGATTGCGGTGTCGCGGCCGAATACCTGCGTAAGAAATACAATATTCAGCGGATCGCGTATGTCGATATCGATGCGCATCACGGTGACGGAGTCTTTGACGGTTTTGAGGATGATCCCGACCTGATTTTTGCCGATATCCACGAAGACGGTCGTTACCTTTATCCGGGCACTGGTGCTGCGGAAGAAACCGGCAAAGGTCGTGCGCGCGGAACCAAGCTGAATATCCCGATTGCACCGGGCGCGGACGATAGCGATTTCTTCCGCGAGTGGCGGCGCGTCGAAGAGTTTCTGGAGCGCGCCAAACCTGAATTCATCCTGTTTCAGGGTGGAGCCGATAGTCTTGAAGGCGATCCCATCACGCACCTTTGCTTCACCGAAGAAGCGCATGCCAGCGCCGCTGCAGCACTTTGTCGGCTAGCAGACAAACATTGTGGCGGACGCATCGTTGGCACTGGCGGCGGTGGTTACAATCGAGACAATCTTGCACGGGCGTGGACGCGGATCGTGCAGTCTTTCGTTGCGGCGGGCTAAGCAGTAACATCGCGTCCTTTCCCCTACCTCTCTGCGGAGTTTTCCCCGATGTTCGACACTTCAACAACGCTTGAGTCATTTGACCCCGACGTCGCAAAAGCCATAGCCGAGGAAGCGACACGCCAGGAAGAACACATCGAGCTGATTGCCTCGGAAAATTACACCAGCCCCCGTGTAATGCAGGCGCAGGGATCAGTTTTGACTAACAAGTACGCTGAAGGGTATCCCGGCAAGCGCTATTACGGTGGTTGCGAGCATGTTGACACCTCCGAGACGCTGGCAATCGAGCGTGCCAAAAAACTCTTCGGGGCAGACTATGCGAACGTGCAACCGCATTCGGGATCGCAAGCAAACGCGGCCGCTTACATGGCACTGTGCGAGCCTGGCGACACGGTCCTTGGTATGAGCCTCGCGGAGGGCGGACATCTGACGCATGGATCCAAAGTTAATTTCTCGGGCAAATTGTACAACGCCGTGCAGTACGGTCTGGTCGCTGCGACCGGTGAGATCGATTACGACCAGGTTGCGGCATTAGCAAAAGAGCATCGACCTAAAATGATCGTCGCGGGATTCTCCGCCTACTCGCGGGTGGTCGATTGGCAGCGCTTCCGGGAGATCGCGGACAGCGTCGGCGCCTATCTGATGGTTGACATGGCGCACGTCGCAGGATTGGTTGCGACGGGACATTATCCGAACCCGATTTCGTTCGCAGATGTCGTTACGACCACGACCCACAAAACACTACGCGGTCCACGCGGCGGCATGATCCTGGCGCGCGCCAACGATGCACTGACCAAACGATTTAATTCGCTAGTGTTTCCGGGGACTCAGGGTGGGCCGCTGGAACATGTCATCGCAGCCAAGGCGGTCGCCTTCAAAGAAGCGATGGAGCCATCGTTTAAAGAGTATCAGGCGCAGGTTTGTGTAAACGCAAAAATCATGGCCGAGGTTCTTGCGGCACGCGGCTACCCAATCATTTCTGGTGGTACAGACAATCACCTGATGTTGGTCAGCCTGATTGACAAGGGCATCACGGGCAAAGCCGCCGATGCGGCTCTCGGACGTGCAAATATCACGGTCAACAAGAATGCGGTGCCTAACGATCCGCAGTCACCCTTCGTCACCAGCGGCCTGCGTCTGGGCACGCCGGCTATTACAACGCGCGGCTTTGGTGCTGATGAGACCCGTGAGATTAGTGGCTGGATAGCGGATATACTGGACGATCTCGACAACGAGGAGACGATCGCGCGCGTTCGCGGTCAGGTGCTTGAGCTTTGTAAGCGCTTTCCCGTCTACGCATAGTCGCAATTTCCCATGCATTGCCCGTTCTGTAGTCACGAAGAGACCAAAGTAATCGACTCGCGCCTGGCCGCCGATGGGCGGCAGATTCGACGTCGCCGACAATGTCTCGACTGCAACGAACGATTCACAACGTTTGAGTCTGCCGAGCTGGTCATGCCACGCCTTATTAAGAACGACAACTCAAGGCAGCCTTTCGACGAATCCAAATTGCGCAGCAGCATGACTCGCGCACTCGAAAAACGGCCGGTCCCCAGCGATGAACTCGAAGAAGCAGTTGAACGACTGATCCATCGACTGCGAACGATGGGTGAGCGTGAGGTGCCGTCCCGATTGGTTGGAGATCTGGTGATGGAGGAGTTGCGGGCACTCGACGAAATCGCCTACGTTCGCTTCGCTTCCGTGTACCGACGCTTTCAGGATGTCACTGAGTTCGAAGAAGAGATCAAAAGATTGCAACGGATCTCCGAAACCGCAGCAAGCCGCGAACAGATGTCGCTCTTGCCTGAGTTGCTCGGCAAGAACAAGTAAGCCCGGATGTCTGACTTCTCCGCGAAAGATCGTGAATACATGCAACGATCGTTGCACATTGCCGAGCACGGCATGTTTGGTGCGCACCCGAACCCGATGGTTGGTTGCGTACTGGTAAAGGACGATAAAATTGTGGGCGAAGGCTGGCATGCGCACTTCGGCGAAGCGCACGCTGAAGTCAATGCACTGCGCGAGGCGGGCGATAAGGCCAAAGGAGCCACGGCCTATGTCACGCTGGAGCCATGCTCTCACCATGGCAAGACGCCGCCCTGTTGTGACGCCCTGATAGAAGCAGGGATCGCAGCTGTGGTTGTGGCACACAATGACCCGAACCCGAAGGTAGACGGTAAAGGCATCCAGCGCTTGCGAGCGGCCGATATTGGTGTTCGCAGCGGCTTGTTGCGTCACGAGGCACGGCAACTCATCGCAGGGTTCTTGAGCCGTATCGAGCGCGGACGCCCTCGAGTCAAACTTAAAATCGCGTGCAGTCTGGATGGGCGGATAGCAATGGCCGATGGCCAAAGCCAATGGATTACAGGTGTCGAAGCGCGCTCGGATGTACAACGATTACGTGCCCGTGCCGGCGCGATCATGACCGGCATCGGAACGGTGCTTGCCGACGATCCTTCTTTGACTGTACGCGATGCGAAGCTGAATCCGTTCGACCGGCAACCATTACGCGTTGTTCTGGACAGTGAATTGCGCATGCCTCTGGCGGCCAAAATGCTCGCATTGCCTGGCGATACTCTGATTTTTTGCGGCTCTGGCAGCCACGCAGAAGGGCTTCGCAATTCAGGCGCTGAAGTATTCACTGTTGGCGACTGTGACGGTTTCGTTGATCTGCCGTCGGTTCTGCAAGAACTGGCGAAACGTGGCATAAACGACTTGCTGGTTGAAGCGGGTCCAACCATCGCTGGCCAACTCGTTGAACAGGATTTGGTCGATGAATTTGTTATTTATCAGGCGCCCCACATCTTGGGTAGCGAGACCATGGGCATGTTCCACACACCGTCTTGGCAACAACTTGCAGATCGTCGGGCGCTGCAAATCACCGACGTTGTTAAGATTGGTAATGACACCCGTATAACGGCTATTCCGGAAAGTTGAGTCGAATGTTCACAGGCATTGTTCAGGCACAAGGAACGATCGCAGCGATCGAAACGATCGGTGGCGATGTACGCCTGTCGCTACAATCGAATGGCTTGCCATTTTCCAGCTATGCGGTCGGCGAGAGCATCGCGGTTAATGGTGTCTGCCTGACCGCGACGGCACTTCGGGCTGATGGATTTGATACTGATGTGTCGACCGAGACCTTACAGGTGACATCTTTGGGCGGTCTTGCGGTCGGCTCAAAAGCCAATCTGGAGCCGTCACTGAGTCTGGGTGATCGGCTCGGCGGGCATCTGGTCAGCGGGCATGTTGATTGCCTGGGCAAAGTCACTGCCGTGACCAAAGATGCTCGGTCTACCCGGTTGGTAGTGGAAGTACCGTCAGAATTTGCGCGCTACGTGGCGAAGAAGGGATCGGTGTGTGTAGACGGAGTCAGTCTTACCATCAATGCAGTATCGGCAAGCAGCTTTGACTTGAATATCATCCCGCATACGGCTGAGACTACGATCATCAGCCAGTATGTTGTTGGCACGGCGGTCAACATCGAAGTCGACATGTTGGCGCGCTATGTCGAACGATTATTGGCTAAAGATCCCGACGGCTTATCTCTGAAAACTTTAAAGGCACACGGTTATGTCCGATAACACGACGCTGCATCCGACGGCGATGGAAAGTGCGAAGGAAAATGCATTCAGCGATATTGAAGATATCGTTGCCGACATTCGTGCCGGCAAAATGGTGATCATGGTCGACGATGAGAATCGTGAGAACGAAGGCGATTTGCTGATGGCCGCCGAGAAAGTGCGCCCGGAAGACATCAATTATATGGCGACTCACGGACGTGGCCTTATTTGCCTGACATTGTCGCGCGAACGTTGCGCCCAGCTGCGGTTGCCATTGATGGTGAGTGAAACTGACCAACATCACGGCACCAATTTCACACTGTCGATCGAGGCGGCGGAGGGCATCACAACTGGCATTTCTGCGCATGATCGTGCGCGCACGGTGCAGGCTGCCGTGGCGTCGGATGCAAGACCCGAAGATCTCAGGCAGCCGGGGCATATTTTTCCGGTCATGGCGCAACCGGGTGGCGTGCTTACACGCGCCGGCCATACTGAAGCGGGTTGCGACCTTGCCCGATTAGCCGGGCTGGAGTCCGCAGCGGTTATCGTGGAAATTCTCAACGAGGATGGCAGCATGGCGCGCCGCCCGGACCTGGAAAGGTTCGCGCGCGATCATGCTATCCGTATTGGCACGATCGCTGATCTGATTCGATACCGCCTTGAGAAAGAGCGCAATGTCGAACGCATCGCAGAACAGCAAATTACCAATAAGCACGGCGAGTTCAAAATGGTTTGTTACGACGACCTCGTAAATCGCGCTGTGCACATTGCTCTAATCAAGGGCGACCTGGAGAACAATGACAATCCACTCGTACGTGTGCATTTACAGGACACACTGGGCGACGTAATTGGTGTGCAGAGCCGCTCACTTGGCTGGCCGCTGGAGTCTGCTATTGAGCGAATTGCCAAAGAAACGGTCGGCGTGGTTGTCGTGTTGCGCGAGCAGGAAACTTCGAGAGATTTCATGGACGCCGTTGAGGGCCTGGGCCAAAGCACTGACGAGCTTACGGATCGTCGGGATGGCGAGGCCGTGATTCGTACTTATGGCGTCGGTGCGCAAATACTGCGCGACCTCGGATTGTCGAAAATCCGTGTATTATCAGCACCCAAGCAAATGCACGCGATCTCCGGTTTCGA
>JBBKWL010000068.1:0-24962 GCA_037968975.1 Woeseiaceae bacterium | reverse complement strand
GGCGAGTTCGTCGGCGGCGCAAACGGCACCCTCTCGGTGAGCGTCGACCAGGTCAGCGGTTCGGGATCCATGTATGCCGCACCGGGCAATTTCCTGGCTAACGGATTGACGACTGCACCAATCACAATCAACACCGGTATTGTCGACGAAGCGGCAACGCTGGACATGACGATTGATGGCACCGGCGTTGCTGTCCAGGTAACCACGCAGTATGACGCTGCTTTCACGCGCGGCAGCGACCTCGCGACAGTCGCGGCCTCCTACTCGACTTTCGACCTATACGGTGACGCGTCAACGTTTGATGTGGATGCAGCCGGTGTTGTTTCCGGGACGTCCGCGAATGGTTGCATGCTGATGGGGCAGATCTCCGTAATCGACGCCGGGCAGAACGCCTACAACGTTGAACTCGAGGTCACTGATGGCGGTGGCGGCACCTGCCTGTTGCCCGACGGTAGTTACGCTGGTCTTGGTCTGACTCAGGACAATGGGGGAACGGACAACGAGTTTGTTTTCAGCGTTGTTGCCGTGAACGGCACGGCCATCCTGATCGGCGCTGCTGTCAAGTAGCGCACACGTAACATTGGCAAATGCCAACAGCCGGTTTCATTTTGGAACCGGCTGTTGGCCATTGTCAGATCTGGCCTGATCAGGCGAATTGAGCGCCTACGATAAACAAGTCGCCGTCGAGAATGTGGCCTGAAGAAACGCAAGCTACAGTCGCTTGCTGTATCCTGACTGACCTTTCCCAAAACATGACTCGACTCGTTGAAATCGACGTTATCCGGTTTCGTTCGGTTCCATGATTGTTTCTTGAATTTTCAACGAGGTAGCAATTATGAAACTGGCGATACTATCGTGCGGACCCAACTCTTACAGTACTCGACGACTCAAAGAAGCAGCGCTGGAAAGAAAGTACAACGTCAAGGTACTCAATACTCTGAAATTCGCGATTGACCTGGAAGAAGGTGCACCGGACCTCTACTACCGGCAAAAGCCCTTGAGTCACTATGATGCTGTCCTGCCACGTATTGGCGCGTCAATTACCTATTACGGCACCGCTGTGGTGCGACAGTTTGAGGAGATGGGTGTCTTCTGTGCAAACACCTCAAACGGTATCACCAACTCGCGCGACAAACTGCGCAGCCTGCAAATATTGAGCCGTCATCATATCGGCATACCGCGGACAACGTTCGTGAGCGACAAGAAGGATGTTCTGCCGGCAATTGAACGGGTCGGCGGTGCCCCTGTCGTGATCAAGCTCATCGAAGGAACCCAGGGTATCGGTGTACTGCTCGCCGATACGGTCAAAGCGGCAGAGTCGATCATCGAACTCCTGCAGAGCCAGAAGCAGAACGTGCTCATCCAGAAATTCGTCGCCGAGAGCCGGGGTAAAGATATCCGGGCATTCGTCGTTGGCGATCGCGTCGTCGCTGCTATGCGCCGCGTCGCGCAGGGTCAGGAGTTTCGCAGTAATGTGCATCGTGGCGGCGTCGCGGAGGCTGTCGACCTGAGCGAAGAGTATCGCGAGACTGCCGTACGCGCAGCACAGATTCTTGGCTTGCGAATCGCCGGTGTGGACATGCTCGAAAGCTCCCAGGGCCCACAGATCATGGAGGTGAACTCCTCGCCAGGCCTGGAAGGTATTGAGACATGCACAGGTCTGGATATCGCCGGTGCGGTGGTCGAGTACATTGCTGCACGCGTCGACTTTCCGGATATCGATATCCGGCAACGCCTGACGGTCAGCCGCGGTTATGGCGTCAGTGAAATTCTCATCCGCGAAGGCTCGAACTTCGACGGCAAAACCATCACAGAAACCGAGCTGCGAGATAGCGATATCAATGTGCTGACTTTGTACCGTGGCTCGACCGTCATCCCCAATCCGCGCAATGAGCGCAGCTTGCAGGCCAACGACCGCTTGTTATGTTTCGGCAAGCTGGATTCGATGCGCGACCTGTTGCCACCGAAATCGCAGCGCCGCAGGCAACCGACTGTCAAGGATCTCGATCAGGCCTCGCGCAAATAGCCCCAGGAGTGCAGGCGATCATGGTCTTCGTACCAGCGGTCGCCGATGTCGGTTCGGTAGTACATATTAGGGATCAGGATGTTTTTGACCCGCTGATAGGCCTGCGCCTGCGCCTGCCGTACTGACAAGCCCATGCCCGTCACGATCAGCACGACGCCCGAGCTACCGGTTATCAGCCATTCGCCATTCACCTGGCGCACGTCCTCGATGTGAATGCCATCCAGTTTAGGTTTGCGGAAGATGATGATCCGGTCTTTGGAGTTCGCAGCAAAAGTCTTTGGGTCGTTGTACGGGAATGGCGGTACCACGACACGCACGCCGATCTGAAAACCCGTGCGGGTCTTGAAGTTTGTGAGTTCGCCGCTTGCCATACCATAGAGAAAGTCGCCGATCGGCAAGGAGATACCGTCGCTCTGAATGCTGATGGTCGGATAGCCAAAACGCGCGGTGAATTCCAGCGGGTAGATCCCCTGGCCATTGACGATGCAGTTGACGTCGATATAGCCAACGTAGTTTTCGTCCGCAAGTTTGTCTTTGAGCTTGGCCAGCGTCGCTGAAAACAATTTGTTCGGTCCACTCCAATACATGCACGTGCCCATCTCACCGGTCGCCGGACCGATATTGCCCGGGAATAATGGCTTATGCTCAAAGTTGATGTTGATCGGCATCATGAAGTCGGAGCCGTTAAAAAATGCACCGACGGCCACTTCGACCCCGCGCACCCGGCGCTGCAGCTGGAAGACCTTGACGGTATCGGCGTAGACGGCCTGGTAGGACTGCAGTACATGGATGACATCCATGCCGTCGTCTTCCTGCCCGACGAACAGCAGCCGCTTGATGTTCTGCGCCTCGCCACTCGGTTTGATCACGTACGGCGCCGGATGAGCGCGGACATACTCGATGGCTGTATCGAAATCAGTAAATTCCTCAAACGGGATGATCGACACTCCGTGTTTGCGTAGCTCTTGCTGGCCGAAAGTTCGGTCGTCCTCGAGTCTGTCGGTGTACGCCGTGCCACCGACGACAAACTTGCCGGCCGCACGGAGTTTCGCCGCCTTCTCGCCCTGGCCGAGAACATCGTCGAAAACGATCACATCCGCCCAGTCCACGTGATCTTCCCAACTATCAACTTTCGGTACGAGCCCGTCGCCGATCTGGCGCTCCGATTCATTGCCGATGTAGTACCGAACGTCATTACCTGCCCGCGACACCTGCCAGGCGATGTCACTGATCAAGGCGTCGATCGATACAAACAAGAACCGTTTTGCTTCACCGTCCATTCGGTTTACTCCATCAAGAAAAAGCGATCTAGCATATATTAGTAACAGTATCCGCGTGTAGTATTGCGGGTTCAAGGTGATGGGAAAAATGTGTGATCTACACTGAAACCGACCGCGACGAATGTCGCAAACTCTGGGATATGTTCTCGCCCGGACAGGGTCCCTGGGATGAGTGGGATCTCATGTTCGCCTTTCACGACCCGGTCAGGCATCGCTTTCATTTTCTGGCGCATCAAAGCAGCGACGGCAGCCCGGATGGTCTGATTCCACTCGTTTACGACGCGCAGCTGAACCGCCACATGTTGATGGCCGGCAGCTATCCTGACGGCCGGGTCCTGTGGCTGCAGTACCAGGATTTTCCCGAGTTTTTCGAGCAGTTTCCCGATCGCACAGTGCTGTTCGACCTGCAGCAAAGCTGGGTCAGCGAGCTGCTGCAACACTGCCCGCAATTCGAAACCAATTTTGTCGAACAGGACCTGCGTTTCAACCTGGTGCCGTCCGAATTCGAGTTCGACTTCCATAATCATATCAATACTTTCGCGCGCGAGAAGAAACAGAAATTTCTTTACGACCTGCGAAACATCCGCAAGCGCGAGCCAACCTTGCACTGGGGCGAGGCGAACGAGGCTGAGCTGTTCATCGAACTGGTAAACCGCAATTTCGGTGCGAAATCCGACTACGCCAATGACGAAGACGCAAATGAAGTACGCAGGGTTATTGCTGAGCTGGAACGTAGCGGCCGTTTGAAGACTCTTACAATTGAGATCGACGGCGCCAAACAAGCGGTTGCGATGGCATTGCTGCACGGCAACAAAATGGTCGCGCTGTACGCTTCCAGCAACAATGACTACAACAATCTTGGCAAGATGCTGAATGTCGAGACTATTCAGGAAGCCTGCAGGCTGCGCGTCGACGAAATCAGCTTTATGACCGGCATGCAATGGAAAGCAGACTGGAGAATGCAGAGCGAGCCTTGCCGGACTATGCGCAAGCCGCCAGCGCCGTGGATTGAAACGCCGCGTTAGGGTTTTTTTACGTCACCGGTTTCGTCAAGCCAGGATAGCCGTTGGCGTAGCTGCGTCACTTCGTCGAGAAGGTCCAGCACCAGCGCCGCTCCTGCCGCGTTCAGCCGAAGATCTCGCGACAGCCGCTCTGCGACCACGACACGTCTGACGCTGTGGCCGCTGAATCGCCACTCGGCGGGCTCACGGCCCACTGGTTCAACCAGACCCTCGTCAACCAGTTGTACGACACGCTCGCTGGTGACAGTGCAAACTTCGCACAGATCGGAAAGCGACATCTCAACACGTGTCTCAATAATTTCGCACTGCAGTATGTCTTGCCGTTTTTTTGTTCCCATTGCCTATCCCTCCTCGTCCCGGCGGGGATCGAAGTCGAAGCTGCTCGCAAATTCGCGATACGCAGCCTTTTGCTCATCTGTCGCTGCTCGCGGCAGGGCAATCTGCAGCACTGCATAGAAATCCCCGGGTACTTTCCCTGGTAGCCCGCGGCCCTTGAGACGCAGCTTGCGTCCGGCTTTCGAGTGTCGCGGAACCGTCAGGTCAACGTCGCCTGTCGGAGTTGGCGTCTTGACGCTGGCGCCGAGTTCCGCCTCCCATGGCGCTACCCGCAAATTCAGGTAAACGTCATTGCCTTCAACATTGAATTTCGGATGGGGCTTGAATGCAACTTCCAGAAACAGGTCGCCACGTGCTCCGCCACCGGCGCCTGCCGATCCCTGTTTGGCTAGGCGGATGTGCTGACCGGGTCGCACCCCTTTTGGAATCTTGACGTTCAGAGTTCGATTGCGCGCCATCGGACGGCCGTCATCGCCGATCTCTGTTTGCCGCAGCGTAACGCTGCGGGTCGCGCCGCGGTACGAGTCCTCCAGATCGACTTCGATCTTGGCAACGGCGTCCTCGCCCCGAAAATCACCACGGAAATCACCACGACCGAACATGGTCTCAAAGAAGTCGCTGAACTCTGCTCCACCGCGGCCGCCAGCGGCGCCACCGTGAAATTCGAAGCCCTGATCCCAGTTGGGTGGCGGCTGAAAATCCTGGCCCTTCTTCCAGTCTGCACCCAGTTCATCATAGGCCGTGCGTTTCTCCGGATCTTTTAGCACGGCGTACGCCTCACCCACATCCTTGAAGCGCTCCAGGGCGTCCGACTCTTTGCTGACGTCCGGGTGATACTTGCGAGCAAGCTTGCGATAGGCACGCTTGATCTCGTCCTGCGTCGCGTCGCGCGCGACACCCATCACCTTGTAATAGTCTTTATATTCCATAGGCCAACATTATTGGGCCACTGGATGACGGTAACAAGGCTTTCCTTGAGAGCGACAGAAAATAACGCAAAAAAACCAGGGACAGTTTACTCAATTACCTATTTATTTTTGAGTCAGACCTGGCAAGGTTCAAAGTGGCAACGACACCGAGAAAAACATGGGTTCAGTGCCTGGATTCTGGTCGCTCAGACCACCGTTGGAAAGATGAAATAAGGCGAGCGCCAAGCGCACCCTGTTGTCGAACTGATAGCTAAGCTTGAGGCCCGAACGAAACTCCAGTTCATTGCCGAGCTGCACGTCTCTGCCATCGTCGAATGAGCCTATGCCGAAACTGGGCGTCAGAATCCAATGACTTGATAGTTGAAAATCTCGTTCTGCAACCGCGAATACGAAACTGGCATCGTTGCCTGATCGAGCAACCCCGACGGTTGGAGCCAACTGCCATTTGGTTCTTGGTTTAAACCGGTATTCCAGTTTGTAGACTTCCGGATCGTCAACATTGTCGTCGAGAATGGCAACATGGCCAACGCCTATGGAGAGGTAGCTGCTAGTGTCATCCGCTGTCGCGATCTGCGTCACCGTCAGGCAGAAAATTACCAGTAGTAAGCTACGGGTACCAATTGTTGCATTCGTCATAGTGCCTCCTGATTAGCGACCACATCGCACCAGGTTTTTGTCTGCTGCGCTTGTAGTTAGCCGTGTAATGGCAAGCGCCATCGCGACTGTATAAAGGACGTGTCCGGCCAGGGACGCCCACGTGTATGGGATCAACCCCAGCATGAAAGGTCGCCCTGCGAGCGGCGCGAGCAACATCTGCGCAACGGCCCAGAGGAGCACTCCGTATATCACGGCGGGTATCAGCGTCGTCTTGAATCCGATGGCAGCTCGGGCAACGACGAACAATAACGGAAAAATCAGGACTCCCAATAGCAGGTGGATGGTGACCGCGAGGACAACGGAAATATCGATGTGCAATAAGGATCTGGCGATATCCGACACAAGGATGTCGGGTCGCATGGGCTTGCCGAGCGTAGCCGGCACAATCCACCACGCAAAGAATTCCAGTACGGCTTCGGCGATGCCGCCAGCCGCCAGTAGCACCAGCAGATTGTCCCACCCAAGAAGGTGGGTATACCTTGATGCATTAATTTTCACTACCGGCCCTCCGGATTTTTGGAAACTTGATTTGTATTCGCAGCAGCAGCGCTATGAAAAACTGAACTCCGAAGAGCCATTTATATGCTGTGCCGATTGCCATCCAGCAGCAGTCTAGGCCGCCTTCTGCCAATCAAACTTTCGAAACGCTGTGTCGACGGGTGTATTAGCAAGGTGATTGGTGTAGTTCGACATCAGTTTTTGCGACAAACCCAAAATTACTTCGAGAACCTGACGTTTGGTGAATCCGGCATCGAGGAACGCTTGTACAGTTGCGTCATTTACAGCGCCGCGCTCGCGCACGATAGCGAGCGTGAATGTTCGCAAGGCCTCCAGGCGCGCGTTGGGCAACGCTGTCTCGTTGCGCAATGCATTGGTGACGTCGTCACTGACACCCATGCCTTTGGCGATACCAGTATGTGCGGGAACGCAATAATGGCAGGCATGTTCCACGTTGATTGCTTGCCAGACGACGGTCAATTCGTCGTTATTGAAGCTTGAGTTCACAAACAGTTCGTGCACGGCTTTGTACGCCTCCAGCAAACCCGGCGCTTCGGCCATCACAGCGTGAAGCCCCGGAATCATGTCGTACGACTGAATTGAGTCTGCGAGCAGCGGTCTGCTCGCCACTGGCGCTGTGTCTTCAGTGTGTAAGGTAAAGTCGGTCATTATGATCTCCTGGCAATATATGAATGGTGCTGTACCCTTAAGTTGCCGCTGCGGCAAAAAAGGTTACAAGTCACCAGGAGATTCTTAAAAAATTCCCCTGTCATACCGGCTGCAGGTATCCTGATGACAATGGCATATCAGACCAACCAGCCAAGCAGGTCACCCAGCATGCCCAGCAGGACTCGCGCGGCAATGTTGCTCGTATTTTTGACCTTGTCAGCGTGCGGCGGCACGCCCACCACGGATCTCACCCGCATTTATAGTACTCGCGGCGGCGAAGTCGAGATTCCACCGGTCGTGCTGATTCACGGGGCACTGGGCAGTCGCTTGAGCGACCTGAATAACCACGAGGAAGTCTGGCCGGGGTCATTGCGCAAAATTGTTTTCAGCGACTATGAAGTACTTAAGTACGACATCGACCCGGTTAGTTTGACGCCGGCGCCGTCCCGATTCGTGCCAAGTGGTATTGCTAGAAGCACATGGGGCGTCGACTACTATGGCCGTATTCTGGCGATACTCGAAGCGGCCGGCGGCTATTCGCCAAGCGAGCCGGGTATTCCGGCCGCCCTGGGCGAACAGCGCTACTACGTCTTCAGATACGACTGGCGCCAGGACAATGTCGAATCTGCGCGGCAGCTTGACGCGTTCATTGAAAGCGTTCGGCAGGACTACGGCGACCCGCAGCTAAAAGTCGATGTGATTGCACACAGCATGGGCGGGCTGATCGCTCGTTATTACGTACGCTACGGTAATGTCGATGTTCTCAATGACAACGATTTTCCGGTCAACATGCACGGCGCGAGCCGTATTCGTCGCGTCGTATTGTTAGGGACACCCAATCTCGGCTCCGTCGGCGCGCTGCGAACATTGATCAAAGGGTATAAGGTTGGCCTGGGAAGTATTCCGCCCGAAGTCACGGCCACGTTTCCGAGCACGTACCAGGTCCTGCCGCACGCAATCACGAATTGGTTTGTTGCGATGGACGGACGACCACTGCAACAGGATCAATTTAGCGCCGACAGTTTTTGGCAACGCTTTCAGTTTTCCGTCTTCGACGAGGCTGTGAAGGAGCGGATTCGTCGGTCTTTCAAGGATGCGGCACAAGCGAACGCGTATTTGGACCTGCTTGAACGCTATTTTCGAAAGCACATCGAGCGAGCTCGCCGCTTCAGCTGGTCTTTGACCGTTCCCGTCCCGGATAGCCACATACGGTACGTAGTCATGGGCGGCGATTGTATCCCGACTCCGGCCCGCGCCGTTGTAGAGCCGATTGACGGTGACTGGGCACTGCGACTATCGCCGGGTGAAATTAAGGAGCCCCTGGCGGGTACTGATTACGAACAACTGATGCTCGAACCCGGTGATGGGACAGTGACAAAAGCGTCGCTGCTGGCACGAAATACAACGGACCCGACGATCGCGCGGCACGAATACAGCGATTTTCCGGTCGACTATCCGATTTTCCTGTGCGAACGGCACAGTCAACTAACGGGCAATATCGATTTTCAGAATAACCTGTTGCACGCACTACTAAGCGTCGATCGTTAAGCGCCAAGTGGTTCGCCGACGGGCGCCAGTCCATCCGGGTTCGGAGGTAATTGCGGGGATGAAACCTGGACGCCAGCCAGCGATTTCGATTGTGCGGTTGCTGCAGTTTTCGTTACGCCACCGCCGTGCTTTCGCCTTGGCCGAGTTTCGAATACACAAAGCCGAGTACCGCGCCGTATATCACATGCAGCATCAAGGTCATCATCGGTGCGACCGGACCCATCTTAAGTCCGAAAAGGCCGGCACCCGCCATCGGCATAATAGCCAGCATCATCATGAACCAGGCTGCGACGCCGAAGCTAATACCCTTGGAAATATCGGAACTACCGGGCAAAAAGCGATGAAACGCAACGAATCCGAGGCCCCAGGCAAGCATGCCGATCATGAAATGCATGACCCAACCGACGGCCGGTGCCGTGTTCATCATCGAGCTCAACATGCCAATCACGTCTAACTCCGGCATCAATCCCATCATGCCTTTCGCGACCATAATCATCGAAAGCACTGCCGTTGCCGCTAGCCCCGCGCCTATTCCTCTGCCTATGTTTGTCATTTCTATATCCTGTTTTTAATTGGAAGGAAGCGACATTTGATTTATGAATGGCGCTGTTCCCCTAGGTTGCCGCTGCGGCAGAAAAGGTTACAAACCAGAAGGAATTTCCTGAAAAACTCCCCTGCCATACCCGCTGGAGGTATCCTGACGCAATGGCGCACCCAACAAGTGAATCGAGCAGCTTGCCCGGCACGAATACCTGGGCTGACGCCGACATGTCGAATCTGGATGAGCATGCACTGGTTGACTGTGTGCGCAGCGGCGAGAATCGGTGTTACGACGTATTTGTCCGGCGATTCAGCTCCAAAGTATTGGCCGTTGCCAAACGCTATCTGCGGTCGGATGCAGATGCCGCGGATTGTTTTCAGGATACGTTGGTCGCTGCTTTCGACAGCATCGATCGATTCGAGCAGCGTTCGTCAGTGGGCGCATGGCTGCGAGGAATTACCGTGAATCAATGCCTGATGCGCGTGCGCACGAACAGTCGCCGGCGGGAAGAATCTATCGATCACCTGTTGCCGGATTTTGACGAACACGGACAAAGAGTGACAAGCTTTGAACCCGCGCAATCTTCGGACACTGGTGCAATGATCGATCAATCACAACTGAAAACGGTGGTTCGCAACAAGATTAGCCAACTGCCGGATATTTACCGGATGACGTTGTTGCTACGTGACATTGATGGATATTCGACGCAAGAGACCGCCGATATTCTGGGTATAGAAGTTAACGCCGTCAAAACCCGCCTGCACCGGGCGCGATCTGCCCTGAAGGCCCTGCTCGAACCTGAATTGGAACGTTTGAACTGACATGCTGACCTGTAAACAATTCGACGAATTCATGGTCGATTTTCTGGAGCAAGACCTGCCGCTCAAGCAAAAGCTTGACTGTTGGTTGCACCAGAAGATGTGTCGCCACTGTTCGCAATTCGTTCGCCAATACCAGCAGACGATAGCGCTGGGCAAACAGGCGTTCGAGGAACCGAACGACGCGGTACCCGAGTCCGTCCCGGAAGGCCTGATCAATGCAGCATTGGCCCATCGACGTAACTCTAAATCGGACAAGTAAAAGAACGCCCCCCCCCAAACCAGGGACAGTTTACTCAATTACCTATTTATTCTTGGGTCAGACCTGGCAGGTTCCAATAGCGGCTTTTGCCGTCTGGCAATGAAATGCACAGGCGATGCCTGTTGCTGCGACGACTAAAAAATAGGTAATTGAGTAAACTGTCCCTGGTTTTTGGGGGTGTTAGAAGCTGGCTGAAACTTCGACGAATACACCAATACCGCGCTCGCCGTCGGCATCATCGTGCGTCAGGGGCTTCGCGACCTCCAGGCTGGCGACAAGCCAGTTGCCATCTATATTGAAACCAATGCCTGCGGATGCGGCAGACTCGCGGCCGCTGCTATCGTTACGCCACGCGGAGCCGAGATCGTAAAACCCGTATACATCGGCCAGCTTTAATGCCGGAGATCCAAGTTTCAGGCGACGCTTCAACTCCAGTTTGTTGCCAACGCCGCGATCACCGCTCACCGCCGCTGCTTCGAAGCCCCGGCCAATTCGATTGCCGCCGACTTTGAATTGCTTGATCGAAGGCAGGATATCCGGCGAGTGTTGCAGGTAACTGTCGAAACGCACGGTCCAAACATCACTAAGTTCGCGCAGATGCACATAGTGAAGCGTGGAGATCGCATAGTTACTTTCGCGTGGGTCGTCCGGATTGTTGAAATCGTTTATCTCGCCGCCAAATGCACTAACGCCGAGCTGTAACTCGAGTGCGGCCAGGTTTGCGCTTGAGTTGCCACGCCATTTCAAAGACATGCCCGAATCCACACTGCGCAAACGGTCATCGCGACTCGCGACGTCATCTTGCTGCAGCTCGAGATTGTCCACATCGAGCCCGGTCCAGACCAAAATATCGCGACCAGACTCGAGCTGCAGCGGATGCGAGATTTTCAGCATGAAACGTTGCCGACCTTGCTCGAGCAATACACCTGACGAGTCGATTTCCAGCGCTGCCTCCGAGCCACCAAACTGCACCGTGGTGCCGTTCGAGCCGATCGCCGCATTCACGATAGCGCCGCCAACAAAATAATTGCGCGAATGTTGGGCGGTCGCGAAATACGCACTCGTTGTACTATCGCTACCCAGCAGTCCGTTCGCCGCGATGGTGCCGGAAAACAGTTTGCGACCGATTTCCTGCGTACCCCGGTTCGACAATCTGGCAGTGCCGGCAAACGGGTCGTATTCCGATACAACCTGCATCACGAAAGCGCCGTTCTCCTCCGCGTCTGCGACCGTCTCGATTTCGAGATCGAGACCACGCAGGCGACGCACACGCTGCAGCGTTTCCCGGACTTCGCTCGGTCGCAACGACTCGTTCGACGGCAAGTCTCCGAGCATTCGCTGCAACGTGTCGCTGTATGGCCCCGCATCGCCGTCGAATTCAACTCGGGAAATCCTGGCTTCGGTCATCTGAATGCGAACAATACCGCTCGCAATACCCGAATCCAGAATCGCGTAGCCCGGCCGCGCGAAACCATCGGCCGAATATTTGTCACGCAATGCCGCGGCAATTTGATTAGCTGTCTCTTCGCTGACGGGCTGACCCAGGTACGGCCGGTACACGTTGTACAGTTCATCAGGCGCATATGCCGTGCTGTCGAGAATGACGGCGACCTTCAATTCTTCGGCAAACGCCGACGCCGCAGTCATGCCGAGCAGGCAGCCACTTATGACAAGTCGAAACAGGAATGGTGAGAAAATTTTCATTGATTGTCGCTAGCCAAGGTTATGCAAAGCCACTGGCCAAAGTGCCGAAAAATGATGATCGTTATTGTCCAATAAGCACGAAAATTCTGCCGTGATGCGCCTCACATGTGACGCATTTTTGCTCGCGTTTGTGACCCGATTCCTAGTGCCGACAGGTGCTTTATTATTAAAATAGCTCCATGGAAGTTATCAATCTCATTGGACGAGTCAAATGAATATTTCAGTTTTCAGTAAGTGGCCGATTCTGGCGTGTGCCACGTTACTCGCTGCGAGCCCTGTTTCCCTGGCGGCGGTTGAATACGAAAAACATGACCTGACCGTTGAAGACGCAGCGGGCCCGGTAAAGGTCCGTATGTCAGAACGCTGGCAAACGCCAGCAACCGGCATGATCATGAGTATGCCGTCCGTTGCATCGACCGGTGTCAACGGCAACATTCGTATGCGCCAGTTCAAATCAATGATCTCCGTTGCTGCCAACACAACAGTTGAAATTCTGGAAGGACCGGTTCCAGGTCGGCCAATGCAGCGTGTGATCCAGGAGCGTGGCAACGCGTTCTATGACATAGCACCCCGCGGCGACAACAAGTTGCGGGTCGAAGCTGCGTATCTGGTTGCTGTTGTCAAAGGCACCCAGTTCAATGTCACCGTCGACGCGGATACGACGACGATCGCACTGTTCGAGGGCGAACTTCAGGTTGAAGCACCGGGTGTTGGTGATGTCGTGGACCTGATCGCAGGACAGATCGCAAGAATTCACCGCGACGACCCGCACATTTCGATTATCGATATGGTTAGCGGCGAAACTCTCGCACGTGGGTTTGGCGAACCGGGTTCCGGCTCGTCAACAACTGGCAATATCCTTGCCAGCGTCGATCCAGTCATTGACGTCAATGGCGTCGGCACGATATCCACGGCTAGCAATGTCGTGCTCGGGCTCGGTGATTTGGAAGTTGCGACCAGCGCCAACCTCGAATTGGGCGGACTTGACCTGAATGCTGGCGTCGCCGCGAGCGCGGATCTGGGCGGCGGCGAAATCGCTCTTGGCGTTGAAGCGGGTGGCATTGAAATTAGCGCTGACCTCGACCTGGGTCTTGACGACGGCATTGGCGAGTCGCTCGATACCCTGCTTGACGGCACCGAGACGACGGTGGAAGCCGTTGTCGAAGAGGTCATAGATCCGCTACCTGACCTCGGCGACCTGACCGGAATCTGACCATGCGCCGGCGCCGCGTTCCGTGGCCGCTGGTCGCGCTGGCATCGTTGCTGATTGCGTGGATTGGCTCGCGGACTGATATTGTCACTCGCCTTGAACAAGGCATGGGCGATGCGGGTGCCAGCATGTTGCAGCACGAAATTGATAGTGACGTGGTTATCGTTGCTATCGACGCGAAAAGCATCGCAGAGCTTCGCGAATGGCCATGGCCCAGACGCCACCATGCAGCGCTAATCGAGAAGCTCGCCGAGGCACCACCACAGCAGCTTTTTATCGATATTGATTTCAGCGCGGCATCGAACCCGCTCGACGACCAACGGCTGGCAACCGCGATGGCTGCCTGGGACGGCGAACCGATCATCCTGCCCGCGTTCTTTCAGTACGCATCGGCATCAAGCACCGCGCTCGTGGTCACGGAACCGTTGGACATCCTGCGCCCACATGTTGCAGTCGCATCCGTAAATCTCGAACCGGATGCGGATGGCCTCGTCAGGAGTGTGCGCCGCACCTGGAGCGTTGCTGGCCGCACGCTGCCGGCTGTTGCGGCAGCATTAGGCGACTTGGCGGCCGAAAATGATGCCGAGATCATCATCGACTACACGATCAGCCCCTCCTCGTTTCGGGTGTTGTCCTACATCGATATTGTCGCCAACAGAACGCCGGCCGAGTATTTTGCCGACAAAACCGTATTTGTTGGCGCGACCGCCATTGAACTCGGAGACATGGTGCCGGTTCCGGTGTATCAATCGCTGCCGGGTGTCATCGTCCAGGCTCTCGCCTATGAGTCGGCTCGCACGGGCAATCTGCGGTTCCTCGACGAGCGTTTGTACTGGCTCATCGCGTCACTCTTCGGCCTGATTCTCGGTTATTGGTTCTGCCGGCAAACCTGGCAAAGAAACGTATTGGTCATCGCCGCGTCCATGGCGGCCATGTCCGGCTTCGCACTTTACCTGTATGCGACCTTCGACCTGATCATCAAGATAGTGCCGCTCGCCATTACCGTAACCACTGCCTATTTACTTGCCACGCTGCGCTCGCTGGAATCCGAAACCGTGCGTGCAATGATGTACGCGGTTGGATTTCGCAAGCGCGAAGCGCTGCTCAATAGCATCGTGCTGTCGTCAACAGACTGCATTGTGTGTATTGATGCTGACGGCAGTATCCGGACAGCGAATCCGGCTGCGGCCAGCTTGTTTGGATGTGAACTCGACGAACTGGTTGGCGCATCCATATTCGATTTCGTTCCTGAGCTGACCACTCGGGACGACGAAAGCCAAAGTCAGGTATTTGACCGTGCCGCCGATTCGATTCTCGAATCCAACGCCCGAACGATGGGCGGCGACAATTTTCCCGTCGAATTGTCTGTCAGCCGCGTACAGCTGACAGAAGAATTACTGTACACGGCGATTATCCGTGACATAAGTGAACGCAAGGCCCAGCAGCAGCAACTGCAATTCCAGGCAACTCACGATCCGCTGACATCGTTGCCGAACAGAGCCGCGATGGCGGCACATCTTGACGCGTGCCTGGCACAACACCGATCAGATAGTCCTGTCGCCTTGCTGATGATCGATCTGGATCGGTTCAAGGAAGTCAACGACACGCTCGGCCACAACGTGGGCGACTATGTGCTGCATGAGGTAGCACGGCGCCTGGCTGATGTTGCATCGAGTCGTGGCTTTCTTGCACGCATTGGCGGTGACGAGTTTGCGCTTGTAATCGATCAGCTGCATGACTCCAATGTGATAGCCGAGTTGTCTCGGGACCTTGCCGACTGTCTCAAGAAACCTATCAAGACGTCGGGCATCGCTATAGAGGTCGGCCTGAGTATTGGCATCGCCCGGTATCCCGAGGACGCTAAGGACGCCGAAACCCTGTTTAAGTATTCTGATATCGCCATGTACTCGGCGAAGCGGAACGGTGCAGAGTTCGAATTTTACGATTCCAGTAACGACCGTCACAGCGTGCGTAAATTAACCATCGCCACGCGGCTTCGGCAGGCCATCACGAACAGCGAACTCGAGTTACACTATCAGCCACAGGTCAACCTGAAAACCGGTCGTGTCGACAGCGTCGAAGCATTGTTGCGCTGGGAGGATGCCGTGCTCGGCGCCGTGAATCCCGCTGAGTTTGTCGAGCTGGCCGAGGCGACCGATCTGATTCGGCCGCTCTCGAACTGGACACTGGTGCGCGCTTTCGAACAGGCGGTTGCGTGGCAGGATGAAGAATTGGAATTGCGAGTTGCGGTTAATATTTCCGCCCGCATGCTGCAGGATGTCGGATTTCCAGAACTGATAGCGAATCTGCTGCTCGATATAGGCGTATCCCCAAAGCAAATAGAACTCGAAATAACCGAGAGTGCGATGATGGTCGATCCGCAACGCGCCTTGCAGGTCATCGAGGCGCTGAGTGAGCTGGGCTTTCTCATTTCTGTCGACGACTACGGCACTGGCTATTCGTCACTCGCCTATCTCCGCGATCTGCCGGTACACGCTCTCAAGGTAGACAAGTCGTTTGTCCTGAACCTGCACCGGCACGCGGGCAATCGCGTGATCGTCGAGTCGACAGTGCAGATGGCGCACGCACTAAACCTGATGGTGGTTGCAGAAGGTGTGGAAACCGCCGCCGATGCGGAAATACTTCGTGCTTGCGGTTACGATTTCGGCCAGGGCTATTTGTACAGCGCCGCGCTCAAGCCCGACGCGTTGTCCGAGTGGATCGAAGCTTTCAACAGTGAAGGTAGCGCAGATCAGTCACTCAATCTCGCACAAGGCTAGCGCACCCCAAAAACCAGGGACAGTTTACTCAATCACCTTTTTTGGGTCAGAACCTGCAGATCGAGAAAGAAGCGTTTGTTACCTATTGAGCAAATATACAGGCGGCAGCGAATTGTGCGGCCGCAATTAAATAGGTAATTGAGTAAACTGTCCCTGGTTTTAGCAGGTGCCCAATCTGGCTTGCGGCTTCCTTGGCCCTTGCCGTACCGTGATGATTATGACGATCGAACAAAAACTTACCGGACCCGGCCAGCATGAGTGAGCGCAGTAGCTCGCAGGCCATCGCAGCAACACTCATCGCAATCGCGGCTGGCGCCTTTATGGCGTGGGCGGGCAGCGACGGCGGCGAACGCATTGGTACCATACCGGTGTTTGCGCTGTGCGGTGCAATGGCATTCGCTATCAATTGGTTGGCGTTCGTCCCCTCGGCACTGACACGAACAGAACGCTATTACGATCTGATCGGTGGCGTCACCTATGTCACCGTGGCGTTGGTCGCCGTACTCCTTTCGGCCAAACTCGACCTGCGTGCGGCGCTTGTGACCGCTATGGTGATGGTCTGGGCCCTGCGGCTCTCGACGTTTCTCTATCTGCGCATCTCGCGCTCGGGTGGCGACAGCCGCTTCGACGACATCAAGAACCAGCCGCAGAAATTCTTTATGGCGTGGACGCTGCAGGGCCTTTGGGTCTTGCTAACCGCAGCAGCGGCGCTCGCGGTCATTTCCGGCGGCACCCGCGTGCCGCTTGGGGCGGTTGGTGTCTCCGGCGTTACCGTATGGGCGATCGGTATGCTCATCGAGATAGTCGCGGACCGGCAGAAGTCGAGTTTCAAGGCCAGCAAAGACAACGAAGGTCAGTTCATCAACGTGGGCCTTTGGGCCTGGTCGCGGCATCCGAATTACTTCGGGGAAATCATGCTGTGGACGGGAATGGCCATCGTCGCCGTGCCGGTGCTCCAGGGCTGGCAGTGGGCGACGCTGATCTCGCCGCTGTTTGTAACGCTTCTACTGACCAGGGTTAGCGGGATACCACTGCTGGAAAGCAAGGCCGACGAACGCTGGGGTGGCCAGGAAGATTATGAAGAGTACAAACGCAGGACGCCGGTGCTCGTTCCCAGGCCGCCGATCCTGCGTGGGTAACCGCCTGCACCTGCGGGGGCCCGGACCAGGTTCTGTGATTTAGAGGGTTTGCCTGGGCACGCGAAAGTTGTGGTTACGCTGGCACCGCCGCTCAATTTCACCGGCGACACACTTGCGGAAACCAAAAAGTTTTTAGACCGCGCCGTTACGTTGTCAAGATGACGGCCGGGTGACCGTTGCCGGGTCAGGGATGAACGCCAGTCGCGTGGAGTGAAAATTCAACATCAAGAGTGCCACCACTGCCGGTGACTGTTGTTATCACCAACAATACGCCGGTATCGCTGTTCGCATCGTAGGTGCACAGACCCGGACCCAAACTGTTGCCGTCGGCGGTAATAATGGCACGAGGAATAGCGACACCATTTGTGTCTCGATCTAATGAGGCGGTAGCGAAATCCTCAAATGAGAAGACCATGCAACCCTGGTGCGATGGATCCGCTGCCAGGATGATCGGCGTGACCACTAACAGTATGCTGCCATCACGTGCGACTGAGATATCCGCTTGTTCTATCGTGTCCACGCCAAGATCAGCTGCATCCTGCGCATCAAGAATGGTGCCGACATAGTCGTAACCTGTCGGCGTTTGTCGCAGGAGTTCCAGGCGTTCGAGATCGGTTCGACGTCCCGATGCATCGGCCACCAGGCATGACGTCGCGAGGTAGGTTGCACCGCTGAAGGAGAACAGACCAGGCTCACTTTGCAATATGCAGTCGGCGAGCTCCGGGATCGCATTAAAATCGTATGGAGCGCCCCAGGAATCGGAGGTCGCGGCAAACGTGCCCCAAACGGCACTGTTATCTCCCAGAAGATCGGGTGTCGCTGCAGTTGTGCGCCAGTAAAGGAATTCCTGCCGCTCGTCGACACCCGAGACTGTTCCAAACGGATTAAAATATTTCAGCCACAAGATCTGCCACTCACCCGTCGGCTCTTGTACGAGCGTTGACACTTCATGGGTACTCCACCCCATAACACCGGTATCGGGATGTGCCTCCATCTGCATATCATTGACAGCACGGACGAAAGTGAAGGAGGCACCGTCATCGTCACTGCGAGCGAGACGCGTTCGTACACCCAGATCGAAAACGGCTGGTGGTCCCGGATCGCTGACCTGTGTATTCAGCCAGCTATACGCCAACCATAGCACTCCCGTAGTCGCGTCATATTCGAGACTGGGATCACCGTAGCCACGAAATGGATCCGGGGCATTGTTAACTTCGGAGTGCGGATCGCCAATGATCAGCACCTCAGGGCAGGACGCATCTTTGCTGCAATGGAATGTCGTTGGGCCGGCCGGCGGGAGTGGTGGCATGCCAGGCGGTGCCCCGCCGCCCGAGGAGCTACCACTGCAGGCGGACAGACATAGCGAAATCGTGAGAAGTGCCGCTGCTCTGGAAGGGTTCACATACATACCAGGATCGTATGTCAGACCCGCTGCCTCTGACCCGTGCGCCGGTCGCAGTTATGATGATTGTGGTTTGCATTGGTCGGTGCAGCGCGCGACCGGAATAATTCTGCTGATGCGGGAGTTGGTTACTGAAACTCACTAAAGAACGACCAGACTTCCTCAGCCCCATCAATATCCTTGTTGACGCGCCCGACAACGAATCGCGGCAAGTACTGTCGTCCGGAGGGCCAGGTGTGACCACCGCCTTCAATTCGATACAAAACCACAGGGCCATACTCACAGCTTGCCCAGCGGGTTCGGTGTACCTCCATGCGGTCTCTTTTTGTATTGATAAGCTGTTCGTCGCTCGCTTCCGCTGAACACTGGTTCCTGGAACGCCAAAACTTAACCGTTGCGTCAGTGGATAGCACTTCGTCGCGCTCCTGCTTGCCGACTTTTATGCGACCACCGTCGTAGGGCACGAGCGGATCATCGGTGCCATTGAGTATGGCAATGCCTGTACCCGGTGCCTCCGCGCATTCTTTCTCCAGGTACACCGGCATCGGCATCGCGACCGGTGCGATGGCGCGAATACGATCAGGGTGCGCACAAGCCACGAAATACGATGCCTGGCCGCCGCGCGAAATACCCGTGGCAAAAATACGGTGCTCGTCGATCGGCAAGTGGTTTACGAGTTCGTCGATAAGCTCGCCAAAGAAGCTGCGATCGTCAATGCGAACGTCAAGCGATTCAGATATAACACCAGAGCCGAGGTCCCACATCTTCTCGACCGCGTTCGGATAGGCAACGTAAAACCCTTCTCGATCAGCAATCTTGTGCATAGACCGCCCTACTTCACGGGCAATACCTTTCGCGGTACCACCGCCACCGTGAAATACGAGAACAAGGGGTCGCGGTCCGGCGTTCTGGCTCGCGTTCGCTGGCGTATACAGCAGAAAAGCGCGTTCACGCTCACCGACAAGCAGGGTGAGCTCTTTTAGTTTGCCGTCTTCTCCGCGTTCCTGTGCATTCGCACCGCTGCCTGGCAGCACGGCGACCAGAACCAGCAGGAATATTTCGGCAAGTCGAATGGCGTTCGATCGAGACATATTTGAATCCTCACAGCTCAGTACTGTACGTCCAGTGTACCGGCCGCATCGAATTACGGCAGGCTCCGCCGAGCTTGAAAAACAGTAGCCGCAGTATCGATATGTTCGAGGATACGATTCCGCTCTGCCATCGAGTTGTAACCTGGGTGCAACGCCGCCGCTGCCCTGACGCGCGCGATCCACGCAAGAAAATAATCGGCATCTACGATGGACCGCGGACCGACACCTCCGATATCGACATACACTGGACTGGTCGTTGCATACGGGTACATGTCGAAAACATCTCGATGCGGACCGGACGCCGAGGCGCGCAGTAAGATCCAGCCGCTTTCTGAAAAATCGACTTCTCCGCTGAAGTCAGCCGACATACCCTCTTTATTGATCTCGATTTCGCGAATAACCTCGCCATTCCTCACGAGTTGCAACTTGTCCAGCGGCACCGCAGAACGCAAGAATCCGCTGTACGTGACAGTCTCCTTCTCAGCAAATTTCAATGCGTCACCCGGGCCGGCACTACCGACTTTCAAGCCGAGCAACGGGCCATTGGTCGCGATACTTCTGCCCTCACGCAGTGCGCCGATCCAGGCATCCCGCCGCGCATTCGGGTCGCCCGGCCAGACATCGCTATAGACGTAAGTACGATTCATGCCGATCGGGCCGCGCAACGATGCGTAATTCGCCATCGCATCGGTGCCGCCAGCTGCTGCTATCCGAAACCCGCAGTTCAGCAATCGATACCAGATTTCCGCCGAAGCCCGATGCTCGGCAAACCCGAGCACTTCGTAAAAATCGACCTTCTCGAGCGCAACGTCAATCGGCAAAGCATTTGTAAGCGCCGTATCTTTTGCCGGGTCCGGCAACGGAAAGCCGAAGGGATGGACATAACCAGAGATCGCGTTCTGCTCGTGCGCCATATCCGCTACGGTCGCATTGTCGGGATACAGACTCGCTGCCGCAGTTTCGGGATACGCGGAGTAATCCGGAAGCAACAGATGCTCGCCGAGTCCGAGCAACGCCAGGTGACCCCAAAACCCGGTGTGGAACTCCTGCGAATGTTGAATGACCACATTCGCACTGGAAGCGCGGTCCGCGATCCCGGAAAAATAGCTTACGTCCGGAACTCGCTGTTCCTTGTTAACAATCAGGTTGAAAACCATGTCCAGATCTTCTGCGTCAGCCTGCCGCAGCAAATTTTGTGGCGTATTCCGGTATGTTCCACCGTAATTCATGTGTACATGTACATCGGCGCTCCGCCAGTTCGACCATTCGTCATTCAAGTCCAGACGCTGTAGATCGATGCGTAAAGCCGATTGCTTATCGGCAGTCACGTCCACGACACGGTGTTCAATCCGGGTTTCCGGTCCGCGCCACACAGTGATCGCCACTTTACCAACAGGCACGTCAACGACGGTCACATCATTTGCATGAAAATACCGCGCTTCCTCTGCGCGCTGTTTGCGATCGAAACTATCGTCAGCGTGTGTCCAGGCATTGTGCGGCGCGTACGCACGACCGTCCGCCGCGACCACGGAAACGCGCGCCGCGGCAGTGGCGCCACCGCTATCGAAAATCGATAACCGAACCGAGCCCACGGGCACGGCGTAGCGCCGTTCTTTTACCTCGACCTTACTGATTTTGCCGCCCGGGATCTGCAACACGCGTAGCTCGGTGTTGCCATTTTCATTGCTTGTATACGCGATGCGCTCGCCGTCCGGCGACCAGCGCGCATAGCTCGTATCAAAGTTTCCGTAACTGATCGGAAATGGTTCGCCCTTGCCCGCAACCGTTGTCATCCACAGTTGATGCCACTGTCGCCCGAGATACGAAGAGTAAATAATGCGTCGTCCGTCCGGCGCAATATCCGGCCGGGCGCGCCAGGTTGTCTCTTCTCGGCGCACTACAAATGGCGCGGCATCGCCGTTCAGCGGGTGGTACCAGAGGTCACCGGTACCATAGGGCGATTCCGGATTCGTGACATACAGCAGCGCTTTGCCGTCCGGCGACCACACCGGACTGATCTCGTGATCGATAGCGCTGTAGTAATAACGCTCGATATCGCTGCGTCGATCCGCGTTTAGTCGTGATGCCATTAGACGGTCTTCGTCGAGCGTACCGACGAACACATGAAACTGCCCGCTTTCTTGCGTGGAGACGAAAGCGACTTGCTTTCCGTCCGGTGACCACCGCGGTTCGATATTTACGTCGCCGCCGCTGGTTAGCGGCGTAGTCGTTCCCGATTCGAGGTCCAGTAGCTGCAATTCCATCGCGTCATCGTGGTAACGGGTAAATAGTACGGTCCGTCCGTCCGGTGACCAGTCCGGCTGATGATCGTAGCCGGGACCGGCCGTTAGCTGAATCGCCGTTGTCGAATCGTGGTTCTGCCGCCACAAGCTGCCTTGCATGGAGTAGATAAGTACCTGACCGTCCGGTGACCACGCCGGGCTTTGCGGACCGCTGGATACTTGCGGCAGGTACATTTCACGAAAGTAATAGTCATGTGGTGCCTTGATTTGTTGCAGCACCGGCGCGCGCTGCCCCTGTGCTACGGTCGTCGATAATAGCGCGACCGCGAGCAACAACACTAAACGACAAAACCGATCTGTAACTTGCATCATGAGCATCCTTCGCGGCTATACTTCAAGCGTAACGCAACATGGGCAATTATGAATAACAAAGTCATTATCACGTGCGCGGTCACCGGCTCGATCCATACGCCGACGATGAGCCCGTATTTGCCCTACAAACCGAAAGATATTGCTGACCAGGCGGTTGCTGCTGCTGAGGCCGGCGCATCGATTCTGCACTTGCACGCACGCAACCCCGAGACCGGACAACCGACGGCTGACCCGGATGTATTCATGCAGTTTTTGCCCGAGATCCGGCAACGCTGCGATGCGGTGATCAACATCACCACCGGCGGCAGTTCGCTGATGACATTGGAGGAGCGACTGGCTGCCCCACTGTTACTGCAACCCGAAATGGCATCGCTCAATATGGGATCGATGAACTTCGGCTTGTTTCCAATGAAAAAGCGCTACAAAGACTGGCAGTTTGATTGGGAACCGAAACTTCTCGACGCCACCAAGGACACAACTTTCAGGAATACATTTTCCGACATCGAGCAGATTTTCGAATCGCTCGGCAGCGGCTGCGGCACGCGCTTTGAGTTCGAGTGTTACGACGTTGGCCACATCCAGACCCTGGCATTCTATTTGCGCGAGGGACGGATCGAACCACCCGTGTTCGTCCAATTTGTTCTCGGTGTTTTAGGTGGCATCGATGCCTCGCCAGAAAGCTTGATGCACATGAAGGCAACGGCAGATCGTATGCTCGGGGACAATATCAGTTTCTCGGTGTTGTCTGCCGGCCGCATGCAAATTCCATTGGCGACTATCGGTGCCATTCTCGGCGGTAATGTGCGCGTCGGTCTCGAAGACAGTCTGTTAATCAGCAAAGACCACCTGGCTGCAAGCAACGCCGAGCAGGTACAAAAGATCCGTCGCATTGTCGAGGAACTTGGATTCGAGATTGCAACGCCGGACGAGGCCAGGGCGACGTTGCAACTTAAAGGTGCAGACAAGGTCGCGTTTTGACTTCCGCTGGTCAAATCGTAATCCGCAAAGCAAGCAGCGATGACGCAGCCACAGTGCATGCGTTGATCACCAGATTGGCTGCCGCAATCCCGTCACATGTTGCACTGCACAGTTCGGCCGGCGATTTAAAGCGCGCGCTGGCAGGCGATCACCCGGCCGTGCACGCACTAATTGCCTCGCGCGACGCAAAACCTGTCGGCGTGCTGGCATTTTTTACTACCTTCTCGACCTGGTATGGCACGCCAGGCGTTTACGTTCAGGATATCTTCGTCGACGAGCAAGCACGTGGTGACAGCATCGGGCGCAAGCTACTTGCTGCCGCATGCCAATGGGGCGTGAAGCACGGCGCAGATCATCTGCGACTATCGGTCGATCGCGCGAATATGACCGCGCAGGCGTTTTACGAGAAGCACGGCTTGACCCACTGCATCGACGAGAAGATTTACATGCTGGAGGGCGACGCTTTCAGGCAGCTTGGCGTGGAATCATGAAAGTTGTTTTCTCCGCGGCGCAACTCGACCACGATCCGCAAGTCATTCTGTCGTCGGGCGAACGAGAGGAAGCACCGGAGAAACCAGAGCGGGCGCGACGTTTGCTGGAGGGGGCGCTGGAGGCAGGCTTGCAGCAGCAAGCACCCGTCGACTATGGCGATGCCGTACTCGAGTCGGTGCATACCGACCGCTACCTGCAGTTTCTGCAGACTATTTATACTCGCTGGTCTCGCGTCCCGGGCGCGCCGGCCGAGATCCTTCCCAACATTCACCCGATCAGCCGTGACGACGGCTACCCGAAGTCCGCCGTCGGCCAGCTTGGGTTTCATTGTTATGACGGGTCCAGCCCAATCACGAGGGACACCTGGCACAGCGCGCGCTGGAGCGCGATGACCGCGGCACACGCAGCGCGCCTGGTGGTGGCCGGTGACGCGGCGGCCTATGCACTGGCCCGCCCGCCTGGGCATCACGCATCGCAGGATCTCACTGGTGGATTTTGTTATTTCAATAATGCTGCGATTGCCGCCGAACAACTGCGCGACAAGTTCGCCAAAATCGCCATCATCGACGTCGACGTCCATCACGGCAATGGTACGCAGCGCGTTTTCTACTCGCGCGCTGATGTGTTCACTGTGTCAATCCACGCCGACCCGATTCGTTTTTACCCGTTCTACTGGGGGTATGCGAATGAGCGTGGCGAGGGCGAGGGCGACGGCTTCAATCTGAACCTGCCGTTGCCGCGTGGCACCGGGGATGACGAATATCTGGTCGCGCTCGAGCAGGCACTCGACAGTGTTGTTGCTTACGCCCCCGACGCGATTGTAATTGCCCTTGGTCTCGATGCACATGAGAGCGATCCGTTCCAGGGCATGCGCATTTCGACCGACGGCTTCGGGCGAATTGGCGAGCAACTGGGATCGCTAGGGCTTCCCACCGTGCTGACGCAGGAAGGCGGTTATCTTAGTG
>JBBKWL010000067.1:0-12815 GCA_037968975.1 Woeseiaceae bacterium | reverse complement strand
GTCACTGACTTCGCCAGGTTCCGCGGTTGATCCACATCCGTGCCCCTTAAAACAGCGACATGATATGCGAGCAACTGCAGCGGCACTGTGTAGACAATCGGAGCAATCAAAGCGTCTGCATGCGGCATGGTGATGTCCTTCACACCGTCTTCGCTTTCGATGCCGGTTTTGGCGTCGGCGAAAACGTATAGCTGGCCCCCGCGTGCGCGAACGACCTGCATGTTGGACTTCAGTTTTTCGAGTAACTCATTATTCGGCGCGACGACAACGACTGGCATGTCCTCGTCAATCAACGCGAGGGGGCCGTGCTTGAGTTCTCCAGCGGCGTACGCCTCCGCATGAATGTAGGAAATCTCTTTCAACTTCAATGCGCCTTCCATCGCGATCGGCCACATTGGTCCACGGCCGAGAAACAAAGTGTGTTCTTTGTCAGCAAAGTCTTTCGCCAGCTCCTTCAACTGCTCACTCATCATCAACGTCGAGTCGGATGCCGCCGCGGCGTGCGTAAGATTGGCGACATATTCTTTCTCATCCTCCTCCGACAGCCCGCGATGTTTTGCCAGCATCAAAGTGACCAGCAATATCGACAGCAATTGCGTCGTGAATGCCTTGGTGCTGGCTACGCCGATTTCGGGGCCTGCTTGCGTCATCATGACCAGGTCCGACTCGCGCACCATTGAGCTGTGGGCGCTGTTGCAGATGGTTAGCGAGCCCAGGTAACCGAGCCCCTTCGCCATGCGCAGCGCTTCGAGCGTGTCCGCCGTCTCACCCGACTGCGAGAGCGTAACGAACAAAGTATTTGCAGGTACAACCACTTCGCGATAGCGGTACTCACTCGCGATCTCGACCTGTGTCGGAACACCCGCTATTTTCTCGATCCAGTACTTGCCCACGCAACCCGCGTGATAACTGGTGCCGCAAGCAACAATATGAATGTTCTCGACCTTGTTGAGCATCTCGGCTGCGCGAGGGCCCAACGACTCGGGTAGTACAGTTTGGTTAGCAACGCGGCCGTACAGCGTGTCTGCCAGTGCGCTCGGCTGGTCGTGAATCTCTTTGAGCATGAAGTGGTCGTACGGCGCTTTTTCCGCCGACGTGCTGTCCCACTCGGTTTCATGGACTTCGCGGACGACTGCGTTACCCTCGGTGTCGACAATGCTCACACCGTCGCGCCGAATCTCGGCAAGGTCGCCCTGCTCAAGGTAAATAAATTTCTGTGTGACAGGCAACAGCGCCGGTACTCCACTGGCGACGAAGTTTTCACCGTCGCCCAGACCGATCACCAGCGGGCTCGCGACCCGACTCACCACAATGCGATCCGGGTCTTCGGCATCAACGACCAGCAGTGCGTAGGCACCTTCGAACCGCGCCACGGCCTTGCCAACCGCGGCGACCAGATCCAGTCCTTGCTTCAGGTAGTCAAGAATCAGATGCGCCGCAACTTCCGTGTCCGTTTCCGAATCAAAAACATAGCCCTTGGCAAGCATCTCGTCTTTGATGGGCTGAAAGTTTTCTATGATGCCGTTGTGAATAACGGCCACCCGCCCGCCCGACACATGCGGATGCGCGTTCGCCTCGGTGACGCCGCCATGCGTTGCCCAGCGCGTGTGCGCAACGCCGATGTTTCCCTGCATCGGGTGTTGTTCGAGTTTCTGATCCAGTTCTGCGACTTTGCCAACAGTACGGCGCAGTTGAATGGCGTTGTTCCCGTCGATAACCGCCACACCCGCCGAGTCATATCCCCGATACTCCAGTCGGCGCAACCCTTCGACCAGTACCGGCACAATGTCCCTCTCCGCAACAGCTCCAACAATTCCGCACATACGTTCTAGCCCTTCTTGACGGGTTTTTTCCAACCCTTGATTGTTATTTGTTTGGAGCGCTCGAGTGTCAACTGACCGTCGGGCGCGTCTTTGGTTATTGTTGAACCTGCGCCCAATGTTGCGTCCTTGCCTATCTCAACGGGTGCGACCAGGTTTACCCCGGAGCCGATGAACACATTATCGCCGATCGTCGTTTTGTACTTGTTCGCCCCATCGTAGTTGCAGGTTATTGTTCCTGCACCAACGTTTACTCCCGCGCCCATTTCGGTATCGCCAATATAGGTCAGGTGATTCACCTTGCTGCCATCGGCAATGGTGCTTTTCTTCACTTCGACAAAATTGCCGATCTTGATGTTGTTCGCGAGCTCAGCGCCGGGTCGCAATCGCGCGAACGGGCCGATTTCGCAACCGTCGCCGCTAGTGGCGCCCTCGATGTGGCAATTGGAATGGATAAGGCTGTTCGGACCCAGTCGACTGTCACGGATCAGGTTATTGGACTCGATACGGCTGCCGTCGCCCAGGTGAACCTCGCCCTCGAAGACCGCGTTCACATCGATAAAGACGTCCTTACCACAGGTCAGCGTGCCGCGAATATCCACGCGCGCCGGGTCGGCAAAACCCACGCCTTGTGTCATTAGCTCGTCTACGAGTCTCGCTTGCAGGGCACGTTCGGCCTCGGCCAGTTGTTTCTTGTCGTTGATTCCCATCACCTCTGTCCAGTTGTCGGCTTTGATACCGTTGACCTTGACGCCGTCCTTGACAGCAAGTGCGACAACGTCGGTTAGATAGTACTCGCCCTGGGCGTTGTCGTTGCCAATTGCGCTCAGCCATTGCTTGAGTTGTTTGGCCGGGGCAATCATGACGCCGGTATTTATTTCTGAGACGGCACGTTGTTTGTCCGTCGCATCTTTCTCTTCGATGCTCGCGACCACGTTGCCACGCTCACGAATAATACGGCCATAGCCGGTTGGATCATCCAGGTCGACGGTCAGGACGCTGACCTCATCGGCTGCGGTGGCATCGATAAGCCGCTGCAAGGTCGATTGCGTCAATAGCGGTACGTCGCCGTAGAGTATGACAACCTGATTCTCATCCGGGAGTGCCGGCGCTGCCTGGCGCACGGCATGGCCGGTGCCGAGTTGCTCGGCCTGAAGTTCCCAGCGTAAGTCATCCCCGCGACAGGCCGACTGCACGGCCGCGCCGCCATGGCCGTAAACAACGGCGATATCGGTGGCACCGAGCTCCCGCACCAGCCCCAAAACATGCTCCAGCAGTGGCCTGCCGGCCAATAACTGCAACACTTTTGGCAGATTCGAGCGCATCCGGGTACCCTGCCCCGCGGCGAGGATGATGGTGCTTAACCCCAAGCGAAAAACTCCCTGTTTCCTGACGGCAAATGATACCGCATGCGTCGTGGCCGGGGTGTGCGGGAATTGTGGTAAACAATGCTAGTCTTGCCGTTCGGCAAATAAAAAGAAGAGCAGATGTCGACCGAAACCACGATTTTCATCGGCGTGGCCATCTACATGATCGTCATGATCAGCGTCGGGCTGTACGCGTCCAAAAAATCGCACTCGGTTACCGATTTCATGGTCGCCGGCCGCGGCTTGCCGGTATGGCTGTGTGCGGTAACGGTGATGGCAACCTGGTTCGGCGGCAGCACGATCATGGGCGGCGCTGGCGCGGCCTACGACGACGGCATGCTTGGCGTTATCGAAGATCCATGGGGCGGTGCGCTCGCGCTGATTCTGATCGGTCTGTTTTTCGCCAGAACCTTTCGCCGCCTCAAGATCATTACGGTTGCCGACTTCATGCATCAACGCTACGGGCCAACTGCAGCGATCGCTATCACCGCCGTACAGATTTTTTCCAACACCGTCTGGGTTGCCTCGATGCTGGTCGGCTTTGGTTTGATCTTTTTGTCGCTGACAGGAATCCCGTTGCCCGTCGGCATCATCTGTGGCGCTGTCGTCATTGTGTTCTATACCGCCATCGGCGGCATGTGGGCTGTCGCTCTCACTGACTTTATACAGATGATTATCATCGTCATCGGCCTGGTCGTATTGTTCGCCGTCGTCTGGATTGATGTCGGCGGTTGGGGTGCCGTCGGTCCGCACATTGCGGAAAATTCTTTTCGCATGATTCCGCTCGATCACACACCGGAGCAGTGGCTGAATTATCTGCGTGCATGGACGATTATCGGCGTCGTTGATATTTCGGCACAAACCTTGTGCCAACGCGTTGCGGCATCAAAGGATGAGCGAGTCGCGCAAAATTCGTTCTATCTCGGCGGTATTGGCTACCTCGTGTTCGGCATGATTCCCGTTACGCTGGGAATTATCGCGACAGTGACGATGCCGGAGCTCCAGTCGTCGGAGTCCGTGATCCCCGCGATGATGATCGAGCATCTGCATCCCATCGCCGTTGCTGTTTTTGTTGGCGCACTGCTCGCGGCGATAATGAGTTCCGCTGACAGCGCCTTGCTTGCCGTTGCCAGCATCATTGCCAAAAACGCTTTGCCGTTTGTGAAGAAAAACCCGTCGGACAATCAATCGCTGGCAGTTGCCCGATTCACAATTCCGGTGGTAGGTACGATCGCCGTCGTCATCGCGCTGCAGTTTCAGAAAGTCTTCGACCTGATGGTCGACTCCAACATTCTCGGACTCGCCGTCATTATCGTGCCGTTCATCCTGGGTGTCTGGTGGAGCAAAGCGAACCGGACCGGGGCGCTCGCTGGAATGGCGGCCGGTCTCGCAGGATGGTTGATTACGCTGGCGGTTGCTCCGGCTTTGCCAGCGGACTTCATCGGCCTTGCCGCAAGTCTGCTCACCATGCTCATTGTGACGCCGCTCACGCAAAAGTTTGATCCGCCGCACGAACTCTGCGACAGCGACGGCGCCCCTATAGACACTTCTGATCGGCTTGGCACGCTTCCGTTGTTCAAGCGGTCCTGAGATCGCTTCGCGTGGCTAGCGGCAGGGCCAAGCCCTAGCGACTTCCCTTGAGGTTTTGCGCGGCACGGTAACGTGCGCGAGCTTCGGCTAGCTCGGCCTGGGCACGAGCAACATCAGTTTGAGTCGATGCGCCTTTGAGCTCCTCTTCCGCTTTTTGCTGTGCGGCCAGAGCCGCTGCCTCGTCAAGTTCCGACCCGCGCAAGGCGGTATCGGCCAAAATCGTAACCTGATGTGGCTGCACTTCGAGCATGCCGCCGGTGATATAGAAGCTGACTTCCTTGCCGTCTTCATCCTGAACCCGCACTTCACCTGGCTTCAATGGCGACAACAACGGTGCATGGCGCGGTGCAATACCCACCTCACCCATTTTCGCAGGTGCGTAGACCATCTTGGCAGAGCCCGAATAGATTTCGCCTTCTGCTGAAACGATGTCGACTTGAATGGTAGCCATGCTTCAGATTCCTACTGGAAGTTCTTCGCGTTTTCGACCGCTTCGTCGATCGTGCCAACCATGTAACACGCCTGCTCGGGAAGGTGGTCGTAGTCGCCGGCAACAATGCCGTTGAAGCCGCGGATTGTTTCTGCCAGCGATACGTATTTTCCTGGGGAGTTCGTGAAGACCTCTGCCACGAAGAACGGTTGTGACAGGAAGCGCTGAATTTTTCGTGCCCGGGTAACGATGAGCTTGTCTTCTTCCGACAGCTCGTCCATACCCAGAATTGCGATGATGTCCTGCAGCTCTTTGTAGCGTTGCAATACGGCCTGTACACCACGTGCACAGTCGTAGTGTTCGTTACCGATAATCAGCGGATCAAGAATTCGTGAACTGGAATCGAGCGGATCAACCGCCGGGTAAATACCCAGCTCCGCAATGTTACGTGACAAAACCAGGGTCGCGTCCAGGTGAGCAAAGGTGGTTGCGGGTGACGGGTCGGTCAGGTCATCGGCAGGGACATAAACCGCCTGGAACGAGGTAATGGAACCGGTCTTCGTCGACGCAATGCGCTCCTGAAGAATACCCATTTCCTCAGCCAGTGTTGGCTGGTAGCCCACCGCTGATGGCATACGGCCAAGCAGTGCGGATACTTCGGTTCCGGCCAGTGTGTAACGGTAGATGTTGTCGATGAACATCAGTACGTCACGACCTTCGTCGCGGAACGCTTCCGCCATGGTCAGTCCGGTCAACGCAACGCGAAGTCGGTTACCAGGAGGCTCGTTCATCTGGCCGTATACGAGTGACACTTTGTCGATGACGCCGGACTCGGTCATCTCGTGGAAGAAGTCGTTACCTTCACGAGTTCGCTCGCCAACACCGGCGAATACAGAGTAACCACCGTGCTCTTTGGCGATGTTATTGATGAGCTCCATCAGCGTAACGGTCTTGCCTACGCCGGCACCACCAAACAAACCAACCTTGCCGCCCTTGGAGATCGGCATGATGAGGTCGACGACCTTGATGCCCGTTTCCAACAGCTCGGTCGTTGCGGCCTGGTCTTCGTAGGAAGGCGGCGCGCGGTGAATCGGCATTTCTTTCTCTGCGCCAATGGGTCCCGCGTTGTCGATCGGCTTGCCCAGCACATCCATGATACGGCCGAGCGTTTTCTCGCCAACCGGCACGGAAATCGGTGCGCCCGTATTCGAGACGTCCATGCCGCGCTTCAGTCCTTCCGAAGAACCCATGGCGATCGTGCGCACGACACCGTCGCCCAGCTGTTGCTGCACTTCGAGCGTGATTTGCGCATCGTCGATCATCAACGCGTCATAAATATTGGGGATCTGGCCCGCCGGGAACTCAACGTCCACAACAGCGCCAATAACCTGCACAGTAGTTCCAGTGCTCATACTATTTCCTTATCCGGATACGGCGGCTGCGCCACCGACAATTTCTGAAATTTCTTGTGTGATTGCTGCCTGTCGAGCTTTGTTGTACTTGAGCTGCAATCCGTCAATGATGTCGCCGGCGTTATCAGTTGCCGACTTCATCGCTACCATCTTCGCTGCCATCTCGCAGGCGAAGTTTTCAACCGCACCACGATAGACCTGCGACTCGATGTAACGCATGAGTACGTCATCGAGCAGTTCGCCGGCATCGGGCTCGTAAATGTAGTCCCAATGCTCTTGCAGTGTCTCTTGGTCACTGCCCACTCCGCTCGCCGGCAGCAACTGCACAACTTTCGGTGTTTGCGTCATCGAGTTTATAAATTCGTTATGTACCAGGTACAGGCGATCGATCTTGCCGTTGCTGTACGAGTCGAGCATGATCTTGATCGAACCAATCAGGTCGTTAACGCTGGGCTTGTCGCCAAGGTGCGTCGCAGTACCGACGACGTTACCGCCCATGCGGCGGAAAAAGCCCACGGCTTTTGCACCGACCAGCGCCAGATCAACTTCAACGTTTTTACCCTGGGCGTCCGCAATTTCGCTGATCACCTTTTTGAACAGGTTGGCGTTGAGTCCGCCACAGAGTCCGCGATCCGTGGAGATGACGATATAGCCAGCGCGCTTGGTATCGCGCTCCGTCAGATACGGGTGCTTGTAGTCCGGATTAGCGTGCGCCAAATGTCCGATCACGCGACGGATACGTTCGGCATACGGACGCGACGCCTCCATCTGCTTCTGTGCTTTGCGGATCTTGCTCGCGGCGACTTTCTCCATCGCACTGGTGATCTTCTGCATGTTCTTTACAGAAGCAATCTTCGAGCGTATTTCCTTTTCGCCTGCCATTTCCTAGTACGCGCCTTTCTCTGCGAACTCTTTGCAGATCTTGGTCAGGTCCGCAACGATGTCGTCGTTGTAGTCGCCTGACTCATTAATGGTGTCCAGTACGCCCTGGTAATGTGCGCGTGCGTAATCATGCAGCGCTTCCTCGTACGCAACCACTTTGTTCGCCGGCACCGGATCGATGAAGCCTTCGTTCACGGCAAACAACGACAGCCCCATTTCGGCAACGGACAGCGGTGAATACTGCTTCTGCTTCATGAGTTCGGTTGCACGCTCGCCACGTTCCAGCTGCGCTCGCGTTGCCGCGTCTAGGTCGGATGCGAACTGAGCGAATGCGGCCAGCTCACGATACTGGGCCAGTGCCAGTCGAACACCACCACCGAGTTTCTTGATGATCTTCGTCTGCGCCGCGCCACCAACACGAGATACGGACAGACCCGCGTTGATCGCCGGACGAATACCGGCGTTGAAGAGATCTGACTCGAGGAAGATCTGGCCGTCGGTGATGGAGATCACGTTGGTTGGTATGAAAGCCGATACGTCACCACCCTGGGTTTCAATGATCGGCAGTGCTGTCAATGAACCGGTTTTACCTTTGACTTTGCCACCGGTGATTTCTTCGATGTACTCCGCGTTGACACGGCATGCACGTTCGAGCAGGCGGGAGTGCAGATAAAAAACGTCACCCGGATATGCCTCACGACCTGGCGGACGACGCAGCAACAGCGAAACCTGGCGGTAGGCCCATGCCTGTTTCGTGAGATCGTCAAAAACGATCAGTGCATCTTCGCCCTTGTCGAGGAAATACTCGCCCATCGTCGTACCTGCGTACGGTGCGATATATTGCATCGCCGGGCTCTCGGCGGCTGCGGCGGCAACAATAATCGTGTGCTCCAGCGCGCCCATTTCTTCAAGCTTGCGAACCACGCCCGCGATAGAAGAGGCTTTCTGGCCGATAGCGACGTAGATACATTTAATGCCGGTGCCGCGCTGGTTGATGATCGCGTCAACCGCGACCGCGGTCTTGCCGGTCTGGCGATCGCCAATGATCAGCTCGCGCTGGCCGCGACCGATGGGCACCATCGCATCAATTGATTTCAAGCCGGTCTGTACCGGCTGATCAACAGACTTGCGCTCGATGACGCCGGGGGCAACTTTTTCGATCGGCGCTGTGCCTTCTGCGTCAATCGGGCCCTTGCCGTCGATCGGCCGACCGAGTGCGTCGACAACACGACCCAGCAGCGCTTCGCCAATTGGCACCTCAAGAATGCGACCCGTGGTCTTAACCGTGTCACCTTCTGAAATGTGTTTGTAGTCACCCAGGACAACCGAGCCGACCGAATCCTGCTCCAGGTTCAGCGCCATACCGAAGGTGTTTTGCGGGAACTCGAGCATTTCGCCGTAACGTGCGTCGGCCAGACCGTGAATTCGAACGATACCGTCGGTTACCGCAATTACGGTGCCGACATCGCGCGCTTCTGCGGATGCTTCGAAGTTCTCGATACGCTCTTTAATCAGTTGGCTGATTTCAGAAGCTTTGAGTGCCATTTGCCTTTCCTCTTATTTGATCAATGCGTTTGCCAGGCCTTCGAGCCGTGCACGCAGTGATCCATCAATTACGACATCGCCGGCACGAATCACTGCGCCGCCAATGAGGTTTTCATCTATTTCAGTCGTGATATTCACATCACGGCCAAGTCGTTTTTTCAGTGAGCTCGCGATCGCGTCCCGCTGCGCACTGCTCAGTGGTGCCGCCGACGTAATCGTTGCTTCAACCGTGTTCTCGATGTCCGCTTTGAGGACTTCGAAATGCGCTGCGATTTCCGGCAATACACCGATACGCTTGTTCTCGAGCAACAGCTTCAGGAAATTGTCACCGCGCTTGTCACCGCCCGCCAATTTTGTTGCGTTGGCGCTTTTGAACAGGCCACCTAAAAAATCGAGCCGCTTCTCGTCGCTCAGTGCGGGCGTGCTTAGATACTCGACCAGGCTGTCGTCTTCCAGTAGCTGACCGGCAACGCCTAAAGACTGAGACCATGCAGATAACTCGCCCGCCTCGTTCGCCAGCTCGAAAACTGCCCGTGCGTAAGGACGTGCGATTGTGTTGTTATCAGCCATCGTCTCTTAAAGCTCTGCTGCCAGCTTGCCGAGAATGTCCGCGTGTTGCTTGTCATCGATTTCGCGCTCGAGGATTTTCTCGGCACTGGCGATAGCAATTGCGGAAACCTGGCCTCGCAATTCTTCGCGCGCCCGATTCGCTTCCTGCTCAATCTCTGCTTTCGCAGCATTAAGTTGACGCTCGCGTTCTTTGACGCCGTCCGTTTTGCCTTCTGCAACAATCTCGTTCGCCCGGGCGTTCGCCTGGTCGAGAATGCTGGTTGCCTGCTTGCGCGCGTCTTCGATGATGCCGGTTGCTTCTGCGGTTGCCTTGGCAAGCGACTCTTGTCCCTTGTCGGCAGCCGCAAGGCCTTCGGCGATCTTTTCTTGTCGCTCTTCGATCGCAGCAAGCAGCGGCGGCCAAATAAACTTCATGCAAAACCAGACGAACACGATCATTGCGATCGTCTGGCCGATGAGAGTCATATTAATATCCACTGGATACTCCTACGTGTATCACTTAAGACCAGTCGCCCTTACGAGCGACGGTAAATGTCTTAACCGCCGACTGCAGCTTGTGCGGCTTGCAGCTGACCAATGAACGGGTTAGCGAACGCGAAGAACAACGCGATACCAACACCAATCATCGCTACGGCGTCGAGCAGTGCAACGACGATGAACATCTTCGTTTGCAGCATCGGTGCCAGTTCCGGCTGACGTGCAGCACCCTCGAGAAAACGGCCACCCAAAAGACCCATGCCGATACCAACGCCAAGGGCGCCGAGGCCGATCAAAAGTGCGACGGCGATTGCCGTAAAGCCAATAACAGTTTCCATCAGTGTCTCCTAAACAGGATCAAGTCCAACTTATTGAAATAAAAAGAAAAATAACTAGTGCTCTTGTGATGCCAGACTTAAATATACTATGGTCAACATCATGAAAATAAAGGCCTGCAGGGTCACGATAAGGACGTGAAAAATCGCCCAGCCAAGGTGCAGAATTCCGCCCAGTGAGCCAACGATCAGACCGCCGCTGTACATGACAGCGATAAGAATAAAGATGAGTTCGCCGGCAAACATGTTGCCGAACAATCGCAATGACAGAGAGATGGGCTTTGCGACCAGCGCGACGATCTCAAGAATCAGGTTGAATGCGATCATGAACGGCGCTGCCAGCAGACCAATGCCTCTGCGTGGCGGTGGCAACGGTTGCAATGCCAGCTCACCGATAAAGCCGGTGACGCCTTTATATTTAATGGTGTAGAAAATGATCAGGAAAAACACCGCGATCGACATGCCGAAGGTCACGTTGACGTCTGTCGACGGCACGACCTTCATGTACGGGATACCGGCGGCGCCGGCGGCGAACGGAATCCAGTCGACCGGGATCAAATCCATGAGGTTCATCAGGAACACCCAGACGAAAATTGTCAGGCCGAGCGGGGCGATGAGTCGGCTTTTGCCATGGAAGGTGTCTTTGACGGAACCGTCGACAAAATCAACAATGATTTCAACGAAGGCCTGAAATTTCGTTGGCTTGTCGGCGGAAGTTTTCTTCGCCGCACTTCGGAACAGCACGATAAAAACCAGCCCCAACAGCACTGACCAAAACATCGAATCGACATTGATCGCCATCGGGTTGCCCGCGCAGTGATTCCAAAGCCATTCGCCTGCGTCGTCTTTGCAGACCTGCAGATTTTGCAAATGGTGCTGAATGTACTCGCCGGAGGTTTGCGGGCCGTTTCCGCTTTCACTCGCCATCGTTATTACTCTTATTCTCTTCCGTGTCCGTTTTACGATCGTCGCGCAGCAGCAAACCGGCGAAGGTCATCAGCTGCGCTGCGATGAAGCCTGCAAACAATGCGGGGACCGACAGTGGTCGTACCGCGGCGAAAATGATGCTGAACATCAGCACGGTGATCGCCAGTTTACCTACCTCACCAATGTAAGCCGCACGAATCAGGTCTTTTGCACCCGGATCCGCTCGCGGCACTGCCAGCCGCAGCGCAAGAAAGGCGTTTGGGAGAACACAGGTCAGGCTGCCGAGCAGCGCTGATATTCCTGCGACCTCACCGTAACAACCCCAAAGCACGGCGGCCAGAACTACCCCGATCCCGATTTGTGCGACCAGTACCTTCAGCATGTTGCGCTTATCTCCGGCACTAAAAACGCCACGTCCATCCGTAATTCCGGCGACTTGTGGCGCTTGTCTTTTCGGTTATCTTAAGGCAGGCCTGTTAACAGCTCGCGCATTATAGTGGCGACCCTTGTCCATGGCAACAGCAAAAGGGCTCATAGCCCGTTAAAGAAAACGGCTCTGACCCCTGTATTTCTAGGGGTTTTTCCGGATTTATGTCAATGCGACCTGCCTCACACATGCAGCTCGCGATCGGCGGTATAAATGGGTTGCACAATACCGGACATGAGCCATGTTGCTGATCACCAATGAGTCTTCGAGAAATGCACGCACGCTGGTGGATCTGGCGCGCGAGCTGAGCCTGACGCTGACCTTTTTCGGCAGCAATGCCACGCTGCTGGAGCTTCTTGAGGGTCAAGCACGCCGTTTTGTGCTGCTGGGCGACGCCGATATTAGCGAAAAGGTCGTCGAGCGCCTTTGTTCGCAGGCCGGCAAGGGGCTGTTTGGGGTCATTATTGCTGGCGATAGCAAGGCGCTGCGCTCCAGCGACAAAGCCGGCTTGGTGGAAAAGCTGGTGGAAAAGGCAAATCTGCAGTGGGTTAAGCCCGATTACAGCTTTGACCAGATCAGCACAGCGGCCAGGGGCTGCCGGCGCCGGATGTTGCGACTGTCTCGAGAGGATCTCGAAAACGCTATAGAAAACAACGAGTTCATGCTGCAATACCAGCCCAAAGTGCAGCGTGGCTCCGATACCTCCTGGCAGACCTGCGAAGCCGAAGCGTTGCTGCGCTGGCGCCACCCGGTGCACGGTCCTGTTGGACCGCTGGAATTTTTGCCCGAAGTCGAGGCGTTCGGGTTGATGGGCGCCGTGGGTGAGTACGTGCTGCGGGATGCGGCCGGGCAGCTTGTCAAATGGCGCAATCAGGGCCTGCAGCTCGACTCCTGCATCAACCTGGCTTCGAGTCTGTTGGCAGACAGCAGCTTGCCGGACCAGTACGAGGCCATCGTCACCAGGTTCAGCCTCAAGCCCTCGAATTTTTCGTTTGAGGTTGCTGAGCAGGAGTTGAAGGATCCGGACTCGCCG
>JBBKWL010000066.1:0-3804 GCA_037968975.1 Woeseiaceae bacterium | reverse complement strand
TACTGGCAACAGGCGCAGTCATCGGCGTACAAGCCTCGACCGATGGCATCGGCGACCTCGAGCGCATCCTGTCCCGGGTTGCCCTGCGTTCTGCCCGGCCCCGTGACTTGCGGCAACTGGGCGAGGGGCTGGCGCGTTTACCCGCCGTGCGGCAGCAAATCGAATCCCTGGCATCACCCGCGCTCGATGCGTTGCGCGAGCAGATCGGTGAGCATCGGCGCCAACACGAGTTGCTGACCACGGCAATCATCGACAACCCACCGATGTTGATCCGTGACGGCGGCGTGATCGCGGACGGTTACGACGCCGACCTCGACGACCTGCGCTCGATCGCATCAAATGCTGACCAGTATTTGCTGGATCTTGAAGCACGGGAAAAAGAGCGCACTGGCATCGCAACATTGAAGCTCGGTTACAACCGCGTGCACGGTTACTACATTGAAATCAGCAAGGGACAGGCAGACAAAGCACCGGTTGAGTATGTTCGTCGCCAGACGCTTAAAGGTGCGGAGCGCTATATCACGCCGGAGCTCAAGGAGTTTGAAGACAAAGTCCTGAGTGCACGCGAGCGAGCACTCAGTCGCGAAAAGATTTTGTACGAAGGTATTCTCGATCAACTCAACGCTGCGCTGGCAGACTTACAATGCACAGCTTTCGCGATCGCGGAACTCGACGTATTAGCCTGTTTCGCCGAGCGCGCTGATGCGCTGAAACTCTGCAAACCGGAACTCGCAGAAACGCCGTGCATTGAGATAGAGGGTGGTCGCCACCTGGTCGTCGAACAGATCATCGACTCGCCGTTTGTTGCCAATGATTTACAGCTCGATGCGGCGCAGCGATTGCTGGTTATCACCGGACCCAATATGGGCGGTAAGTCGACCTACATGCGACAGACCGCGCTCATCACGATTCTGGCGTACATAGGCTCATTCGTGCCTGCCGACAGCTTGCGCATCGGCCCGATTGACCGCATCTTTACGCGCATCGGCGCCTCAGACGACCTGGCAGGCGGGCGTTCGACATTCATGGTCGAAATGACGGAAACCGCCACCATCCTGCACAACGCAACCGAACAAAGCCTGGTCCTAATGGATGAGATCGGCCGCGGCACCAGCACTTTCGACGGCTTGTCCCTGGCCTGGGCGGCCGCACATTACATGGGCGCAACAGCAAAAGCGTTCACGCTGTTCGCCACCCATTATTTCGAGCTGACGGCGCTTTCCGATGAGCTGCCCGCGTGTCGCAATGTGCATCTCGATGCGACCGAGCACAATGGTGAACTGATTTTTTTGCACGCCGTGAAACCGGGGCCTGCGAATCAGAGTTATGGCTTGCAGGTCGCCGCGCTTGCCGGCGTGCCGAAGCAGGTCATCAGGCGCGCTCAAAAGTATCTCGGCACACTGGAATCCATGCAACACACGCATCACGAAAACCCGCAAGGCCAGTTGCCGCTAACGATGTCAGCAATGCAGGCAAACAGCGATGCGTTGCGCGAGCTACTGGATGACATCGATCCCGACTCGCTTTCGCCACGTGAAGCGCTGGAACTCATCTACCGGTTGAAGTCGAGCTAATCTGTCTCGCGCAGAAACTCGCCGCGTTTCAGGAACGCTGCCGCCTGATCAACCACGCTTGCAGACAACAGCATGCCGTTGTGACTCACCGGCATGATCAAGTGGTCGCGTGCACCGGGTAGTTGCGTCTCTGATATGGCGACGGTGCCGTCGTTGTCCTCTTCGAAACCCGCAACGAACTTGCCCAGACCGATCGCCGCATTCCCGGCTATCACTCCAACCTCCCGGCTGGTACACACGTCGCACGCCCAGGTGCTGGCCGGTTCATCGACAACGCCCTTGGTCAGCGACAATCCAACGATAGGTTCAGCCCAGTCCTGACGACTCAGAAAATTCGCCGAGCGCGATCCGCTGAGCGGAGATCCAAGACAGACCACTCGACCCGGTGGTGCATCCGCATGATTTGCCAGCATGCGCAAGGTCACAACACCACCGAGACTATGTCCCACAATATGCGCGCCGTCGGCGGTTTCACTTTGCAGGAATTCAGCAAGGGCTGCTGCATTCTCATCGAGCGTGCCGCGCACTGACGGGTAACTGAAGAGCAACGCGCGCATACCGTATTCATTCTCGAAGCGGCGTTTGATCAAATACATGCCGGTTCCGTGCGACCAGAAACCGTGCAGGCAAACGACAGTGTCAATTTTTTTCACAGGTTGAGTCCGGTCAAGGCGTCGCGATTGGTCCACGACCAGACACGTTCAGCAGCGACAGCAACCGGCAACCAGCAGAACTCAGCGTGCTCATCGCGATTGAACTTGATGTCGACACGGGTCGGCATACGGTAATGCCATTCGAATTCAACGTTCTCAATGGCACCCGGCTCGAAGCGGTCGCGCCAGCGGGTATCGATAAGGAATTGGCGACTCACGCCGGAATACTGCAGAACACCTTCATCGGTGAGACCCGTTTCCTCGAACAGTTCACGCCGCGCGGCCTGCGCGTGAGTTTCTCCAGCCTGCAGGCTACCGGTAATCGACTGCCAGAAGTCGAACGGTTTCGCGCGACGCATCAGCAAGACCTCGCCGTTGTTCGCAACGACCACCACCAGAACTGAAACCGGACGGCGAAACTGCATCGCCTGCACGCCGACCTCCTAGGAGGCCTTCGGCGCACGCAGGCGGATGCCGGTTTCCTGCAACTGCTCAGCAGAAACTTCGCCGGGCGCATTGGTCAGCGGGCAACTCGCCGATTGGGTTTTCGGAAACGCGATGACGTCGCGAATACTGTCTGCGCCAGCCATCAGCATGACGATTCGATCAAGTCCGAATGCGATACCACCGTGCGGCGGGCAACCGTACTCAAGGGCACGCAGCAGGAAGCCGAATTTCTCATCCGCCTCTTCCTTACTGATACCCAGTATGTCGAACACAGCAGCCTGCATGCCCTGGTCGTGGATACGAATGGAGCCACCACCGATTTCAGAACCGTTGAGTACCATGTCATAAGCACGTGACAGCGCATTGCCAGGATCCGCTTGCAATGCGGCAGCATCGTTCACAGAAGGTGCCGTAAACGGATGATGCAACGCGTTCCAGCGTTGCGTCTGTGGGTCCTGGTCGAACATCGGGAAATCCACCACCCAGGCCGGCGACCAGCCATCTGCAACCAGTCCGCGATCTTCGCCAACTTTCACGCGTAGCGCGCCCAGAGCATCGTTGACCACGCGTGCCTTGTCCGCACCGAAGAAAATCAGATCACCCGAGTTGGCGCCCGTACGCTCAAGGATGCCGCTCACTGCATCGTCGGGCAGAAATTTGAGGATGGGGGACTGCAATCCGTCAGGCCCGGCAGCAACATCGTTCACCTTGATGTACGCAAGGCCCTTAGCGCCGTAGCGAGCGACAAATGCGGTGTAGTCGTCGATTTCCCTGCGACTGAGATCGTTGCCGCCCGGCACACACAGAGCGGCGACTCGCCCTTCAGGGTCACTTGCTGGTCCGGCAAAGACTTTGAACTCCACCGCCGACATCAGATCGGCAACTTCGATGAGCTCCAAATCGATTCTCAGATCCGGCTTGTCGGAGCCGAAACGATGCATCGCATCCGCATACGTGATGCGCGGAAACGGCGCCGGTAAGTCGACGTCGAGAACCTGTTTGAACAGGTGCGTCACCATGGCTTCCATCATGCCGGTCACCGCGGCTTCGTCCACGAAACTCAGCTCGACATCGAGCTGCGTGAATTCGGGTTGCCGATCCGCACGCAAGTCCTCATCGCGAAAGCAGCG
>JBBKWL010000065.1:0-7058 GCA_037968975.1 Woeseiaceae bacterium | reverse complement strand
GTGGCAAGAACATAAGCCACGGCAATGCCAAAATAGATGATGACGCGAAACACAACGAAGGGTGCCGTCTTGCGCATGAGCTGGAAAGAGGTGCCTAACGAAAAATCAGCCATGTGGTTTCCGTTCATTGGGATCACGAGCGGTCTGTTGCCTAAGTGATTGATAGCACTTCCATGTTGTCTCAATCAATGGTGGGCAAGTAATTGCCTAGATTCGGTGCTGCCAGACTAACTCGAACCAGTCTCTGCAAGGTTTCGATTGTCCGGATTTCCGTCTCAACTTCACTCCATATCAGTTCCGATGAATCTTCGGCATTCCTGCGATAAGCGTTCGTCGCAGAACGCTGAAAGCCAAATCGTCAGGGTCCGATCCGCCGAAAATCTACCTTGGCGCGAATACTGCAATTGGCAAGTCCGATCATAGAGGCCTGCGGAAGACTGGAGCTCAGTCGGATATTTACTGCCGACCTGACATATTCCGGATCGAGGATTTCGCTGTCCCAGACGGCCGTTACCTTCAACGCCGGGTTTGGTGCAGCCATCGGTTGATATCCGGAATAGCGATCGTCGGTGATCTTCTTCCAGACGATTGTCGAGGCTCCGTGGGAAATTTTGCTCGGATGAAACACACCCTCCCACCGCATGGCGTGCTGTTCGCTAATTCCGCCCAGCGCCGGCGCAATCGCACCATCGACTCCTGGGGGACAGCCGGAAACCTGGCGTGGTTGCGCGGTCCCTTGCCAAGTTCCGTCCTCGGGTTCGATCGCAGGAAAGAACGCCAACTCGCAGTTTCCGTTGCCGCCGTAGAGGATGTCTAAGTCGCTGGAAGAAACCTGGCTCCAATCGAAAATCCCTTCGGCATCGAAAATCAGGGGCTCGCTCCCTTCTGGCGCATCCTCGCCCAGCAAAAGTTCGGCTTCCTCCACCGACATATCGCTCAGAAGACAGTTGCAGCCTCCGTCTCCGCATGTCGCTACTACCACGTTTTCGGCAAAAGCGGTCCCCGCAATCGTGATTGGAAAGACCATCAAGAGTAATTTCATCCTAATCATTTCGTTACTCCCAAATACTCTACCGATTTGACGCCCAAGATGCTGATTCGGTCAAGTTTGCAGCCTGTCCGAAGTGGCAATTTGGAGACGCTCGCCGCGGCGCTTACAGAGAACGAAGCGGGTGATCCCGGCACTTTGGGACAGCACTGCGCAAGGTGCTGAATTAATGGTAGAAGTGAGGTCCGGATTGTCTGCAGCCCAGTCAATCGTTGGATGGTTTTGAGAATTTCGTGGCGAATGGACGCTTCGGGAAATTGTTCGAGTGTTTTTTGCACACGTACCGAAGTTCAACTCTACCCTAAACCGACATTGCCTGCGCTTCAAATGAACGGCCGCGGTGCGGACTTGCTTGTTGCCGGCGAAGTAGAAATGAAGCTGGTTGCTGCCGATAGCCGTCGTAATCGCTGGTTTTAGTTAGTTAAAATAAGCCTGCTCTACAAAGCGACCGTTGCATTAGGCACTCTAGATGCCGAACCCGCTCACGTCGTGATCGAACTGATCGACCCCACAACTGGCAGGGTCGAATAGTGGTTTCGGCCGGTATCGGCTGCGACCAATACTAGTTCACAGTGATTGGCAGACTGGAAAGAGTTTTCCGCGACTGTCCCATTTTATACCGCAACTCGTAAGCGCCGGGTTCATCCGGCATCCGCACCTTTGCGGGCGATCCGTTCCGCGTATAGGCGTAGTTGCCGTATTCGCCTTCCTCGGCCCCCGCTTTGGAGATTGCGACAAAGTCGTTTTGGTTGTCCGGCCCGGTCCAGATGACCTTGACCTCGGACCCGGCAGGGGCCGCTGGCGGCGCTTCAAGCGTCGCACTGACCGGCAGGACTTCAATGGGCTGACGTGCAATGACGCGTTGAACCTGAGCGCTGAAATAGCGCAACTCGTAATCACCGATCTTGTCCGGTGCAAGGAGTTCGCCCGGATCGCCCTGACGCGTATATGCATAACTGTCCCCGGACTGATCCGGCGAGCCGGTTGCGGCAATAGCTACGTAGTCGCCGTTAGCGTCTGGGCCCGTCCAGCCTACTGAAAACTGGGATCCGGCTCTGACACTCTCCGGTCCATCAAGCGTGGCCACGGGGAATACGACTTCGATCGGTCTTTCCGCAAGAATGCGTGAACCAGAAGCATCAACATAGCGCAACAAATATTCGCCCGGAGCAGGCGGCGCAGTGATATTCGTAGGCGAACCCGTCGTCGTCCGAGCGTAAGCACTGAACTCACTAGCCGAAGTGCCGGGTGCCGCAAGGGCAATAAAGTCGCCAGAGCGATTTGGGCCGGTCCAGTTCACCGGAAAGTCCTTTAGAGCCTCTACTGTATCTGGGGCGCTCAAAGAAACCGCAATTTGCAAAACTATCCGCTTCACTGCATCGTCGTCCGCATACTCAAACTCAACTGCACCAGACCGATTTCCCAACTCCGCGCGGGCGAAATACCGGCCTGCGTCGAGGTCCAGTTCCAAATAGGCGGCGGTGCGATCAGCCGTAATCGTCTCCTCAGTATCGATTGCGACGACTGTCCAACGTGTCGCTGGATCGTTCAGCGAAGGGCCAGTTTCTGCTTCTCCGGTTTCGAGCCTAAGCATCGGCGGCGCCGCAACCGCAACCGTTCGCAGCGCCTCTGACAACTCGTCAGCATTCGAGGCCGTCAAGTACATACCGCCTGTATTTTCGGCAAGGCAGCTCAATTCGCGTTGATCCTCGATGCGGTCGACATCAAATCCAACAACGTGGGCCGTGAATCCAATTCCCGTGCGCTCAAGCTCGGTTGCCATCGCGCATGGGTCAGCGCCGCAGCTTTCAATCCCGTCGCTTACCAGAATAACCGTAGAGGGGCGATCCGAGTAACTAAGCTCGATTGCGGCTGCTCGAACAGCCTCCGTCAGAGGTGTTTTGCCTCTAGGGACAAGAGAGTTGACCGTTTGCGAAAACGTTTGATGATTGACTGGGCCGACCGGAATGACTGTTTCAATGTCACTACAATCGCCCTGTCGGCGGTGACCGTATGCCACAAGACCAAGATCGACAGAAGGGTCCCACTCGGCAAGGAGCTCTGCTATGACATCTCGAGCAATTTCGACCTTCGAGATGCCGTCGATCTGACCCCACATGCTGTTAGAGACGTCGAAAACCAGAATAGTTGCTGGTGCATCCGAATCTGAAACTTGTGCCGAAGTCGGCAAGTATGAAAACGTGATTCCAAGAATTGCTATGAGTGTAATCCAGAAACGATTCATTTTTTCCCCCAAACGCCTTCCTTGCGGAAGTGTATCCATAGTTAGACAGAAAAGCTGGCGTTGTCACATTAACTCATTAATCGGCAGATTTCGTCTTTTTGATGGGGCTTGAAATCTCGTAAGTCGTTGAAATACAGCAACACGCATTTTGAAAAACTTCGATATTTTGACTTAGAAAAGTTAATGTGACAACGCCATCTGGGGTAGCGTCGGCTATTTTGGTTTAACTGAGTTAACATGACAAAGCCAGCCGGAGACAAGAAATCCTTGTCCGCGTTCTGGCGCTTGGCCATCGCTGTTCAGCCGAGTTAGGTTGGCCCTAACAGTTCAGGGGAACACAATGACCAATCCAATCCGCTGGGGCATTCTTGGCGCCTCGAATTTCGCAAAAGAACAGATGGCACCGGCAATCCAAGCGGCCTCCGGTGCCAAACTGGCGGCACTGGCGACTTCATCGCCGGATAGAGCCGCCGGGTTCCAGGCGTTTCAGCCGGACCTGACCTTGTATGACAACTATGACGCATTGCTGGAAGCGCCCGATATCGACGCCGTTTATGTGCCTCTGCCCAACCATCTGCATGTGGAATGGACGCTGAAGGCACTGGATGCAGGCAAACATGTGCTGTGCGAAAAGCCGCTGGCGATGCGGGCGGCAGAGTTCGATGCGGTGATCGCGAGGCGCGACGCGACCGGGCTTGTGGCGGCCGAGGCGTTCATGATCGTGCATCACCCACAATGGCAGCGCGCCAAGGCGCTTTATGAGGACGGCGCGATCGGGAGGTTGGCGCTGGTCGATGGGGTGTTCAGCTATGACAATCGATCCGATCCCGGGAATATCCGCAATAAGCCCGATACCGGCGGCGGCAGCCTGCCCGATATCGGCGTCTATACGTTCGGGTCGGCGCGGTTCGTCACCGGTGAGGAACCGACTGAGGTTGCGGCCCATATCAGGCGCGAGAACGGGGTCGACGTATTTGCCCATGTCACTGCCGATTTCCCGTCCTTCCGGTATAGCTCGGTCACCTCGATGCGGATGTTTACGCGGCAATATATGGCGTTTCATGGCGAGGAAGGCGTGATGCGGCTGACCTGCCCGTTCAATGCTAGCGTTTTTGGCCAAGCCGAGCTTTCGCTGGAACGCGCCGGGATGGTTGTCGAGACGACGCGTTGGCCGGGGGTGAACCATTATGTGCTGCAGGTGGAGAATTTCGGGCGGTCAATCCGTGAAGGCGCGGATTATCCCTGCCCGCTGGAATTCAGCCGCGAAACGCAGGCGATGATCGACATGGTCTGGGCCGCCGAAGGAGGTGGGTGATGTCGGAAGAAGACAAATTCGAGGGCGCAAGCAGTTCGCCGACCTCTAAGCCCAAATACCAAACTCGTACCGTCGGAAGGGCGGTGTCACATTAACTCAGTAATCAGCAGATTTCGTCTTTTTGATGGGGCTTGAAATCTCGTAAGTCGTTGAAATACAGCAACACGCATTTTGAAAAACTTTGATATTTTGACTTAGAAAAGTTAATGTGACAACGCCTAAATTTGACAGTCACTCGGCAGGTATTTTCGTCTCTTCTGGCCATTCGCCGACTCGATCTCGGCCCAGGACGGCATGCGGGTTCGACCGATATAGGACATCGCTCATCAACACTTTGTGCGAGGTTTCCAGATACCGCGTTGGAACATGCGGAAACAGATGATGCACCAGATGAAAACAGTCGCTGCGAGGAAAAAACAGAGCGCGCAAGATCCGCGGTGCCAAGATATTACGCGATGCATAAAGGTCGTCTTGCGAAGCAACGATGCCTGCGTGGTCAAGACAATCCGCCCAGTAATTCAACGCTGAGTAAATCAGTACGAAGGGCAAGACCACGAAAAGGACGGTCGTCAAGGGAAAGAACAAGGCAGAAGTTGAGACGGAAAAAAGCACCAGCGCTTTGGTGAATAGAAACGGACGACCGTCGCGGTTCGAGAAGTTAAGCCCCAGATAGTATGGAAGATGCCTTCCGACAAAGGGAGTCACGAGATGGCGCAATACAACACGTGCAGACAAGGGTTCATGTATCTTAAGGTCCTGGATCCCGTGAAGGTCCATGTCGCGGTCGTAGTCACCCAGATACGAATGGTGCGAGAGATGCTCGTCCCGGTAGTCGTAAAAAGAACTGAAAAGCAGTGCGGCACAAAGTTTGCCGATCACCACATTGTCAGAACGATACGCACTGAACGTCGAATGCGAACATTCGTGAATAATGTTGTTCATTCCCCGCATGCGAGTGCCGATGAACATCATTAGAAGTGCGGTAACTACTCCACTCATCCAAGTGAACGGCTGCGACAGAATATAACCGCCTGCTGCTACCGACACTGCGATCTGCGTCAAGTAGCTAACGACAATCAGCCACGCGACAGCGCGTGAATTTTTGTCCATCCTGGCGAACCCACGCATGTATCTAATACGAAGCGTCTTTGCTGACATATTTCCTCCCACCGTCAAGTTTCGACCGCAAGAAAGCCACATTTAGAACACATTTACAACCACCGGATGTGCGAATACTCTCGCATAACGTGTCAATGTAACGCCACGGTCGCCCTCATATCCCGGTGACCGACAAACTCCGGTCCTACGGCGCTGCAATGAAGGTTATGGCGAAAAAGTTCGTTGTCATGCCCGAAAACGGAGTTTTTCAACACAATGGGCGGAAAGCAGACTTTCGCTGCGGCCGCAGTGAAGCAGTCCTGTCGCGCTATAACGGACGTTCGCAAACCGAGGGGCGTCTCGCCCAGCCGTATTTGCTTGCAAGCCGAGCTAGCTGCACGATGATGATACAATGCGGATCAAGAAGAGATATCACGCGGTCTTATTGCCTCTCAGTCTTTGCGATCCATTGCCCGTAAATTGAAGCGGCCCGCATCGTCTACTCGCCTCTTATCGAGAAAATGATCATCTAAGACTCCGTGCACTTACGCCAAGCCACCTTTTTTCATGTTCCGATGGACCCACGGAAAATCATGCGGTAGCCTATGCTTTCGGTCAGTTGAGTGGGTCTGTTCACGCGCGAGACAGAACGAGAAACCAATCGACGTCACCCTGCCAGACAAGAGACATTTAATGGGCAATGGATACGGCACGAAACGCAACTCACCCGGTGGACTTTACGACCCGCGCAACGAGCATGATGCTTGCGGCCTTGGCTTCATCGCGAACATCAAGGGTGTCAAATCCCATAAAATCATCGAAGACGGCATTCGGATTCTGGAGAATCTTGAACACCGAGGTGCCACTGGTGCCGATCCGCTTATGGGCGATGGTGCGGGCATTCTGGTTCAGATCCCGCACGATTTGCTGGCAGCCGAGTGCAGCGCAATCGGCTTCGAATTGCCCACGGTTGGCGACTATAGCCTTGGGTACTTCTTCATGCCCCAGATTTTTGATCTGCAGGATCAGATAAAGGTCATTGTCGAAGACATCGCAAAAGGCGCCGGTCAAGACGTGATCGGATGGCGGTCGGTTCCAACTGACAATGCCAGTCTGTCGCAGGACCCCGAAATCATGGCTGCCGAGCCGGCACATTGGCAGGGATTCTTCGCAAGGCCCGCGGGATTAAGCGACGACGATTTCGAGCGGCGTGTCTATATCCTGAGCCGCGAAATCTCGAACGCGGTCATCGAAGCACTTGGTAGCCTTGAGGATGTATATCCTGTCTCGATGTCGTCACGCACGGTCGGCAACACAGGCAGGGTCTCGGCCGCTCAACCGTATCCCTATGT
>JBBKWL010000064.1:0-3532 GCA_037968975.1 Woeseiaceae bacterium | reverse complement strand
TATCCCGGGCCGCGGGCATCAGCGAATATCACGTGTGTCGGAGTGCTGGCTCACGAGTCGGCGATGAACAACGGCGTCGAAATGGCATTGCCCGAATTCACACTTGGAGGTGACAAATGAGCGCTACGCAAACAACAGTGGTCGACAATAGAAAGCGATTATTCGTCGCTAGTTTTATGACCTTAATTGTTGCAGGACTATTTTTCGGATTGCGTGCAAGTATTCTTGGTGACTGGGCCACACAATTTGGGTTTACCAAGAGTGAGCTTGGGGCCATTACAGGCGGCGGGTTTGTTGGCTTTGGGGTGGTCATATTAATTGCGAGTGCCTTAGCCGAGAGAATCGGCTATGCAAAATTGATGTGGGTAGCTTTTGCTCTGCATATACTTTCAGCAATAGTTACGATTGCCGCAACGCCTGTATACGGTGATGGTAGCGCTGGCAATGAAGCCGCGTATTGGATGTTGTACGTTGGTATGTTTATGTTTGCTATTGCCTGGGGCACCTGTGAGGCCATTATCAATCCCTTGACGGCGACACTTTATCCAGAAGAAAAAACACACTATTTGAATATTCTTCATGCCGGTTGGCCAGGGGGGCTTATCCTTGGTGGCTTGATCGCTTACTTTTTTGCCAGTTCAGATGCGAAACTTTTTCAGGTAAGTTGGGAAATTTTAGTCGGCCTGTTCCTTATTCCAACATTCGTGTACGGCTACATGCTATTCGGACAGAAATTCCCTCTCTCTGAGGCACGCGCAGCCGGCGTCACGTATATGAAAATGTTAAAGGAATTTGCCGCACCAGTTTTACTGTTTCTTCTATTTCTCATGGCCTGTGTCGGCTACGTAGAACTGGGTACAGACAGTTGGATAATCAACATCATGCAAAACCTCATCGGTGGTGATGCATTCCTCCTGTTTATTTATACTTCAGCAATTATGTTTGTGTTGAGATTTTTCGCCGGTCCAATCGTTCACCGGATCAATCCCCTGGGGCTGCTATTCACCAGTGCCGTATTGGCGACAATTGGCCTGTTCATGCTGGGTTCCGTTGCTACGGGTGTGGCAATAATTTTAGCTGGCACAATATACGGCATTGGAAAAACCTTCTTCTGGCCAACCATGCTCGCTGTCGTATCTGAGCGTTTCCCGAGAGGCGGCGCGCTTACTCTCGGTGCCATTGGCGGAATCGGCATGCTCTCAGCCGGGCTTCTGGGTGGACCTGGGATTGGCTATAAACAAGACCATTTTGCAGCTGAATTTCTACATGAAAAGCATCCGGCTGTTCATCAAGAATATGTCTCTGATAGTAAGCAAGGGTTTCTCATGTTTCGTGAAATCGCTGGCTTGGACGGCGCAAAAGTAGGTGCACTTCTTGACAAAAACCTGGCCGAATTATCCGCTGCTGAAACCGAAGAACGCGCGATTCTTGTGGAGGCCTCAATCCGTGGAGGACAAAGTGCTTTCAGGTGGACTGCTCTGGTTCCACTGACCATGGCGTTTGGATACTTGCTATTAATATTCTATTTCCGAGCGCAGGGAGGCTACAAGGCCATTCAACTTGGGAAGGAAGACAGTGCGACAGGCTACTAAAAAAGCAAACAGAGATTCAGGCTTGAGTATTGCAATAGTGGGATTAATATTCGGGGCGGCATTCGTCCCGATCTACTGATGACAGAATTCAAAGGTATTGCACTCTCTGTTCTTTGTCTGAGCATTTTCGTTTCCGCCTGCTCTGATAATGAACAAGCTGTCTTCACGGAAAGCGACTGGCCGGCATACGGCGGGCAAAACAACGGCAATCGCTATTCCACGCTTACGCAAGTCAACCGAGACAACGTTTCTCGGCTGACACCGGCCTGGCAGTTCGACATGGATAATGCCGAGTCGTCCCAGACCCAGCCGATTGTCGTCGACGGAGTCGTTTACGGACTGACCCCGACTCTTGACGTTGTCGCTCTCAGCGGTGCGTCGGGCGAGCTCTTGTGGTCTTTTAGTGGACTCGAAGGTCCATCCGATTTCAGAGGGCCTTCCCGTGGACTCTCGATGTGGAAGGAAGACGATAAAGCGATCCTCTTTGCGGGCCTCGTCGACAAATTGTTTGCCATTGATCCCGCCAGCGGCGAATTGGTCGCTGAATTCGGAAATGATGGTGTTCTGGATCTTCGTACGGGTCTGCCGGGCGATACAAGCCGCTTCTACGTTTCCTTGGCGTCACCAGGGGTGATATATCGCGATACTATTATCGTAGGATTTAGAACATCGGAAAGTCCGCCAGCTCCACCCGGCGACATACGGGCGTTTGATGTCAGGACAGGGGAGCTTGTCTGGTCGTTCCACACGATCCCGGCGGCAGGCGAGTTTGGTGCTGACACCTGGCCGGAAAATGCCAGGGCAACGCAGGGCGGAGCCAATGCCTGGGCGGGTTTCGCTCTCGACGAAGAACGTGGCATCGTTTATGTCCCTACAGGGTCGGCTGTACCAGACTTCTTTGGCGGCGACAGAAAAGGGGATAATCTTTTTGCCAATTCCCTGATTGCGCTGGACGCGACGACCGGCGAGCGAATCTGGCACTTTCAAGCTGTTCGGCACGACATCTGGGACCGCGATTTTCCATCGCCGCCTTCTCTTGTAACAGTGCAGCGGGAAGGTCGGACGATCGATGCTGTGGCGCAGACGTCGAAACAGGGCTATGTCTATTTATTCGATAGAGTGACTGGGGAGTCACTCTTTCCCATAGAAGAACGCAGAGTACCGGCCAGCTCGATTGCAGAAGAACAGGCCGCGACTTCGCAATCATTGCCGACAGCCCCCGCACCATTCGCACGGCAGGAGTTAACGGCAGACATGCTGACCACGCGCTCACCTGAAATGAATGACTGGGCGCGAGAGCAATTCAGCAACTTTTTGAGTGCTGGCCAGTTCGTGCCGTTCGGTACCGAGCAGCCTACTGTCATTTTTCCTGGCTTCGATGGCGGAGCTGAGTGGGGCGGGTCAGCGATCGATCCCAAAAGAGGAATTATTTACATCAACAGCAATGACATCGCGTGGACCGGAGCACTGGCGGCAAGCCCCGATGGCATGGGGTTCGCCGAGGCCTTGTATCAAGCTCAGTGCGCCGCTTGTCATGGTATCGACAGGCAAGGCGCCCCGCCCGAGTTTCCTGCGCTCACCAATGTGTTCGAGACTCTGTCACCTGACGAAATGCGAGACATTATTCGTAATGGCAGCGGCCGGATGCCGGGGTTCCCGGCATTGGCGCCAGAGGCCGTCACAGGTCTGACGGACCTTGTCCTTAATCCCGAACGCGCCAATTCGAGCAATATTGAGGAAGACTCGGCTCCATCCTTGTCGTCTGACGGAAGCGACGTCCCCTACAGATTTACCGGCTACCATCGGTTTTTCGATCCTGATGGTTATCCGGCTGTTGCACCGCCTTGGGGTACGCTAAACGCGATTAATCTCAATACCGGGGAATACCTGTGGAAGATCCCGTTTGGCGAGCATCCCGAACTGAAGGCGCAGGGACTCGA
>JBBKWL010000063.1:0-4562 GCA_037968975.1 Woeseiaceae bacterium | reverse complement strand
GACACTGAATCCTCAAAAAAAAACGGACCGCGTCGAGCGGCCCGCCTTTGATCTCTTATTGATCGTCTACTCTAGAATGGACCAAAAGATGTACAGTTCTCAACCCCGAACGGCTGGCCATCCACCATAGCCTGTACACAGACAGTATAGGTCTCCGGGCTGTGCGTTATTATCAGATCAGCGGTCCAAGCCACCGAAACCAGGACGTCCCCCTGGTCCTCGATAAGGAAATTTGCATCACTTACGAGCAGCTCTTGTGCGCCATGCTCATGAAAACCACCGTTAATTCCAGAAACCTCAATGGCCAAAGAAACTACGTCTGACTCAAGCCATTCAGGCGCTACGAAAACCCAAATTTCGGAAGTAATACCGTCAACAAAGAAAATATCGGTTGCGAACGCCGAATACGCGACAGGCCCTGTCTCGCACGCATCCCCCTCGCCGTCGCTATCACCATCGGCCTGATCTAAATTGGCGTCAGTCGGGCAGTTATCACACGCGTCACCGACACCATCAAGGTCAAGGTCGGCCTGATCTGCATTACCGGTCTGCGGACAATTATCACACGCATCACCGACACCATCGCCATCCCCGTCTGCCTGATCGTTGGGTGTATAGGCACAATTATCTACATCATCGGGAACACTATCACCGTCAGTGTCTAACACCGGGGGTACAACACAGGGCAGTTCAATACCACCAGATTTCTTTAGGAACTTTCCATGAACGGACGCGCAGGCATTGATGTTTGCGTTCGGATCAGCATCACAATCCATCGCCTCGCAATAAGCGTTGCATAACCCCTTTAATGCACCACCCAATTCTGCTTCTTCGCACACAGTTTCTTCGGCTGGTGCCTGTCCATCGGGTGTTTGGGCGGACGCGACCGGTATCATAAGAAGACACAGCGCGACGCACGATATTAATGTTGCAACTAATTTCTTCATTGCTAGGCCCCAATTGATTTTTGATTATTATTGTCTATTTTTGTTATACCGTAGGCAGTTGGAAAAAGCTCCAGTTGTTAACATAATCGAGAAGGCCCAGAGCGAAGAACCTTCTTCAGCGCTGTATTTGTCATCGATTGGTATCCGTCGTGACCGTCCACTTTGGGTCAGCAGCCGACATGTTACCTCAGATATTTTGACCGGCGGCTATACGACTCTTTGCAGCCGCTGATCATCCCGCTGGTAATAGTTATTAGCGAAACTTAATGTGAATTCTAGAAGTTGTTTCCGCGGTAACGTGGAGTGGCTGCTCGCACCCAAAGCAGCCACCAAGCAAGTGATTCGTCGACCGTCTCAGAACGGCCAGAAGCGGTCGCTGGAGCGTCGTTACCTTGACGAGCAACCGCCCGATTTTGCAAGATCCGAGTAATCCGAGCTGACAATCAATTTTCCTCGCATGAAGGATTGACTGATAAGCGAAAAACAACGGCCACCGGTATCGGTGGCCGCTGCGCCCTTCGCATCTAGCGTTTCGACGCTAGTCGAAGTTGTACTGAGCCTGCAGACCCCAGGTACGGAAATCGGAATACGAAAGATCGTTTTCGACAATCCCCTGGGGGTCGATGTCGAATTGGGCGAAGTACTTCGGCTTTTCGTCGTTCAGGTTACGCCCATAGAGCGACACCCTCCAACGGTCATCGGCACTGCCGATACCAATGTTGACGTTGATGTTGGTGTGCTTATCCCACATAACTTCACGCGAGAAGCCCAACGTATCCTCCGTAAACCCGTCCGAGTACGCGATCTTGGTACTGCCCACGACTTTGTAGTTTCCAAAAATCGGTTGCTCGTAATTCAAGCCAAGAATGAATTTGAAGTCCGGTGTTCGCGGCGATTTCTCGCCGCTGCGATCGATGAAGCCCGCGAGATCGTCGTCGCCAGTGGCTGCGATAGACTCGGCAACACTAATACACCCGTTGCTGTCTGCAGTCTCAAACTCCGCTTCCGTGCAGCCGCCCACATATTGCACCATTTCACCGTCTTGAATGACGCCAGCGAAATTCGCGACCAGGCGATCTGAAACCAGCCATGCGGCTTCGAACTCAATGCCGGTAGTACGTTGCTTACCTGCATTTGTCTGGCCACGACCGGTCGCTTCGTCGCCCGCTAGTGCTGCCTCCAGACTGATGATCTCGGTTTCGATTTGTAGGTCTTCGATTTCCTGGCGGAACGCGGTGACGCTGTAGCGAACTTTTCTGTCAAACAAAGTGCCTTTGACACCTAGTTCAATGTTTTGCGCTTTTTCACTGTCGAAAGAGAACGCCGCCTGGCCATCCTCGAAGCCGATGCCGCCTTCGGGCAAGCCGCGGTCGCTGGTATCAAAGCCGCCGGCCTTGAATGCTTGCGCGAACTTCACGTACAGCGATGTGTTCTCGTTCGGCCGATAGCGAAGAACAAGTTGTGGGTCGAAACTCGAATCGGTTAAGCGATCGTCAAACGGCCCCGGACGAGCTCTGAGACCGGTAAGTTCGGGGCCGAGCGCAAATGGCGACATCGTATCCCAGGCATCCGGGGTATCCCGATTGTTCCAAGTGTGCGTGTAATAACCGGCGCCGAAATCGCCACACAGGTTGCCGCTAGCGACAGTTTCACCTCGGCCTCCCGTTGGTACCAAACCGCCCTGTCCGCAGTCGACAATAGTGCCGCTTGGATCAAGGTGTGCGAACGTCAACGTGCGATCTCGATCATCACCGTTTTGGTGCTGCGTCGCTTCAATTAGTCCGTCACCGTCCGGGTCCGGATCGATGTTGAATATCCAGGTAGCGCCCGTCCCAGTCAGCGTCGCATGCTTACGAACGCTGGTGTAGCGTCCACCGATATCGATGGACGCCTTGTTGTCCATGAAATTGAAAGTCAGAGTTCCGAAAGCACTGGTCCATTCTGAATCCTGTGCCGGCGTGTTGCGCCGAAACGGTCGGCGCGTATTGGCACGCAGTGTTATGACCGGTTCCATTGCAAGATCTTCTGTTTGAAAATATACGCCAGTCGCCCACTCTATATTTACACCGTTGCTAAGGGTGTAGCCCTCGGCCGGGGATGACAGTGTAATTTCCTGACTAATCATGTCGAAGTTTTCAGTCCGAAATGCGGCCTCGTTGAGAAACGGCGACTCATCCGTATCTTCGAAAGTGTCACGCGTGTAGTCAATAATTCCGGTAACGGCCTCTAACAATATATTGTTCTGCAATTCGTAGCTCAGACCGATTCTGAAATTGAGCGCCTCAAGTGGTTCGCGGGCGGAGATATCCCCTCCGGGCATGATTTGTCTAGCCATATCAACCATGTCGATGACGCCGGTCCGCGCATCCACGTTATTGATGCCATGCACCACCCGCACCGGGTTGCCAGTACCTTCCTGGACGCCGATATTTTGAAATCCATTGACGCAATCGGGAATTGGCGTTTGAGTATACAAAGCGTCATAAGCTGGTACGTGCCCGGGCTCTAGAACTGCGCGCTCGTTTACTTCGTCAAAGTCTTCGCCGAGGCCGGGTGAGCGGCAAATAACATTGGTATCGCCCTGCGAGTCGCGCTCGGCGTACTCGGCTTTGAACAGAGCAGAAAATCGCTCGTTCGGCGTCCATTGCAAAGTGACGCGTGCCACTGAGTCGGTGCGCTCCGGAAACCTGTTGCCGGTTGTGATGTCCGTGATGTGTCCGCCAGCGGTGTCGTATTGGCCCGCGATTCGGATGCCCCAGTCATCCGAAATCGGACCGCCGACGCCGCCTTCGACCGTAACACGGTCGAAATTGCCAATCTCAGCAGTCACATTGCCTTCCCATGATTCGGTCGGCTTACGGGTAATGATGCTGAATGCTCCGGCAGTGGCGTTTTGCCCAAAGTAAACTGGTTGCGGCCCGCGCAATATTTCGATGCGCTCGACATCGACGAGAGCGGTTTTGATCATCGAGCCGCGACCGAAATGAACGCCGTCGACGAACATTGGCGCAGATTGTTCGACACTCAAGTTCGCAACATCGTTGCCCATGCCGCGAATTGTGATGGATTGCTCGTGCAACGACTCGTTAATTTCAACCGACGGTGAAAATTGTTCGATGTCTTCGATGACACGAAAACCTTGTTCATCGATTTCGGTGCCACTAATAGCCTCGATGGATATAGGCACCTCTTTCAGCGACTGCTCACGACGCTGGGCAGAAACAACGATCTCATCGAGCACCTTTCCTTCCTGAGAAAGTGCAACATCGCTGGTAGAAAGTGAAACTATGCCCAGTGCGAAACACGTTAAGCATAGATTTATCGAATCAGTTACAGGAGCTCTCATATCCATTCCCCTACGCAATATTAGGATATCCCTAGGATCGAATGTCTCTTCCTTGTTGAACCTAAAAATCACAGTAGATCAATAAATTTTGGTGGTCAAACCGAAAATTAATAAAAATAGAAACGGCTTTGTTGGTTATGAAACTGCTTCGGCGGATCGTTCGGGCGAGCGTGCAGGTCCATCGTTTTTCTAGATCGTTTTGGAGCGTTTCAGATTTTTTCACCCGCATCAATACGCACGCGTTGATCTCATGGGACTATCGACGTAGC
>JBBKWL010000062.1:0-7645 GCA_037968975.1 Woeseiaceae bacterium | reverse complement strand
ATGCCCTACGGCTGAGGTATGAGATTGACGACGATGTGCTTCGACAAGTGCTCGGCGCCGCTGAAGTATCAGCGGCTGGCAGCGAGGTTGACCTATCGACTTGTCCGGACGATGAATTGCAGTCGCGGCTTGACGACGTTGCAACGGTTATCAACCGATCGCTTAGTTTGGATAAAGCCCCTTTGGCGCGATTGGTACTTGTGAGGACACGCGACGGCCTGGACGACCGGCTAATTCTGTGTGCGCACCATCTTATCGTCGATGCGCTTTCGTTGGGGTTCCTTGAAGAGGACTTGGAAACGGGGCTTGCCGCGTTGGCAGGCGGCAAGTCGATCGACCTTCCGACCGGTACGACGCCCTTCGCCGTATGGTCTCGGCGTCTTGCCAGTCGCGCAACTGAGTTGTTGGCTCCTGTCGATATCAACTACTGGATCGAGGCAGCGAGACATGCGGCACCGTCAATCCCGCTCAATGCACAATTAAATATGAATGATGAGGCGTCGGCGAGAACTATAGTCAGCCGTGTCGACGAAAGCACCACGAGTAGTTTGCTGCAAAATGTATCGAGTGTTTATCGAGTAAAAGTCCCTGAGGTCCTGCTCGCAGCGCTTGCGCTCACGATGACCAAATGGACTGGCGCTCACATCGCTACTGTCGATGTGGAAGGGCACGGGCGCGAGTCTATCTTCGATGATCTGGACAATGCGCGCACTGTCGGCTGGTTTACCTCGGTGTTCCCTGTGAATCTGGTGTGCTCGCATCCCGAGGATCTTGACGCCGTTCTGGTAAACACGAAGGAGCTGCTGCGGGGGTTGCCATTGAACGGCGTGAGCTATGGAATTGTGCGCGAACTTGCCACAGGAAATGCAGCAGAAGAGATGCAACGTGCAGAGCGAGCAAGGGTCTGCTTTAATTTTCTGGGCAGTACTTCGCGGCGCATATCGGCCGAGTCGCTCTTGCGGTTCGAGCGTGAGCACTGTGGCGAGTGCCGCAGGCCGAATAGCGCGCGCGCATACGCTATTGAAATAAACGCCTCCATGGTGGATTCTCTGCTGCAGATCGAATGGCGGTATAGTCGGCACCTGCATGCCGCGGAAACCATTAACGGTCTGGCGGTAGACTACGTGAACGCGATCGTGCGACTGGTTGAACATTGCCTGGCTGGGACTGGCGATGGAATCAGCCCGTCTGACTTTCCGCTCGCGGGGCTGGACCGGAAAGGACTGGCAGAGATTGCCGACCTTCTCGGCGATGTCGGTAGCGACGAACGCTAGCCTGTCCGGATGCTTTGATATGAATGCCGAAATGGGCTTAATCCAGCGATTGGGGCTAAGTTTCCCAAGCGCCGTGCGTGAGCTCTTCGATCGCTGGCCGGCAATGGTGCAGCTGTCGAATACGGCGCTTGTGCTCGTTGTCTTCATCGTGTTCGAGTTCGTGATCTTGCGTGCTAGCCGGCTACCGGCAGAGGCCTACTTCGAACCGATCCTCACTGTTGCTCTGGTGGAGCACTTCGGATGGCTCTTGTCGATAGGAACGTCGCTATTTGTCGTAGTATTGTCCCGGTACGGGACTCTGTTGCGTCCCTGGGAAACGATCGAAAGGCGGGCAGCGCTTCGGGTTTTCGTCGTTTTTCTTGCCTTCGTCATTGCCTGGCCCTTGACAACTTATGGGTATAACTATTACTTCGATCAGGCCCACTCGTTCGACCGCATCGCCCTGGTGGTGCTCGTTTTCCTGTTGTGGTGGCGACCGCTCTTCATATATCCGTTCGTGCTTCTCGCGTTTGTCTTGCTCTGGCAGATAGCGGAGCCGCCATTGGGTGGAAGTGTTCTTGCGCACAAACTTCAGGTGCTGCACGTTCTTAATCTGTTCGCTTCCTATCTGGCAGTTCGCTGCATCTTTGGCGACGTTAAAAGCGGCGTGTTCATATTCCTTGCCTGTTGCCTCGTCGCAACCGCTTACTGGCTGCCGGCATTCGGAAAATTTCAGATTGACTGGTTACAACACAGCCGCCTGGACCTAGTAATCCCGGCTGCCTATGCACATGGTTGGATGGCATCGCTGGACGCAGAGACGGTTATCGCGTTCGCCGATACGGTGCAACCGCTCAAGGTGCTGCTGGCGTTATTCGCGATCGGGATTGAGACTCTGTTTTTGCTGTTTTTAATCTTCCGCAGAGCATCACTGGGGCTGTTATTGGCCGCCATCGTGTTTCACGTTGGTGTGTTCGCTATTTATGGTTTCTTCTTTTGGACCTGGATACTAGTCGATGCAGCGCTATTCGTACTTTTGTTTCACGTCGCTGACGGCGATCGGTGGATATACTCGCGGCCGCAGTTGGCATTTTCCATTGTGCTAATCGCTTCGGGGGCCTATTGGGCGCATCCACCACAACTAGCTTGGCACGACACTCGGTTGACTTACACGATTCGTATAGACGCGATCGACGCAGAGGGCAATAGCTGGCCATTACGCCCAGAGTTTTTTGGTCCATATGACGATGTCATGACTATGAGTACGTTCCCGTACCTGATCAAGGATCATGCGCGGCTTGTCGGTAGCTATGGTGTTACGCCGAACGCGCGCCTGGCCGATGCGATTAACACTTTGACAAGTGGCGCCGAATTACTGGAATTGGAGGCGCTGGACACGACCCGTCAATTCAATGAGGAGCGGGCAAACATGTTCTACGAATTTGTTCTGCTCTATGTGTCCAATCGTTTGCGCTCGGGTGAGCGGCTTACGGCATCGCAAGTGGTCGCAGCACCCCCGCAGTTTTGGGGATTTCGCGGTGAGAAAACCGCAGAAATTGAGGATATTCGCTTTATCGCTATAAGCGAAATCACGACGTTTTTCGATGGACAGAGTATTACCGCGGTAAGAGAGAGGGAACTGAATCTCATCGCAATGGGATCGGATCCACAGTGATGGCCAGGCTAATCGCGCTATTTCGCATCGATACCCGATCATTGGCGCTGTTGCGGATAGTCGTGGCCATTGGACTTCTGATCGCAATGCCCTGGTGCCACGCGACCGCAACCGATTTCGCGCTGGTGACAGTACTGCTCGCAATTGCGCATATAGCTGGGCTCGCACTCGCGTTCGGTTATCGTTCGCGGGTCACCGCCATCCTTTTTTGGATCACTAGTGCGATGATTCTGCTCGCCGACGTCGGCGAATTCGGTGCTAGCTATAACGGACTCTTGGGCGTTTTGCTGTTGCTGTCTGCTGTGCCTTGTGGTGCGAGCTATTCGATCGATTATGCCATGGGCTGGGTGGCCACGAGGGACCGACGGATCGCCTCGCCGGCAACGGCTGCAATCATTGTGCAAATCGCGCTGAGCCTGATCGCAGTCTTTACAATGAACGGTTCTGATCTGTCCGGCACAGCCACTGTCACGCTGTTCTGCGCAGCGTTCGCCGTCCTTATGCCGACAGGGCTGTGGAATCGAATAGCCCGCCAGGCAACGCAGAAACATTCGAATAACCTTAGGATCTACTACGATAGAGAATGCGGGTTTTGCTACAAGGTGTGCCTTCTGTTTCGCACATTCCTCTTACTGGGCAATACCCCGATCGAATCAGCCCAGTCCGAGCCCGCTGTTGAAAAGATCATGCGAGAGCACAATAGCTGGGTTGTCTACGACCGCGACGGCAGTTGCCATCTTCGCTGGCACGCGGTGTTATTATTACTTCGTCGCTCATTGCTGATGAGGCCAATCGGCAGAATTTTGACAGCGATTGGCATGGGTTATTGGGGTGATTTTCTGTACGCGATCATCGCTGCGTCGCGTGGAGTTTTTAGCAGACTGACGGTGCTTATTCTTCCACTGCCCTCTGAGAATCGTGTTACGAAAAACGCGAACCGAGGCCTTCCGATCTTTTGGCTTGTCGCGACGCTAGTCGCGAATGTTTACCGGGCGCTCGCTCCGGATTCCGAAATAGTCGATGTCATCGTGCACTCCGTCGGGATCGTCAATTTTACTACAGGCTCGTAGTGACGCTCTGGCGGGGCGATATTCACGTTGTCGACTTTTATTACAATCAGATTGCCGCCATACAACACCACCTTCGTAACCTTCTGAAAAATAAAAGATAGCGAGATTGGCATGGGATTTGCTTTAATATCTTACGAAGGATTTTTTCGTAGCCAGTAACGTGCTCGAAAATATTTAGCTAAGAGAATAAATTGCATGTTGGAGTTACACGGATGACCAGAATAAGACGGTTAGTGATTATTGCCTGCATGCTGTGCATCAGCACAGTGGCGAGCGCCGACCTAATCAATTTCACTCAGATGGCCGATCCGGGCGGTACACACGGTGAAAGTGCGTAGGACGCTTTGGTCCTTTCTTGTGCAGGAGGCACCGTAACGTTTACGGGTTCCGGGCCGAATGGCGACGTGTATGCTTACCTCGACAAGGGCTCCTTGGGCTTGGTGCTCACCGACGGTTGAAAGCCAAAGCATGATATAGAGGTTAATTTCAGAGCAAAAGGCGGGTGTTTTTGAGGGCCGGCAAATGCACCTTGTCATCACCCTGTAGCTAGGGCACGATTCTTCTCTCCAGGCGTGCAGCAGACAGCGCGCTGCCGAATCTAAATGCGACAAGACCCTTGCGCTGCATATGCTGTTTAATTCGTTCGAGTTCATATTTTTATTCCTGCCGCTTACAGTCGCACTGTACTTCATATTCATCCGTCTGCTGGGTCGCGAATATGGTCTCGGTTTTCTGGTTTCGGCATCATTGTTTTTCTATGGCTATTGGAACCCGCAGTACTTACTGCTGATCCTGTTTTCGATTGCGATCAATTTCACGCTCGGCTCTTGGGTTATTTTGGGCAGCCACCGGCTGGGAAAATTGTTCCTGGCATTCGGCGTAGCGATCAATCTCGGGCTACTCGGCTACTACAAGTACGCCAACTTTTTCGTCGATAACCTCAATTCGCTGGTCGGGGCAAGTTGGAACCTTGAACACATAATGCTACCGCTGGCAATCTCGTTCTTTACCTTCCAACAAATTTCTTACCTCGTCGATTCCTGGCAGGGCAAGACTCGCGAATATAACTTCCTGCACTACTGTCTATTCGTCTGTTTTTTCCCGCAGTTGATCGCCGGCCCGATCGTACACCACAGGGAAATGCTGCCGCAGTTTGCCTCTCCAAACACTTTGAAACCAAAAGCGAGCAATTTTGCCATTGGCCTCAGCATTTTCGCCATAGGGCTGTTTAAGAAGACGGTGATGGCGGACAGTTTGTCAGTATACGTTGGTCCGGTTTACGATGACCCGAACGCCATCGCCAGCCTCGATTTTTTTCGCGCCTGGGGTAGCACGCTCGCCTATACGTTTCAGCTTTATTTCGACTTCTCCGGCTATTCAGATATGGCCGTTGGCGTAGCGCGGCTCTTTGGCATCCGGCTGCCGGTAAATTTTTTTTCGCCTTACAAGGCATTCAATATTGTCGACTTTTGGCGTCGTTGGCACATTACGCTTTCGCGCTTCCTGCGTGATTACCTGTACGTCGCTATGGGCGGGAACCGCCATGGTAAGGCTCGCCGATACATGAACCTCTTTCTAACGATGCTGCTGGGTGGCCTGTGGCATGGTGCTGGATGGACATTCGTGTTGTGGGGCGCCCTTCATGGCGGATATCTAGTCGTCAACCACGCGTGGCGCCGCATATTGGACGGCTTCGGACTCAATTTTGACGACCGTCGCTTGTACCGGCAAGCAAGCTGGCTGCTCACCTTTCTTGCGGTTGTAGTCGGTTGGATATATTTCCGTGCACCCAGCCTCGATCAGGCCAACGGCATCTTGTTGGCTATGCTTGGCGCGAATGGTGCTGAGCTGCCTGCGGGAATTGCGGTCCGTTTGGGCGGGGTTGCTGACACGATTGTCAGCCTGGGGATCGGTGCCGGCTTTGGCAGTGGCAGCGCATTTGTCGGCAATTGGTTGTGGGTGCTCGTGGCTGGCATCGCAGCTTTAGCGCTACCGAATGTTGCCCAGTTGTTCCATGCCTCCGAACCGGTACTTTACGAAAGTGAGGGGGCCTTTCGTCGTTATCTGGGTCTGGCATGTAAAATAGCCTGGCGCCAATCGATACCCTGGGCGGCAACAGCAGCGGCTATGCTTTTGCTTGGCGTGTTGACGTTAACGCAAGTTTCTGAGTTTTTGTACTTCCAATTCTGACATGAATGCGCGTCGCTATTTAACCTGGTTCATCGCCATCTTCGTGGCTCTGAGTGCAATTACGGTGACAGTGAACATCATTGTGGATCCCTATCTTGTTTTCGGTAGCCCACGCATGGATGGTTTCAATCAGGTCAAGACTAAAATCAATGAATACGTGCGCACAGCCAAGGCGTTCGAGCCGTTTCGTTACAGGACAGATGTTTTACTAGCGGGAAACTCACGCATCGAGATCGGGCTCGATCCTGACCATGCTTGTTTCACCCAGCTCGGACTGCACGCCTACAATTTGGGTATCCCCGGTGCTGGTGTCGAACAGCAAATGAACTACGTCCTAAATGTTGTATACGCGCAACCAGTACAGCGCGTATTCCTGAGCGTTGACTTTGTCGACTTCCTCGTCGACGGAGACTCAGTTGCGCCGCCAGAATCCGTGGTGACAACTCGTATTCTGCCACTCCGTTTCGATGGCACCGACAACCCGGATTTCATTTGGCCGAAGGTTAGAACACAGTTCCAGGCGATGTTCTCACTCAATGCTTTGACAAGCAGTGCTCAAACTGTACTGCTGCAAGGGCCGCACCGGCCGGATCGTCTGGCCAACGGCCTTAATCCGGCACAAGACTTCGCATATGTGACGTCAATCGAAGGTCCCGGAGCCTTGTTCGCACAGAAGATGGCATCGTTGCGAGAACGTTTCGCGTCGCCATTAAGTCTTCATTACAGGGACCGCACGCTGACCCGCAGCTTCACCGAATTTTCGCACTTTCTTGAAATTTTGGCAGATAAGAATGTCGAAGTGGTGGTGTTTACCAATCCATTCCATGCGCGGTTTTGGGATCTGCTGAGTGAACGCGGACTTCTCGACGCACATGTGGATTGGCTCGGCGAGATCGAACGTCGCGTACTTGTGGCCCCAGGGTCCGTAACGCTGTGGGATTTTTCCGGCGATTCCGAGTTTCTCCACGAATCCGTGCCGGCGCCTGGTATTGAGGCGCCCCCTCTGAACTGGTTTTGGGAACCTTCGCACTATCGGAAGAGCCTCGGCAACAAAATGCTTGAGTCGATGTTTGCAACAGAGTGTGGTGGCGAGGCCAGTTTCGGGCGGCAGGTGGAAGTCCAGAATTAACCAACCATTGACTCCACGTCCCTTGAATCCTGTAACTTTTCTCACCTAGGCCGGGCGAACTGCGGCGCAGTTCACAGATAAACACGCCGAAATCCTCAACACTAGCTAGCGGAAGTCGTACTGCGCCTGGCGTGAGCCTCTGCGCGGTCCCGACGCATGGACTATGTCAACTTGAGAGGGATTTTAAGATGTCGACAACAATACGTCTCGTACTAGTGACGCTTTGTGGCGCCTTCCTGGTTGGTGCGGCCAACGCTCAGGAACTGAGCGGCGACAACATGCAGAGCCTCGACGGGCAGGTCCAGGAAATCAAGTCGGATGTGCTCGA
>JBBKWL010000061.1:0-22445 GCA_037968975.1 Woeseiaceae bacterium | reverse complement strand
GGCTGGCCTTCTGTGGTCGCCACGCACACCGGTTCCGACTGGCTTGGGATCGGACCGACAGACCGTCCGGTGAATATGCGTGTGATGGACTTCTATCGCTGTGACGGTGACCTGATCGCCGAGAACTGGGTGCCGATAGACATCATCGATATCCTGCTGCAACTGGGCGTGGACGTGATCGGCAGACTGCGACATCGCAACGGTAAGCCGCGGCTGACGCTGTAAACGATAGCTGGCACTCAAGCTCCGAGGTAGGAGCGCTGCTCGCCGATTGCTAGACTACCCGGATGTCTCTCCTCACTATTGGCGCCCTGCTCGGCGCACTCTTCGGCGGCCTGAAAGGCGCAGTCCTTGGTGGCATCATCGGCTATATCGCCGGCATGGTCATGCAACGCTCGGTGATTGGCAGCCTGAACGTCGCCCAAACGGTGCTCATCGACTCGACGTTTTCCGTCATGGGCGCGCTTTGCAAAGTCGACAACGTTGTTACTCGGGACGAGATCAAGGTCGTCGAGCAGATATTCCAGATGCTGCGTCTGAATGAAGAGCAACGGGCACAGGCTCGCGCGGCCTTCAACCAGGGCAAGCAGACAGATTTCGATTTAGACGCCGCGGTCGATCAGTTTGGAAAACTGAGCCGCGGCCGCGCCCCGCTGTTGCAACTGTTCCTACAGCTGCAGGTCATGGCAGTCGCCGCTGACGGCCACATCGACCCGGCGGAACACACGATGCTGGTACACATCGCCAGGCGCCTTGGACTGCGTGAAGCAGACGTCTCGCAGCTCGAGGCATTGCTGCGTGCCGCGACGGCCGGACCCTCGGGCTCACATGCTGCACCGACCGCGGGCCGGCTCGCCGATGCTTACACCGCACTCGGCATCACGAAAGAGGCGACTGGTGCCGAGGTAAAACGCGCTTACCGAAAACTGATCAGCCAGAACCATCCCGACAAACTGGCCTCGCGCGGCCTGCCTGACAGCATGCGCCCGGTTGCTGAAGAACGCTCTCGCGAGATCAATTCCGCCTATGACCTGATCAAGGAATCGCGCAGCGACGTGAAGTGAGCGGTGCTATTCCTCGAGCTCCGCTGCAATTTGCCGAATTTCTTCTGCGCTGTGCTCTCCCGCCAGTGGGGTCCCCGGAACGAGGTGTTTGCCCTTATCCAGACCGCCGATAACGACAGGTTCAAAACCGATGTCGCGGATGAAACCAGATGCAACTGACAACGCCTCGGCATCGTCGCCGGCAATTGGCATGCCGATGCGTCCGGGGTCCTGGTGCGCAGAACCCATCCGCGCAGCGCCGATGGCATTGAACGCCCGCACCACGTGCGCTCCGGGAAGAAGCTCCGCCGTTGCCAGGCCGGCGCCGAGGTCGCGTGCCCAGTTGGCAATGTCGCCATCGCGATTTGGGAAAGGATTGCAGGCATCGATGACCACCTTGCCGTTGATCTGGTCTGCCAAGTCCTTGCCGAGCTCGGGTAAAGCGCTGTAGGGGACCGCGAAGAGCAGCACTTCGCCGAACGCCGCGGCTTGGCGCGGCGTGCCGGCACTTGCGCCGGCGCCCAGGCGTGCGGCAAGCGCCCGGTCGTCCTCGATGTGGCGTGAGGAGAACATGACCTCGTGGCCGGCCTTTAGCCAGGCGCCGCCGAGCGCGCTGCCGACATTGCCGGATCCAATGATGCCGATCTTCTTTTTTTCTGCGGAGCGCAACGAGAAAGGCAGGGTTGCGAGGGTAACGGCGGCCCCGGTTACCGCAAGAAATTTTCGACGGTGGTAATTCATGGGAACTCCTCCATTTTGATTGGTGCGCTTTGACCGTGGCGCAGGCTAAACAACGATTTGCAGGTTCGCCTTAACTGAATTGTCACCGTCGCCATGCAGGTTCACTGTCTGCCGCTCAACGGCATCGCTCGAACGGGACCTACCTCGCGCGCCACCCAATTCGGCGAAATAAACCTGGCTCGTGAGCAGGACCTTCTCTGCCGACCGCACTTTAAAATGAATGTGCGGCGGTCGACTCCCGTAGTCGCCGGGCACGTAAGTGCGCAGGCCGAACCTTCCATCTGCGTCGGTCATTGCCTCACCCCAGTAGAGAAAGTCGTCCCAACGTTCGCCCGGACTACGATCGCGGGGATGCTTGTAGCGACCCAGCGGGTCCGCGTGCCAGAAGTCAAACAGTGCATTGCCCAGCGGCTCACCTTGCGTATTGAGGACCTGGCCGGAAAAATTCAGCACCCTGTCATGCGGATCTCCTACGATCAGGTCGTTGGTGGGGTTTCGGTCTCCGACAGGGTAGTACGGCCCTTCGAAGTCACGGGGCGTTCGGGGAAGGACATCACCTTCGGCACGTGCACCTGACCAGGCATTGGTCAATACGCCTGCTGCCGCGAGTGTCCTGATAAATAGACGTCTGTTGATGGAACAGCCCTCTGTACCCGGCCGGTGAAAGTATAGTCAAGTGTGACAGTAGCGCTCCAGTTTCGTTCTTCGATCGTTTTTCGTCGCTCCCGCTCCCCGTCTGCTATCTTCAACAGTCATAACAACTAAAAACGCCTCAGGGGAAAAAATGAGAATTTCACTAAATGTCGCAATGATAATGCTGGCAATAGTATTCATGACCGCCTGTACGCCCGAGTCCGGGCAAGACCCGGCCGTCGAGGCAATGCGTTCCGCAGCCGAGGCTGAGGACCGGATGCAGGCCACGATAGATACCATGATCAAGGCATGGGACACCGGCGACACGGATATGCTGGACGCGATTGTGGCGCCTGGCATCCAGCGTACATCGCCGGATCGCAATGCCTCGGGCCTCGCTGACTACAAAGACGTGATCGCCGAGGTGCACAGGGTCTATCCCGATTTCAGCATTAGCAACGATGGCGCAGCAGTGGGCCCGGATGGGGGCTTCGTTCAATGGACAGTAAGCGGCACCGACAGCGGCACCGACGGTGCGACGGGTAATACAGTGACGACCACGGGCATTACGCGTTACCAGATCGAGGACGGCAAAGTAACGAGAGAGCTTGTCGTTTTCGACACGGGTTCCGTGCTGACACAGTTACAGCGAGAGGAGCTGCCGCGCAGCAGGCAGTAGTTCCACACGGCAACGGGGTTGAATCGCGCTGGTGGCCGGCAAGGCGCGGTTCAACTTCTTTCTTGTTGCTCTGGTGGAAAGCCTGAATTACCGGCTAGACATCGATATCCTCCGTACCTCCAGATTTTCAATCTGCTCGAACGAATGCCCCGGTAATTTCAGAAATGTCGTTCAGGCGCTGGATCAGTTCCTCTTGCCACGTGGCAGCTATCTCCACTGTCTTCATCAAGTCTTCGAATCTGGGGTGTTGCTGTATCTCCTCGAGCAGCGACATCGGCAGCTTGCCTTTAGACATGGCGCGCGTATTTCCGAAGTCGATAAACGTACGTTCAACATCCAGGACGCTATGATCGAAGTCTTTGGTGATCAACAGCTGTTGATGGACCCGCACAAGGATCGGGTCACACGAACTTTATCGGACTCGGGCAGAAAAGCTCACAGCGCGCACTCGCGAGATCGATTCCGGTTACTATGTAAATTGACTGCTGCAGCCTGCACAGAGGTTCAAATGAAAAAGTCAGTTTCCTTAAACTGATCAGCCAGAACCATCCCGACAAGCTGGCCTCGCGCGGCCTGCCGGACAGCATGCGCCCCGTCGCTGAAGATCGCTCCCGTGAGATTAATTCCGCTTATGACCTGATCAAGGAATCGCGCAGCGACGTGAAGTGATCGGCGAGCCTCTGGCGGGCCTCCCACACGCTTTTAACAAGTGTCGCAACGGTTGGCCCGTGACCGCCGGGCTTGGCTAGCTTCCCGTGCCCCGGGCGCTGCCTTACAATTCCACCAGCGGCGTGAAGCCGCCATAGATCAGGCGCTTGCCGTCGAACGGCATCGGGTTTTTCTCCGGGTCCATGCGCGAGTCGGCCTTCTCCGGATTGTTCATCCAGTCGGTCATCTTCGTATAAGCTGCGTCGCGCGTTTCTTTGTCGGGCCATTCGACCCAAGAAAAGACGACGGTCTCGTCATCCTTCGCCTGCACGGCCTTACGAAAGTCCGTGACCTTGCCGTCGCGCACATCGTCGCCCCAACATTCCATGACCCGCAGTGCGCCAAGGTCGATGAACACGCTGTCGCCCAGCTCGGCATGCTTGACAAACTTTTGCTTGTTCGCGGTTGGCACGGCAATAACGTAACCGTCGATGTAACTCATAGTCTTGCTCCTTTCAATTCTCGCTGGAACCTCTGCCCTGTTGCGCCGACTTTTCGATGGCTTCCTTAACGTGACTTTTACACTCCGCTGGCAGCGCGGTCACGCACCTCATAGCTACTTTACCTCTACCGCTGCCTCAAGTGCTGCAATGTCGATTTTCTGCACCGTCATCATCGCCTCCATCGCGCGTTTGGCGACGCCATGATCAGAACTGGTTATCAATTCCATCAGCAGTTTTGGCGTGATCTGCCAGGAGTAACCCCAGCGGTCCTTGCACCAGCCGCAATCGCTCTCGCTGCCGCCATTGCCAACAATCGGGTCCCAGTAGCGGTCTGTCTCGCGCTGGTCTGCGGTCAGCACCATGAAGCTGACAGCCTCATTCGGCTTGAAGGCCGGGCCGCCATTAAGACCGACAAACGGCCGGCCGAGTAAGGTGAACTCAACCGTCAGCTCGTCGCCTTGCTGGCCGCCGGGATAGTCGGCGGCGGACAAATTTATCCGGTCAACATGGCTGTCTGGAAAGGTCGCTGCGTAGAATTTCGCCGCCTTCTTTGCTTCGCCGTAGTCGAACCACAGGCAGGTAGTAAGTTCAGGCACAAACAATCTCCTCATTACACGGTTGAAACTCGCGTTTCCCGTAACGACAGACCGGCGCGACGCTTCATTCTCACGGTGGGAACAGACCATACCGACTAGTCGGTATGCTGTCAATCCGCAAGCAGAACCTGTACTGCAATCTTAGGCGCTATCAACTATTTTCGGCGCTATCAAGGATGGTCGGCGAGGCCATGTCGAGCCAGGTGGATAATGCTTTCGTTGCCAGCAAGATGCGGTTCAACTAACGTCTCCGCTTACCGCATCTATTGACTGCTGCAGTCTGTACAGAGGTTCTAATGAAAAAGACAGTTTCCCTGTTCATTGTCGCCACCCTGTTAACGGGCCTGGCATCCGCACAGGACATGAACTCTGAACACGCGAAGAAGACGCTTGAGATCTATACGCGAATCATCGAGGTGGAAACGGCGAAGAATCTTGGCAACGTACCCGAAGTTGCAAACTATCTCGCCGACGAACTCGTGGCTGCCGGTTTCCCGCGGGAAGATGTCGAGGTGCTGCCCAATGGCGAGACCGCTTCCCTGATCGCCAGGTATCGCGGCGATGGATCGTCAGGAAAGGCGCCAATACTGCTCCTCGGCCATATGGATGTGGTCGAGGCACGGCCCGAAGACTGGGAGCGGCCACCGTTCAAGCTGACCAAAGATGACGCCTATTTTTATGCGCGCGGCACCATCGACAACAAGTTCGGCGTCGCACAGCTGACCTCGACTTTCATTCGCCTGATGAAGGAGGGCTTTGTCCCGATCCGCGACCTGATCCTGGTGTTCTCCGGTGACGAGGAAAGCGGCATGGTGACCACGCGCCAACTCGCCTACGAGCGTGATGACCTTGCCGAGGCTGAATTCGCACTTAACTCAGACGCGGGGGGCGGCGATCTGGACGTGGATGGCAAGGCCCTGGTCTATAACATCCAGGCGGCAGAGAAAACCTATGTGACCTGGGAGATGACCGCGCGCAACCCCGGCGGCCACAGTTCAAGGCCGCGACCGGACAATGCGATCTATGACCTTGCTGATGCGATCAGCAAAATACGAGCCCACCGCTTCCCGGTTCGCTGGAACCCTATGACCCTGGAGTTTTTTCAGGTGACAGGTGAACAAATGGGTGGCGAACTTGGCGACGCCATGGTCCAGTTTGCGCAGGATCCCGAAGATACGACGGCATCCGATCGGCTTGCTGTTGAATCGTCCTACGTGGGTTCAACCCGAACAACCTGCGTCGTGACAATGTTGCGGGCGGGTCATGCAGAGAATGCGTTGCCACAATCCGCCACGGCGACAGTCAATTGCCGTATTTTCGTCGGCGTACCGGCGTCCGACGTGCTCGAAACACTGCAGCAGGTCGTTGGCAACGAGGCAATCGAGTTCGAGGAAATATACGAACCCGTCGAAAGCCCGGTATCGGAGCTGCGCGAGGATGTGCGCGCTGCCATCAGCGAAGCAGTACAGGGCCGCTATCCGGGCGTAAGAATGATCGCCTACATGGAATCCGGCGGCACGGACGGCATGCATTTTCGCCGTGCGGGCATCCCCACCTGGGCGGCAAGCGGTATCTTCATGAACCCGGATGAGATGTTTGCACATGGTCTGAACGAAAGAGTGCCGATCAAAACGTTTTATGACGCACTTGATCACTGGACCGTCATCATCAAGGAGCTTACGGGCGACTGAAGTGGGCAGGAAGCGAACCTTGATCCACAAACCATTTGCCGGAGGGTGATGCTATGAGACGTGCAGCCAATTTCATCATCCCGATCAGCCTGATCACTTTCTATTATGTGTTCTGGATCTTCCTCGCCCTGTTTGTACTGGATCGCTGGCCAGAAATCCGCGAGATCATTCCGCTGGGTGACCTGAACGATCTCCCCGGCAGCAACGGTAACCAGTTTGAGCCGATCTATTCGGACGCGAGGGAAACCGTGCTCGGCGCAAAAGGCCCGGTGCAACTCGCGGTCGCCTGCGTTGTTGCGGGCCTGATGATCATTCCGGTTTCCTGGGTGTACTTCATTACGAGTCGCAACAAGGAAGTTGATCAATCCTTTGCACAGACGATCATTGTCATGCCGATTGTCGTCACTGGCATCGCGATGATCGTGGCCAACAGTATTGCGCTGGCATTCGCTCTGGCCGGTATTGTTGCTGCAGTCAGGTTCCGCTTTACGCTCGACCAGCCTTCGCACGCGATGTATATCTTCGCCGCGATCGGCATCGGACTCGCCTCTGGCATCGGCGCACTGGGCATTGCCGCTGTTATTTCCATCGCGTTTGTCTACACCACGATGATCATCTGGAAACTGGAATACGGCAAAGCCATGTCCGGGCCCTTCTTTTCCATGCTGACACGGCGCGACAACACGACTGACGATGACTATTAGGATCATCCGATAGATGTGCCGGGCTTTCGCGGCAATGGCCGCGTCGCTGGTGCTCGGTGCCTGTAATAACCCCGCCGACGCCGACCGTGTGCTGCCCGCCGGCGATTCATCATTCCAGCAGTGGAAGCTGCCGCAGGAACTACGGGAAATTTCCGGGCTGGCGCTGACCGCCGATCAGCGGCTACTTGCCGTTGCGGACGAAGAGGCAGCCGTCTACGAACTCGACTACCGGAACGGCGAACTGGTCAAGCGATTTGCACTTGGCAGCCCGGCCTTGCGCGGCGACTTCGAGGGAATCGCAGTGCTCGGCGAGTTTGTCTGGTTGCTGACCAGCGACGGCCGCTTGTTCGTCAGTCGCGAAGGGCAGGACGGGGAACGCATGAGCTTCGCGGAACATGACAGTGGTGCCGGCGAATATTGCGAACTTGAGGGACTTGCGGCCGATGTGAAGTCAACCTCACTGCTGCTCGTCTGCAAGAAGACGGTCGCGTCGCGAGACCCGCTTACAATTTTCACGGTACCAATCGTCGATGGCCGCCCGGTGGGCCTGATTGGCATGCCATTGCCGGAAGCGGCAATCGCCGCAAAACTGAATCGAAAGGCCGTTCGCCCGTCTGGCATTGCCATCGATCCCGTGACGGGCAACCGCATCATGGTGGCGGCGAATCGGGCGGCGCTGATCAGCGTGGCGCCCGATGGAACCTTGATTGACGCTATAATCCTGCCCGGAAAAGGACGGCATCGGCAGGCTGAAGGCATCGCGATAAGCACGGATGGCCAACTGTTGATAGCGGACGAAGGGGGCGATGGACGGGCGCGGCTTGCCGTCTACGCCTGGAGTCGCGACGGAATAGCGCCGGAACAATAACAATGAAACAGTCGGCAAACATACACGGAACGTCGGATCGAACCCTGCTGTTCGTCCACGGACATGATTTCAAACCCGCTGCGACCGATCTGCTCGATCTTTGCATAGCGTCCGTCAAAGCGGGTATCGAAAGAGACTGCCCGGACGCAATCGACAAATTTCATACCGTCGAAAAGCGGATCGCCTATTACGGTGACCTGACGAATGCGTTTCTGGAGAGTCTGGGACAGAGCTACGATGTATCGCTGGATCTCGGTGACAGACGCAATGTGCTGCAGAATCTGGCCAACATCGACAAACGGAAAAACTTCGGCGTGCATCGCTACGACCGGGTCCCTGGCAAAACGGCGTTGCCGGAATTTGCGGCAGATCTCATCGCCCCGGTACTTGGCAAGATCGGCTTGTCGGCAGCCTTGATTGCGAAAGTGTGTGTCGACCTCGGCGAATACTGGAATACAAAAAGCGACTTCGGTGACAAAACCCGGGAACGGGTCCGGTCGGCGATTGCCGATGCCTTAAAAAGTGACAATCAACTCATGTTGCTGACGCATGGCACCGGCTGTGTGATCGCCTACGACGCGCTGTGGGAGTTGTCCCATTTGCCGGAATATGTCGCTGCAGGGAACGGCAGGAAAGTTGATACCTGGCTGACCCTGGGTGCACCGCTGGGGGATTCAATGGTGCGCAGCAAATTAAAAGGCGCAAAAATGCAAGGGGTCGAACGCTATCCTAGCAATGTTGTGTCCTGGTACAACGTCTCGGCGGAAGACGACTACCTGTCATATGACAACACTTTGGCCGATGACTTCAAGGACATGCTCAGGCAGAAGCAGATCAGTCTGATCAGGGATTACCGCATCTACAATCTCGCTGTCCGCTACGGCAAATCAAATCCGCACAGTTCAGTCGGCTACCTGATACACCCCCGCGTTTCGCAGCTCGTTGCCGATTGGCTGAAACAAGGGCCGCCGGTCACAATATCTATGAACACTTCTTTATGATGTTCTTCTCAACCTCACCTTCGTCGCCGATGACGCCGTAAAAATCGTCAATATATCTTGCAACCCGACTGGCGTTTCGCGAATCGAGGTCAAGGCCCGTGGCGATGGCACGAATTTCTGTTTGCTTCTCTTTGAACAACGCCAGTGACTCGGGCAGGTACTGGTTGTTGCTGCAGCGGCCGCGATAGAGGCGGGTGCGGACATCGCGCAGCCGCAGCTCCGGGTTGGGTTCCGCATACGGTGCGTCGACCATGCCTGAAAAATCGAAATCATAGGGGACAGAACTGATTTTCTGGTCCGGATTGCCATACAGCACGACGTTGTGGCAGCAGTCGTCATCGGCGGGGCCGGCAATCATCGAGAAATCGGTATTACCAATCATGAATTGAAAAACCGAGACCAGGTTTGCATGACGCGGCTCCAGTGCATTGTAGGACGTGCGCCGTAGGTCAAGCTTGTTCAGGCCAATGCGCTCCGCAATAACGTCGTCGTCTTCTATGACGAACGCATAACGCGTGCCCTGCTTTTCCTTGCCGTCGGTATCGATGTATTCAATGCGCATCAGTCGTGCGCCGAAGCTCTTGTCTGTCACGGTTTGTAATATCCGGTACGCGAGGTACTCGCGCAACACCAGCTGTTCAAAGCGATCGCTGGATTGGCAATGCGTAACAAGCTTTAGTTTGTCCTGCCCGTCGAACAGGGTCCCCTCGACCTGCTCTTTGCGAAAATTGAGGCGTATGGGCGGCAGCGTACAGGTTCTTTTAAGGCGACGGTATTTACCCCGACTGCGCAGTTTGAGATCCAGCGTTTGCTCGCTGCCGTCGGCAAGTTGATAGTGAAAAGCGCCTTCCAGGTATTCCTCGTCAGGCCGGTCGCGGATCAGCGTTCTGATCGGCGCCTCAATGCGCACATTGATCACCTCATGACTCGCAAACAGAGGTCTAGCGGCCTCTTCCGCCGTCTGCGCCATGATTGGTAAGGAATGTGCGAGGAACATCAGCGTACATGAGCCTGTCAAATGACTTAGGTACCGGTACTTCATCTGCGAACCCCCGGTTAATTTTTTGTTCGATTTTGTCAATTGCCCAGCCGGCGCCAGCATTTTAGCATGAGGTTTTTCGCCATCCGGTCGATTACACTGGCACTTGGGAGGACTGCATGCCAACAGTAATTTCAAGCCAGCCACGAGCGAAACAGGAAATTCGCGCCAGGTATGTCGCTTGGCTCCTGTGGAGCCTGGCGATACTGGCGCTACCGCTTGCCGCCAGCGCCGAGCAGTACCGCTGGACGGGTGTCGAGCGCGTGGTCGCCGTCAGCGATCCACACGGCGCTTACGCTGCATTGTTGAAAACACTACAGAACGCTGCGGTCATCAATGACAATCAGCAGTGGGCGGGTGGCGAGACGCACCTCGTGATCACCGGCGATTTGCTGGACCGCGGTGCCGAGTCTCGCAAGATCATGGACCTGGTCATGGCGCTGGAATCGCAGGCGCTGGAAAGCGGTGGCATGGTGCACCTGACGCTTGGCAATCACGAGGTCATGAATCTCGTAGGCGATTTACGCTATGTGTCTGCCGGAGAATATGCCGCGTTCGCGGGCGATGAATCCGCAGACGAACGCGAACGCTGGTTCGACATTTTTTGGCAGAACCGTGAGGGCAAAGACGAAGCGACCTTACGCGCTGAGTTTGACAGTTCCCGGCCGGCCGGTTTCTACGCACATCGGCAGGCGTTCAGGAGTGACGGACACTATGGGAGCTGGTTGTTATCGAAGCCAGTCATGGTAGTGGTGAACGAAACCGTTTATGTACACGGTGGCCTGTCGCCGCTGGTGGCGGAGTATGACCTCGAAAGCCTGAACGCCGAGCTGCGCGCACAACTTGTTGACTATGTCCGGCAGACTGAAGTGTTGAACGACGCCGGTCAGCTGGATCCCGCCGTGAATTTTTACGACCATTCCGACGCAGCGACGGCAATTGCCGCAAATACAACGCCGGAATCTGCCGTGAACGAAGCAGCGGCGGCGGTCATTGATTTATCCGGTGCCAGCATTCACGGAATACAAAGTCCGCTTTGGTATCGCGGTACCGTGGGATGCAGCACCTTGCTTGAAGACGATACCCTGACCGCCGCGCTTAACGCGCTTGGTGCGACGCGCGCCGTCATCGGTCACACGCCCACGCCCACACGCCACGTGTTGACGCGGCACGGCGGTCGTACTACGGAAATTGACACGGGCATGCTCACCAGCTCATATCGCGGCAGTGGCTTTGCGCTGATACTCGACGGGACTGGCGTCAAGGTCGTTGGCGAAAAGAGTGTGCATCCGGAAGCGCCGGTAGAGCACCCGCGGCGTGTCGGCTTTCGCCCGGACGACATGCCGCCGGATGCACTGGAAGGGATACTGCAGAGCGGCGAGATCGCATCGGCGAAGGTGAACACGGCCGGGCAGAAAGTGGTCGAAGTCATCAGCGGTACGACAACAATCGCCGCTTTGTTTACGCCGAATCCACGTAGCAGGGAATTCTCCGCACCGCTCGCTGCTTACCGGCTCGACCGGCTTCTGGGGCTGGACATGGTGCCCGTGACCGTCGCCAGGACTATCGATGGCAAGCGAGGCGCGTTGCAGTTTTACCCCGCTAGTATAAAGAACGAAAGTGAACGCGCAGCCAGCGGCGCCGGCATGGAAGCCTGGTGCTCGTTACAAAAGCAATGGAACGCGATGTACATTTTCGATGCGCTGATCTACAGCAATGGCCGACCTCATACCGGCATGCTCTACAGCCCTGACAACTATCAGCTGATTCTCTCGGGTAACGAAAATACGTTTGACAACAAAAAAGAAAAACCAAAGTACCTGGAACAGGCGCCGTTGGACTTCGGCATCGCGTGGACCGCGGCACTGGCGTCACTGAGTGATGAGGTGCTGGCAGAAGAGCTTGGCGATGTCCTTGATAAACGGCGGCTGGGTGCACTGCAGGAGCGCCGTGATTTGTTGTTGGAAGAAGCGCGGGGTCAGTAGGTACCAAAAGCTGCGTCGCAGGTCAATCGCTCGACCCGTGCGATGCCGTTCAACTAAGCGTATGATTCTCCTGAATAGAAGCCCTAGTCGATTTCGCTATTATAAGTGCCACCTCGCAGTTTATTACGTCGTAAGGAGTAATCAGATGAGGAAAGCCGGCAGTCTATTTTCAATAGTTGTGCTCACTATCTTGCCGATTGCGGACAGCGATGCTGAAGGCGACACGTTCGCCGAAGTTACGGAACGATTCCAGCCCTACGAACCCAACTACGCCATCTGGCAGCAAACGGACAACGACGCAGATGCGCTCGAAGCCAGATTTTCCTTTAAATATTTGTTGTCCGACCCGGTTGCGACAGTTACTGACGCAGCGAACCGAACTGAGTGGTATCTGAAATTTACAGGTGAGTTCGACTTCTATTGGGGTTCCCGTTTCTCTTCGCCCGTGATAAACCGCGCGAGTAACCCCGGCGCGCATTTTAGACAATACATGTCGCATGACAGGAAGCTGTTCGGATTGGTTGCTAACTATATTGATATTGGAATCGAGCACCTTTCAAATGGTCAAGCTCAGGACCCAACTCTTCCGCGGAACGGTGTTACTCGGCCACAAGTGATTTACGAACGAGACCCGCATGATCCCTTTTTCGACCGGATCAGCCGAAGTATTAATTTTGTGTCGATTGAAGCGACATTTCAATCCGAGGACGTAGAAGATGAAACAACCCGATCCGGATATTCTTGTCGTGGTATCAATAGTTGTTATAAGTTATCTTTTCGACTGATTCCTTACCACTTCGACAATGACAACCCCGTCACTTGGGGCCCGAATTCGCGTCGCACCACTAGGATTTCCGACTACGATCGCCTGCGAATGGGCATTGCGAAAAGCATCGATCTGGGAAATGCCGGGAACGATGCTAGTAAACGGGGATTCCATGAATTAGAACTCGGCCTTGAGTGGACCATCGGTGATGGATTACTCGATACGGATTCCTTCGATGCGTATGTCTTCCTTCCCTATCGCTTTGGAAGTAACTGGAGGCTGCCCTTCTACCTTCGCTATCATAATGGACCATTAAATAACTTCTCCAATTATACGAAACGCCAAAACTCTGTGGGCATTGGTTTCAGACTTTACTAAGGCTCCACTGATAATCCTACCGAACACGAAACTTGCCGGCGAGCCGCTTGTTGTCTGACTGGAGACCAGTGAATAACTACAGGTGGCACCTAGCAGGTTTATTTCTATCAATCCCTTGTTTGGTTGACTGCGTGGAAACTATGGTCTGACAAAGCGGTATTGTTATTTGGGAGGCAACGCGGATACGGGCATAAGATCGCACTCTCGGCCCCAGCATGCGATCGGCTTATTCACCAACCGTGATCTTGGTGATGAATAGCTTACCTGCCGATTCATTAACCTCCACGCCGACGTTGCCGCCCGTGTCTGCACTGGTATCCCACCATTCGTCAACTACCACGCCTCGAGCCACACCAGGAAATGCTATCGAAATAAGCACTCCGCTTACCATGAAGATGGCCGACTGAAGCATGCCTACCCTCACCCACTGGCCGTGCCATTTATCTACCGACAGTGGTATATCCGTTTCAAAGTCCATCCAAGGTGTCCACGCTTTGGCTGCGTCAAGAAGTTTGAGACCAAAGATAACCCCCGCGGCCGCAACGTGCCCCCCTAACAATGTTCCGGACGAGCGGTGCTTCAATTCGACCTCGAACTTGGCGCCGCCCATTTTTATTCGCGAAGAGCCGGATCCGGCTGAATATTTAACTCGAATACTCCAGTCCGAGTGTTTTTCCGCGGAGACATTTGATTCGGGCAACAGCGTGGGTGCCGGCGTTTCAAACTGAACTTGGAAGGTCAGCATAACCGCCCGCTCCGAGGGATCCTCCAGTGGCCCAGAAATATTCAAAGGCTGAGTTTCCCCCACCCCTTCCTCGGTAACGATCTGTCTGGCATCGACTCCTAGGTTGTTCAATAAGAAGTTACGCACCGAAGCGGCTCGAAGTTTTGAAAGCTCCGCGTTGTCTTCCTCGCTTCCCGCTTCACTCGCATGACCCTGCACCAGGTGAATCAGGCCCTCCGATCCGATTATGTCAGCCAGATTCACTAGTGCCGACTTATGATCGGTTTTTAGTTCAGCTGAATTGACGTCAAAGTTTGCTAGGATCATCCGATTCATCAGTGTCGACTCGATGAATTTTTCCTTAACCGTAGAGTCGTCAACCGGCGGTATATTGACTGATTCCGGCTTCGGTTTCGGATCCTTACCGCGAATGCTCTTCAAGGTTGTATCTGTATGGGATCCGTCTTCACCTGCTGCTGGCCAATCGAGATCCGGCATTTGAAGTAAGCTATCATCTAGCTTCAGCGACTCATTCAGCAACCCTCCTCGCGTCGTGTTGCTCATGCTCGCTGCTGGGCCGGATTCCATCTGGCTTGGGATTGAATATCTTGGGGCTGATCCCGATCCCCCTCCGGCGCTGCCAGTTCCGAGCGCTCCTACCGGCGGTACGCCGGCTGCCGCCATGCCAGCCTGCGCCGCGAGCTCTGCCAACTTGCCCACTGTTTTCTGCTTGATAGCTTCAAGTTCGTTAGCGAGCTTTCCGGCATTAGATGCCAGTTCCGAGCTTTCTCCGATAGACGATCGCAAGGTGCTGGCCGTTTCCTGAAGACCCGACATGTCGCGAAAAAGATCCGATTGCGCGGCAGAGATTAGTGCAGTAAGCCCAGTCGGTGCGGGAAGCTGCTGCGGTTGTTGCATTCCTATAATCGGTGCGCCCAATTGGCCGGGTAGTTGCGCCGTGCCCGAAACATGTTGCCCAGGAACAATTGGGCCGATATCTGGAGCCTGCATCGGGATCGGCGATTCTTGCCAGTCCCAAAAGCGCGTCATGTCAATCTTTTCACTGGCGTTGAACCGCCCCAATACAGCTTCTGCGAATAGTCCATCGGATGGAACTGGAATAAGGTCTTCTTGCACCGACATGGATTCAGAACCGAGATGCTGCTCCTGCCAAGCGTTCCACTCATCGTCGTTCGTATCGGCGGGCGGATAGTATTTAAGAACCAGGTAATTTCCGAAAAAGGTGACCGGGGATACGTCAACTACTTCAAGAAGCGGGTCACCTTTAAACTCGAAGCTGCCGAGTACAGTTGCAAGTTGTTGCTGCGTTAGAGAGGCCCACACTGCCTGAGATAAAGGCAATGCGTGCTCCTGCAGGTAGTCGATCGTATTTGGGTCCATTGATTCCGAGTAAGCCTGAATTACGACTTGGCTTTCTCTTGCCGGCTGGTTAGACCCTGGTTGAAGGGAGCCAGTAAGACCGCTTTTAAATCTAAGAACTTTTGACCCTGCCATGGTTTCTTCTGGTGCTATAACCAAGAAGATATCCATATGCTGCGCTAAGTCCCCAGAGTAGTTCGAGTAATTGGCGGTAATCGAGACTAGATCGCTAAGCGCCAAAGGGGATTCCAGCCGGCGCGCTCCATCGGAAGTGAATGCGACTTCCTGTTTGTCTCCACCACGATTCTGTAAAATCATTTTCACATTACCGTTTATCATTGCTGAAGTCGTCACGCCGATCGATTTCAGAAACAACGCACCTTCCGCGCGATAACTCATCGGCTTCGCGCGAAATGTATTGGCCTCTTGTAAAACAATATCGCTAACGAAACTAGCAAGCGATCGTCGAACCTCGCTGTCGGATATCGCGTTTATCAGGGTAAATTTAAACTGAGCAATAACCGCCGGGTCTCGGAAATCTATAGTCTTAATTGGCACAAACAGGACCCGGTCCACCTTGGCGAGGCGCACTTGAGTTCGATAAATTTGAATAGTTTCGTAATACTGAATGGTTAACGCATGCGAATGATTGTAATTTGTTAGTATTCGGGTTCTTATTTCTTCCCTCTCTGAAGTTTCTACCTCTGAAACAACGGAGGCCCTGCGGGACCTAACGGCTGTAGATGCCTGCCTCGTATTACTCTGAATTTCCTGCGTCATTTCTGCGGCTAGATCTCTCTTACCGCTGCTGGACGCAACTGTAACCGTGGACCCGCGATTTGTGCCGTATGCTGAATTGGTACTGCCAATTGGCACAAGCAGTCCCAATAGCCCACCGCCATTCGAATACCCTTCGGAATACGCTTCGCTTTCCGTCGCTTGATAAGATTTGCCATGAGCCATTTCTTCCGCGGTCAAAGACTGGATTTCGGAGGTCGCTCGGCTTTGCCCAAGTTGGGCTTGAATTCGATCTCTTTCAGTCACGTCTTCAGTAGCTGCCGTCGCTACGCGGCGCGACCAGTCAACAACTGCTATTTTCGTGCTTTCACCAGGAGCTAAGGCGACACTCGACAAGAGCTGACCCAGCGAGAGACCTTGAGGTTTCCAGGTTTGCTCAAAACTTAGCAAAGCGCCTGTAGCGGGCGAAAGTGCCTGACTATCATCCAAGCGGAGTGAGCGAATGTCCAAAGCCGCTGAGCCCGTAAGTGGTCGCAGCTCCGATCCTGATCCTTCGTCAACCTTGTCAAAAAATACACGTTCGAATTTGAATGATTCGGTCGCATATCGTCGTGCAATCGGCACGAGCTCATCGGGCGCATCTGGATCGTCGATTTCCTCGCCGCCGATCGAAAACGCCTGGCTCAGTATTTTTCTGGATGCACGAAACGGGGGCCATCTGCCAAGATCACGCACCGTCTCGGCCATCAGCGCCTGCCTGACATCATCTCTATTTGCAGGCCCGATCGCCTTCAATACGTCAATGCTTGAGAAGGCGATTGCAGTTGGAGACTTTTGATGATGCGCCGCATCCACAATATCACGCGGAATTGCACCTACATGATCAAAAACAGAGGTCTCGCCTTCTGTATTAATTGCCAATTTGTAAGCAGAATTGAATAAGTGGGACGAAGCGAGATCAAACACAGTATTTATGGAAAGATTTGCCAACACCCGCGCTGCCTCGGCGTCAACTCCTAAGAGCACGTCTGTCGAACTATTTAAAAGTACTTCCGTTGTTTCGCTCTCATAAGTGCCTTTTACCCATGCCGCCACGGACCAACCCATAGATTTCCCCTAAATGCCTGAATAACTTTTGATGCGAGTTTTTCACTTCCGACTCTAAAACACGTGCACAACGAATACCCAACGCGGAATCCAACCGCAGCGCTGTAGTCTTCGTTTCATAACAGTAACACGCAGTTCCGGAAATTTGAGTCGTTTATCCCATACCACTAGAATGACAGTCCAAAACGCTTATATGAGCAGTGGAATTACCAGATTTACCGATCGGGATTAATGTGTCTTGTGCCAACCGCTGAATGCCTCGCGCGGCAGGTTTAGTTAAGCAGGAAAAGGTATGCCGCTCGTTACTAAGGGGGATGAATGAATAACCAGAGATACTACTGTTGAGTTGACCGAGCATAACGCCGCATTTGTGAGATGCTCGCGCGCGTTTATTACGGTCATTTTTTTCTTTGACGGAGACCGCTACTCGCAAAGAACATTTGCCTTAGTTAGCAATGCTACAAAATATCGCTGTTGAGCCAATGATGAGGATTGCCTGCGGGATTTACGACACGCGGGCCGTTCGATCGATAATACCGTTCAGGCTATGCGATGTGCAGCGGCACATTCGGTAAGAACAATCGAAGATAACTTTGCATCACGCTCGATCAATGTTCTGGGAATCTCCGACAGTTTGGCCTGACCTATATCTTTCAAACTAGTACTGATATCGCTCTTTTACCGTACAGCGTTGCTAAATTTATTATCAGTCCACCCCAAACCTACTGCACAGACACCTCTATGCTATTCGATGGATCACTCGAAACGCCCCGTGAGTTTACCGCGAACATGACGAAACTGTATTCCCCCGGCGCAATACCTGCCACGACGTAGCTGCTCAAGCCGGCGTTCGACAACGTGACTGATTGATCCAGGCTGCCACTTTTCGGTCCCCAGCGAAGCTGGTATCCCGCGAGATCGGTGAGTGCCGTGCCATCCGTGTTCTGCGTTGGCGGTGTCCATGCCAAGGTCACTGACCCCGTGCCCACTGCGTTAACGTCGATGGAGAAAGGACCCAGCGAAGCCGAGTCCCGGCCGTCTGAAACAGTAACAATGATATTGTCGTAGCGACCGACGTCGCCGGACTCCGGCGTGCCACTGATCTTTCCAGTTGACGAATTGAAGGTCGCCCAGCTCGGGAGACCGGAGACACTCGCCGTCAGACTGTCGCCGTCGGCATCGGACAGCGTCGGCTGAAAGCTGTAAGCCGACCCTTTGAGGATGCTCGTCGGCGGCGTGCCACTAATTTTTGGCGGAGTGTTGCCCGTACTACCTGTCGGTTTTGACGAACCGCCAGACGTGGCGGTCTGTGTCACAGGTGGACCGAGCGGTCCGAAGTCCTCTGGCTCCGCCGAGGCGTCAGTCGTCAACATGATCTTGTCGATCACCACCCCGTCTTCACGCATCCAGATATTGAGTGTCTGGTTTCCGGCATTTGCTACTGTGATCGTCGCAGGAGCACTGTCCATCGTCTCGTTTGTCCAGCTCCAGCCGCTGACCAGACCGGTTATGCGATCCGCGCGCGCCTGCGCCTGCCCGTTCAAACCGACATGCAGAGAGTCGTCCGAACCCGTCGCACCGCGGCCACGAATCCACACGTAGTAGGTGCCTGCCTTGGAGAACTGCACGTTGTAATCCAGACGTGGACTCTTGGTGATAAATCCTGTGTTGTTATTCTCGTTGACGTTCGGCAGGGCCTGCAATGCACCGCCGGCCGACGAGCCGGACGGGGAAACTTTGGACCAGTCATGTCCGCCCACGCCGACGTTCGACACGTATTGTTCGGCCTCAATCGCGATATGCTTCGCGGTTGACGTTGGCGTGGTTGGTGTTGTTGGAGTCGTTGGTCCGGGACTGGTCGCGGGCGGTCCGAGCTGGCCAAAGTCCGTAGGATGCAGGGATGCGTTCGTGCTCAGGACGATCTTGTCAACGATCATGCCGTCCTCGCGCATCCAGACAGTCAGCTGCTGCGCACCTGCCGAGCCGACATCGATCGACGCCCGTTCACTATCCCTTGTCTTGTCAGACCACGTCCAGGAGGCATCGAAACCGGTGATGCGATCCGCGCGCGCCTGCGCCTGTCCGTTCAAGCCAACATGCAGGGAATCGTCCCCTTGCGACTGACTCCGGCCACGCACCCACACATAGTAACGACCGCTCTTTGGAAAATTGACGTTGAAGTCGAGGCGCGGACTATTGACCACATAGCCTGTATCGCGATTGGTACTGTTGTTCGGCAGCGCCTGTAGCGAACCACCGCCAGATGCACCGCTGACGAGGGCGGGCACCCAGTCATGTCCACCGACGCCGACGTTGGATGTGTACTCCTCCATCTCTACCGAAACGACATTATCCGAATTCGTATTGCCACCCGAGGCAGGTTGGGAAGCGGGCTGTCCCGGCGTCGTTATCGGCGGTCCCGCGTTACCGTAGTCACCTGGTTTCATTGAGCCATATTTCGACAGCACGATCTTGTCGACGACCATGCCGTCCTCGCGCATCCAGATGTTGATAGTCTGAGGACCGGCTGACGACACTTTCAGTGTCGCTCGACTGCCATCCCTGACGCGGTTCGACCAGCCCCAGCTGGAGCTGAAATCCGAGATCCGTTCAGCACTCGGCCGAGCGACGCCGTTCAGACCAACGTGCAGCGAGTCGTCCGAGCCCGATGCACCGCGACCACGAATCCACACGTAGTAGGTTCCCGCCTCGGCAAAGTTCACGGTGTAGTCCAGTTGCGGACTGTTGCTGACGTAACCGACGTCTCGATTAATGCCCGCATTCGGCATCGCCTGAAGCGCGCCGTTACCCGTTGCGCCGGAAACAGAAACGGATTTCCAGTCATGTCCGCCAGCAGCGGACCGCGCAGAGAATGATTCCGCTTCGATTGAGATCATCGAATTGTCATTCCCTGCCGACTGAGCGAAAGCGAAGCCTGGCATCTGCAATAGCAGTGCGGCAACAATCAGTGTGAAAATATATGCGTGTCGAACGACACCGCTGTCGCAACATTGCGTGTTGCAGTTGCGATCCGTTTGTAACTGGTACTTCCCCTGCATTCTTCGCTCGCCAATATCAAAACGAACGCGAGGCTAGCATCGTTATGTAGCACAAAACACTGTCTCAATTGCGCGACAGCGGGCTGGCAATTGGCAACGAGAATTCGCGACAGACTAGTCAAACCGGCTATCAACAAAACCAAGTTGGCAAGTAATTTGTCGGAAAAACTTTTGAAAAATTTTCAATTTCAGGAAAACGGAATGGATGTCAGGACTATATGCGCAAAACACACTGTCGCTGATTGAAGACACATTGAAAAAAGTGTTGTTGTTCTGCCGAAGATTGTTTCAATAGTACTTATTTCGTTGAATGGGTGGATGGCGGATTGTAGATCGCGATTGCGGTGCACAGCGTGCAGCGGCAAAAAAAGATAAATGCATGTGTGCGACATTATCGTGCCGGGACCGCCCGAAAGTATTAGCCGGAAAGTAACACCAACAGCACGGGGAGATATGACAGTAAGCCCGCAGAGTGCCGAGATTGAGGTGCGCTGAGAACCTCCTCCGGCAGGAGGCTTCAGGTAAGTTATTTACATCCGGGTCGATAACTGTACGACATTCGTCGCGGAGCTGGCGTTTCCTCTTTTGGATGCTTTCTTCACAAAATCTGCGTAGGCCATTGCTGACAGGGGTTTACTGAGCATGTATCCCTGTGCCAGATCACATGACTCGCGCCTCAAAAATTCCAGCTGCCATTGGTTTTCCACACCTTCGCCCACGACCTTGAGCCCGAGACTGCGTGCCATCGCGATAATGGCAATACAAATGGCGCGGCTATCCGAGTTTCTCTGCACATCGTGCAAGAATGAGGAATCGATCTTCAGGACGTCGACAGGAAATTTCTGCAGATAACGAAGCGATGAATAGCCCGTTCCGAAATCATCGACGGCCAGGCCGAATCCCTCTTCTCGCAGCGCATTTAGCGCCTGCATAACCGAGCGTATGTCGCTCATCAACACAGTTTCGGTTATTTCAATATCCAGCGCCGATGGAGCAATTCCTGCTTTGCTTGCCGCCGTCTTAAGTGATGAGACGGGATCTCCCACACCAAATTCCTGGCCGGAAATATTGATCGCGACGGGACCTGTGTGTATTCCCAGGTAATCCCACAAGGCGATTTGCTGGCAGACGTTGTTGGCAACCCAGCGACCGACCTCTGAAATCAGCCCGGATTCTTCGGCGATGGGAATGAATGTCGAAGGGGGAATCTCACCACGCAGCGGGTGGTGCCAGCGTATCAATGCCTCGGCGCCGTGCGGCGCGAGCGAGGCCGTGTCGAATTTGGGCTGGTAGTACATCGACAGTTCATCGTTTTCGAGTGCACGTCGAAGTTCGATTTCAAGGTTCAGGCATTCGGTAACATTGGCACTCATCGAACTTCGGTAAAAACTCTGGGTATCCCGTGCAGTGCGTTTCGCGTCGTTCCTTGCAGATTCTGCATTCTTCATCAGTATTTCAGCCGATGCGCCATGCTCCGGATAAGTGGCGATGCCAATGCTCGCCGTTACCACGAAATCATGACCGTTAACTGAAAGTGGCGTCGAAATAGCGTGCCGCAATTCTCTTGCGACTGTCGCGTAATCGAAATCCGGGGACGGTCCTGATAGGCAGAAGGCATATTCATTTCCGCCCAGCGACGCGAGACTGTAGTCCGAAACGTCAATGCCTGCGCTTGAGCTTAGCCTGCTCACTTGCCGGTTCAATCTTGCCGCCATCTCGACAAGCACGGCATCGCCACTTGACGTGCCCAGTGTGTCGTTAATGCGTTTGAATCTGTTCAGGTCAATGTTAAGGATTGCCAGTGAGCCCTGTCCATCAATCGCCCTTTCCAGGCAGGCCCGTACGTGATCCCTGAAAAGGGAACGATTTGGTAATCCCGTCAGTGCATCGAAATAGGCGAGTTTATGTATCTTTTTGACTTGTGCAGCACCTCGCAGGATGTAGCGAATGCGGTGGCCAATCAGGGACCAGTTAATGGGTTTTGAAATAAAGTCGGTAGCACCGACGTCAAAGGCCCGATTGATGGATTGCGTGTCGTCGTGTGCGGTCACCATGACGATTGGAATGTTGGCGCCCTTCTCCATTTTCCGAATCGCCTTGCAGGCGTAATATCCATCCCGGCCCGGCATTTCAACATCCATGAGGACGACGTCGGGTCGAGA
>JBBKWL010000060.1:0-14232 GCA_037968975.1 Woeseiaceae bacterium | reverse complement strand
GCAATCGTGATACCACGCTCGCGCTCTTCAGGAGCATTGTCGATCTGGTCGTAGGCCGACACCGAACCACCGTGCAACTCCGCCATACATTTCGTCAATGCAGCCGTTAACGTCGTCTTACCATGGTCAACGTGACCAATCGTGCCTACGTTTACGTGCGGTTTTGTTCTCTCAAATTTCTCTTTAGACATGAGCTTTTCCTGCGTATCTCAAGTTTGTATTAAAAATAATATTCCACTGCCTGGAGCCCACACCCGGATTTGAACCGGGGACCTCTTCCTTACCAAGGAAGTGCTCTGCCCCTGAGCTATGTGGGCGTTGTTGCAGCAGACCCTCGACCTTCATATTGGAGCGGGTGATGGGAATCGAACCCACATCATCAGCTTGGAAGGCTGAGGTTCTACCGTTGAACTACACCCGCCTCTCATCAGTTCTTGCGCCTTTTTGAGGCGTACAAAAATCCTGACAGTCTCGTTTCGTCAAACCGTCCGGATTTCAAAATTCACTTTGTGACCCTAACTCGTGTGTCTCGTGCTCTTGTGTCTCGCGGCTTTTCTGTAAGCTGCTATACTCGTTCTCGGCCTATTCTCCGCCCAACGTAATGTCTGGTGGAGGGGGTAGGATTCGAACCTACGTAGGCATAGCCAGCAGATTTACAGTCTGCCCTCGTTGACCGCTTGAGTACCCCTCCGCGGACACAAGCCGGGCATTGTCTAATCGTCCTGCCTGAGTGTCAACAGCTAAGCCACTGATTTTTCCTTTGCGGGCCTTTTTATTCTCGCCTATTCTTTTTGGCTCCAATGCCAGGGCTCGTAGCTGATCCCCCAGGGATTCTCTCGCGGATAGGTCATCGAAAAGCCGAATCGGGCCGCTTCATCTGTTAGCCACTGAAATGCCTCAGTATTTTCAAAGTCTTCCGTCAGTGGGCGCGAACCGGGCGTCGCGATATCCACAGCCCTGCCTGTGTGGTGCTCGCTAAACCCCGGCGCCGTATTGACCTCCAGGATGTCGCCTATCTTCTGACCGGCTGCGATCTTCTTGCGAATCAGGTCCGCCTGGTAGTCCACACCGCGGAAACCCGAGACGATAAGCAGCAGAATCTTCGCTTCGGCGGCGGCCGCAACCATCTCCACCCAGCGCGTAGCTGCCGCGGGTGTCAGGCGCTGCATGTGCCCGACCAGATTTGGCCCGACCTCGACCAGTTCGCTGGCTTCGGCAAACGGCTGCAGGCCGGTCTCCGGGCCATAATCGGGGTGAATTCCGAGTTCTTTGTGAAGTTCGCGTAGCATACGGGGCGCGATTGTCCCATAACCCTTTCTCTATAACTATTTCTCTATAACTATTGTCTGAACGCCTATGAGTAAAGACGAAATCTACGCCAACAGCGTAACCGGAGAGCGTCCGTTTCGCTTCAATGCGGCGGTCGCGGAAGTTTTTCCCGATATGCTGCGCCGTTCGATTCCCGGCTACGCCGCATCGCTTGAGGCTATCAGCTCCTTAGCCGCGCGCTACGTCAGCGCCGAATCGTCCTGTTATGACCTGGGTTGCTCGCTGGGTGCTGCAACGCTGGCTATGCGCGCCGGCATCACGGCGCCGGGCTGCCAGATCATTGCCGTCGACAATTCCGCGGCAATGGTCGAGCGCTGCCAGGAGATCGTGGCAGCGGACCCGGACCCGGGCCCAACCTCGGTGGAGGTCCGGCTGGCCGACATTGAGGACACCGACATCAGCAATGCGTCGATGGTCGTTATGAACTACACGCTGCAATTCCTCGATGTGGATGCCCGTGACGCGATTGTGCAGCGCATCTTTAAGGGGCTGTTGCCTGGCGGCCTGTTTCTATTGTCCGAAAAAGTCGTGGACGAAGACGCACATATGGAGGAATTGCTGGTTGACCTGCATCACGAACATAAACGTCGCAATGATTACAGTCAGCTGGAAATCAGCCGCAAGCGCGCGGCCCTCGAAAATGTACTGCGCCCCGAAACCGTTGCGGTGCATCGTGAGCGGCTTGCGTCAGCCGGTTTTGCGCATAGCGCTGTGTGGCTACGCTACTTCAATTTCGTTTCCATCGTGGCCATCAAATAAGCATGCTGCAATACGACCGTTTATGGCAGTGCTTAGCCGCGATCGGGCTGGACGACTGGCGCTCCAGAATCGAGGCCCTGATTCACTTGCGGCTGAGTCGCGGCGGACACGGGGACTTCGTCGAGTGGCAGGACACGCTCGCCCGCCTGCGTGCAACTGCACCTGACAACACAGCCGAAATTCGCGCGCTGTTGCTGAGCCTGGCCCCGTGGCGCAAGGGTCCGTTTGAGGTCGCCGGCATCACCATCGACAGCGAATGGCGCAGTGACCTCAAGTGGCAGCGTCTCGAAGGTGCGATCGAAACGCTGCAGCACAGAAACGTACTGGACGTTGGTTGTGGCAATGGCTACTACGCGCGCCAGATGCATGCTGCGGGCGCCAAACACGTCATTGGCGTCGATCCGACTTTGTTATACGTCATGCAGTTCCTGGCCATCGATCAGTTCGCGCCGTTACCCAATGTGTTCGTCCTGCCGTTGCGATCCGACGAACTGCCCGAAGGTTCGCGCGCATTCGACACCTGCTTTTCGATGGGAGTGCTGTATCACCAACGCTCGCCAATTGCTCACTTGCAGCAACTTCGGAGCTTCCTCCGACCGGCCGGGCAACTGGTGCTGGAAACCATTTTTGTTCCGGGCGAGGAATCCTTCGCATGTACACCACCCGATCGCTACGCGCGCATGCGCAACGTCTGGTTGCTCCCCACCGTGTCCGAGCTAACGACCTGGCTGCGGCGGAGCGGTTTCAAGGACATCGACATCATCGATCAATCGACGACCACGATTGACGAGCAACGGAGTACCGAGTGGATGACATTCGATTCGCTGGCGCAGGCCCTGGATCCGGATGACCCTGGCAAGACCGTCGAAGGATGGCCGGCACCGCAACGCGTCGTTATTGTTGCCAACGCAACTTAGCTTCAGTAAATTCTGTCGTGACAGAACGACAGGAAACGACCATGCAATTATCACCGGCAGTCGAGAAGTACGTCCTTCACTGGGGAGAAATGGGTACCCGGTGGGGCACCAACCGCACAGTTGCCCAGATTCAGGCGCTGTTGTACCTGTCGCCGCAGCCGCTGCGCGCCGACCAGATTGTCGATGCGCTGTCTGTCGCTCGCTCGAATGTGAGCACCAGTATTCGCGAACTCCAGAGTTACGGCCTCGTGCGTATGACGCACGTGCTGGGCGATCGTCGCGACTACTTCGAATCCTTGCATGATGTCTGGGAGCTGTTTCGCGTCATTATCGAACAGCGTAAACAGCGGGAGCTCAACCCGACGCTGTCGATGTTGCGTACGACGGCCGAAGAAGTACTTGAAGAAAAGAATACGGATCCGGTGACCAAGGAACGCATCCAGAACATGCTCAAATTCGTTGAGACCACGAGCGACTGGTACGAGCAGATTCGCGAGATCCCAACGCCGACGCTGACCAAACTGATGAAACTGGGTCAGGGAATTACAAAGCTCGTTCGCAAACCACACCGACACTGATGGTCGCCTCGCGTTTCTCACGCAGAAACCAGATTGACTCGGCCAGCACGGCCGCCGCTTCGCCGCCGTAGATTGAATCAGCCGGTCGTTTGAAGTAGCCACCCGGCAAATAAGTATCGGTGTACGGCTGACCGTTGACGCACTCGCTTTGCTGAAATTGTCCTGACATCAGATAACCTTCGCGCGACGCGGACGATGACTGCCACGGAATTGTCGCCTGGGTTTCGTAGCGCATCAGCCAGGTTCGCTCGCCACTACCCGGGTCAACGCGGAGGTCTTTCGTAAAGATCCCCATTTGGTCTGTTGGCTCCCATTCGACCAGGTTGCTGTCCAGTATGAGCGGCGACTTGATGGTGGCCGTCGAATCCACATCGTTGAGGAACCACAAAATCGTGGCGCCCTCATCCGACACCATATTGAAGCCCAGCGAGCCTGGTGGTACGTACACGTAACCACCCTCGGTCAAATCAATATCGGCAAGACTGAGGTGACCCGACAACACAAAAATTTCCAGCGCCTTACCCGGTGACCCGCCGGTCGTGCCGGACCAGTCCTCGGGTAGCTCAATGCGATTGCTGACAGTGCGACTACGCATGTCACCCGCAAATTCTTTGGCCCGGACTCCGGGCAAGTTGGCCAGGAACAAGTCCGGTAGTTCGTCTGAAACAACGAAGGCCGGGAATGGCGGAGCGTCGGGCGAAGACGCGCATCCTGCCGCCAGGCAAGACAGCAGCGCAATGGTCAGAACAATCGGTTTATGCATACGTCTCCACGATAAAAAATGCCGCTCAGAAAACTGAGCGGCATAGTAAGCAAAGATGTGTCAGGCCGATAGTGAATCGCGTACGAATGGAGCAGTTTCCGTATTGCATCGCTGTTCGGCGTTTTCATTGCCATTTGGCAGGTCGCTTCGCTAGTCAGCCACTTTGGGTCACGCAGGTAACTCAAAGCATCAGCTACGTGTTGAGAGGAAGCACGTGATGCCTGCTGACCGATCATGCATCCAGCATGGCGTCCCGCCCAATTTGCCTTTTACATCCCATCTCCGTGCGTACCGAAGCGGTACGGACGGAGATGCTACTACATCTGGTATGGGATGGCGAATGATCCACAACATATGGTTATATTTTGAGCAAGCCGGTAGCATTCCCGCATTGATCGCAAGGAAATCCATGTGACTTCTGACGTCAGTACTGAAGATCGGGCGACCCACCAGAAAGTCGGCTTGCTCCTGGGCCCGGTGGTCGCGATAAGCATGCTCATCAGCGACGCCCCGGCAGGATTGAGCGCGGCAGGCTGGGCAACCGCCGCCTGCGGCGTACTCATGGCAATCTGGTGGGCAACCGAGGCTGTACCGATTGCGGTCACCGCACTGGTCCCGTTGGTCGCGTTCCCGCTGCTGGGAATAACGACCATTCAGGACACTGCGGCGCCGTACGCGAACAAGGTGATCTTCCTGTTTCTCGGCGGCTTTATTGTCGCTTTCACAATGCAACGCTGGAACCTGCATCGACGGATCGCCCTGAACGTCCTGCAGGTGTTTGGCAGCAACGGCAGATCACTGATCGCCGGTTTCATGTTGGCCAGCGCCGTGATCAGCATGTGGGTGATGAATACATCGACCACGATGATGCTGCTCCCTATCGCCGTTTCGATCATTTCCGTCATTCACAAGTCGGTGCCTGCGCTGGACGATAAAGCGCGCGATGACTTTCAGTACGCTTTATTGCTGGGCGTCGCCTACGGCGCGACAATCGGTGGGATGGCGACCCTGGTCGGCACTTTGCCGAACGCAATGCTGGCCGGCTTCATGCTCGAAACCTACGGCACCGAGATTGATTTCGCGCGCTGGATGCTGATCGGCGTGCCGCTGGCGATCGTTATGTTGCCGCTTGCCTGGCTTGCGCTCACGCGCTGGGCGTTCAATGTCAATTTCAAGAATTCCGGTGAGGGCAAAGCCGAGTTAAAGCGAATGCACAGTGAACTCGGTCGAATGACTGTACCTGAAACCCGCGTTGCAATTGTATTTTCGGTACTGGTTATTGCCTGGGTCGGCCGGCCCATATTTTCGTTGCTGCCCGGTTTGTCTGCGCTGGATGACTCCGGAATCGCAATGGCTGGTGCAATCGCTTTGTTCCTGATTCCCAGCGGCGACAAGACGGACCCACTGCTGATTCGCTGGCAATACGTCGAACGACTGCCCTGGAATGTCCTGCTGCTATTCGGTGGTGGACTCACGCTCGCGAGCGCAGTCAGTCAATCTGGCCTGGCCGAGTGGATCGGCAACAGCTTGCACGGCTTCACCGCGCTGCCACTGGTGGCACTCGTCATCATCGCCGCAACGATGATCATTCTGCTAACGGAGTTCACCAGCAACACGGCGACAACGGCCACCTTTTTGCCGATTGTCGGCGCGATTGCCGTCGCCGCCAGTATCGACCCGATTGTTCTGGCCGTACCGGTAACGTTGGCCGCAAGCTGCGCCTTCATGCTGCCCGTCGCCACTCCGCCCAATGCGATCGTCTTCGGTTCCGGAATGTTGACGATACCCGTGATGGTGCGTGCCGGCGTGCTGTTGAATATTGCCGGCATCGTTGCCGTCTCGCTTGCAGCAACCTTTCTCGCGCCGCTGGTTTTCTCTTAGGGCATCGCGGTGACTGACAATTACAGCGTCGACAAAAAGAACAAGGTTCGGCAACTGCGCGAGAAAGCCAGCTACGACCACGACACTGTGCATGCGGTGCTTGATGCGGGCCTGGTTGCTGCCGTCGGCTTCGTACAGGATGGCGCACCCGTAGTCGTTCCCATGATTTATGGCCGCGAGGGCGAAACCGTCTATTTGCACGGGGCACGCAAAGCGCGGGTGATTCGCTTGCTCGAGCAGACCGCGCAGGCGTGTGTCAACGTTACGCTGCTGGACGGCATCGTGTTCGCACGCTCCGCTTTTAACTCCTCAATGAATTATCGTTCCGCCACCGTTTTTGGAGGTCCGGCACTCCTCGAAAGTCGTGACGAAAAACTCCATGCGATGCGTGTCATTAGTGAAAGCACGATGCCGGGACGTTGGGATGAACTGCGCGAATCCCTGGAGCGCGAAATCAAGATGACCGGCGTCATCTCGTTGCAGATCGAGTCTGCGTCCGCAAAGATTTCGAGCGGCATGCCGGACGATGAAGACGAGGACTACGATATTCCGATCTGGGCAGGCGTGTTACCGATCGAGTCGCGCCTGACAACGTTGCTCGCAGATGATCGGCTAATTGACGACGCACAACCCAGCGCGGTCGTGCGCGCTCTGCAGAACAAACTACTGTAGCAAGCCGCTGTTTTCAGCCTCCAGTCGCAACAAGGCCGTTTTCGTATCCAACCCGCCACCGAAGCCGGTGAGGTCGCCGCTGCTGCCAATGACGCGGTGGCAAGGCACCACAATTGGAATCGGGTTGCGGCCATTCGCTGCACCCACTGCTCGAACGGCTTTTGGCCGACCAATGCGTTTTGCGATATCGCCGTACGAGGTTGTCTCTCCATAGGGAATGGTTTTGAGTTCCTCGAGGACCAGCAACTGAAACTCGGTACCGTGCAGACTGAGCGGCAGGTCGAAGTCTTTGCGTTCCCCGGCAAAATACTCAGTGAGCTGTTGTCTCGCGTTTTCAAATGGCTGTTCGTTGTAAATCCAATCGGGCTCCGGGTCGTGCCGCATAGAGCCTTCCGGAAAGCCGATCAAACTCAGCGCATCCTGGTCACCGGCCAGTAGCAAGTCACCAATCGGTGTCGATAAATAGCAGTAGTACATCGTTCAACCTCCAGAGTTCGACAGCGAACCCCATAGTAGTAAAGCAGCGTACGAGCGCCATGGCCGCCAGGCTTCTGCGCGCGCGCGTAAATTTTTGACTCCGGCAGAGCCGCTTTCTCCAACCGCTTTGAGGAGTCCCAGGTCTGCCGCAGGGAATGCGTCCGGATATTTGAGTGCGCGCATGGCAACGTACTGCGCAGTCCAGTCGCCGATGCCCTTGATGGCAGTTAGCGAGGCCCGGAATTCTGCCGGATCCTGGTCGTTGTCGAACACCACACTGCCGTCACAAACAGCCTGCGAGACGCGTCGAATCGTAGCGGCTCGACTGGTGACCAGGCCGATATCGTTGCAGCGCGCGCGTGCCAGTTTCGCCGGGGTCGGAAACAGGCGATTCAGTTGCGCTTCGCCGTCGAGTTCCTGCACCGTGTCCGGCATCGTGACCGGCTCGCCATAGCGTTTTGCAATTCGCCCGGCCATCGTCGTTGCGGCCTTCACCGAGACCTGCTGTCCAAGGATGGCCCGCACCGTTAGTTCGAAGCCGTCCCAGGCACCGGGCACTCGAATGCCCGGCGCGGCGCGCAACAGTTTCGCGAGTTGCGGGTCCGTGCTCAACACATCGGTAATCTCCGCAAGCGGCGCGTCCAGATCGAAGAGCGCGCGAACTTTTTGCACCAGCAAGAATAATCCCTGCGTCGAGACGCCATGCAGGTTCAGTCGCAAACTGTTGTCGGCAGCATCTGCGCAGCACTCAATGACGCCAGCCTCGCCGTTCAGCGACACGGTGCGCAGGTAGCACCCGCCCACAAGCTGCTCAACACCGGGCGTGGCACGACCCGCAAGAAAACCCGCGATACTGTTCCAGTCGTAGGGGCTGCGCCACGGCAGCCGCACCGTCAGCACGCCGGCCATACCGGCCGATGCCTGGCGCCGACCTCGAAGTTCGCGAGGCGCACGCTTGTAGGTGTTGCGGAACGCATCGTTGAAGCGCCGCACACTACCGTAGCCGGCGGCGCTGGAAATCTCGCTCATGGACAGGTCGGTCTGATCGATAAGTCGCTTCGCGAAATGCAAACGTTGCGTGTGCGCGATGGCGAGGGGGGACGCACCCAGATGCTGCGTAAACAAGCGTCGCAAGTGTCGGCTTGTTACGCCGAGCCGGCCTGCCAGATGCTCAATTGAGCCGTCGTCCAGCGCGCCTTCGGCGATCAGGCGCAGTCCGCGTCGCACAGTTGTTGACGTGCCGTGCCAGGCGGGCGTGCCCGGGGCGCATTCGGGCCGGCAACGCAGGCAGGGTCGGTAGCCCGCCTCGCAAGCGGCGGCAGCGCTGGGATAGAAGGTGACGTTTTCTTTCTTCGGCGCATTCGCCGGGCAAATAGGCCGGCAGTAAATGCCGGTCGTTTTGACGCCGACGAAAAACTGGCCGTCGAAGCGAGAATCGCGTGACAGTCGGGCTCGTTCGTATATGTCGTGTTGTTGCATGCGGCTAGTATACGCCGGGACCCGGCAAAAACTGGCCAGAATCGGACCTGTATGCCAGGCCGGTTGCTCCTGCCTTAGCGGTCGATGCCACCGATTGTAATGGCCTTGATCTCGAGGTAGTCGTCGAGGCCGTAAAGCGAGCCTTCACGACCCTGCCCGGATTCCTTGACCCCGCCAAACGGCGCCATCTCATTGGAAATCATGCCTGCGTTCACACCAACGATGCCGTACTCCAAACCTTCGGAGACGCGCCAGACGCGACCGATGTCGCGTGCATACATATAACTGGCAAGACCAAATTCGGTGTCGTTCGCCAGCGCGATGGCTTCTGCTTCGGTTTTGAATTTGTAGATTGGCGCGATCGGCCCGAAGATTTCCTCGCTGAACATGCGCATGCCGCTGGTAACGCCGGTCAGTACGGTTGGCTCGATGAATGTGGCGCCGAGATCCGAGCGGCCGCCGCCGACCACAACCTGTGCGCCTTTTGCGACCGCGTCGTTGACGATTTCGATGACGTCGTTGGCAGCACCCTCATTGATAAGTGGACCAATCAACACTCCGGCTGCGGTGCCGTCGCCCATCTTCAGGTCCGCAGATGCGGCGGCCAGTTTCTTCGTGAATTCGTCGTGCACCGCTTCCTGAACGAGAATGCGATTCGCGGATACGCAAGTCTGTCCGGCATTGCGGTACTTGCACGCCATCGCGCCTTCGACTGCCTGGTCGATGTCGGCGTCATCAAATACGATAAACGGTGCATTGCCGCCCAACTCCATCGAGGTACGTTTGACGGTTGCGGCGCATTGCTCCATCAACAACTTGCCAACGGCAGTTGATCCGGTGAATGACAGCTTGCGCACTGTTGGATTGCTGGTCATTTCAGCTCCGATCTCACGGGTATTGCCGGCGACAATGTTGACTACGCCTGCTGGCACCCCAGCACGTTCGAGCAATTCCACGACCGCAAATGCGGACAATGGCGTTGCATTGGCGGGCTTGCAAACAACGGTACAGCCGGCGGCCAGAGCCGGGGCTATCTTGCGCGTCAACATGGCGCTTGGGAAATTCCACGGAGTAATGCAGGCAACGACGCCGATTGGCTGTTTGATGACGACAATGCGTTTGTCGTTTGACGGCGGCGCAATCGTATTGCCGTAGACACGCTTCGCCTCTTCGGCAAACCACTCGATGTAGTTCGCGCCGTAGACAACTTCTGCTTGCGCTTCGGACAACGGCTTGCCCTGTTCGGCCGTCATTATTTGTGCGAGATCATCCTGATGCTCGATGACCAGTTCAAACCACTTGCGCAAAATCGCAGCACGCTCTTTGACCGTTTTTTGCCGCCAGGTGACCAGCGCTTTACTTGCCGCTTCGATCGCACGCCGCGTTTCGGCTGTGCCGCATTTCGCGACTTCTGCCAGCGTTGCAGCCGTCGCAGGATTCGTAACCGCCAGCGTTTCACCGCTGTCCGCATCGACCCACTGACCATCGATGTACGCCTGTGTTTTAAGCAAGGCCTTGTCTGATAGTTGCATGTCGTCCGCACTCCGTGCACTGGCTGAAATTGGCCGGATAGTATGTGCCCGGAAGCCTGCCGGTGCAATTTCGCACCGGCAGGTCGCGTCGGTTACGGTTCAGGCTGCGACGTCTACGCGTGTTTCCAACCACTTCTCGAGATCATCTGCTCCACCAATCAATGCACCGTTGATGAACACTTGCGGGTAACTGGTTGCGTTTGCTACCGCGCGCAGCGTCTGGTCCGTGTAGTCGCGATTGAGCACGAGCTCTTCGAACTCCATGCCGGCATCACGCAGCAGGCCTTTCGCCTTGGCACAGTGTGTGCAACCGGGCCGGGCAAAAACAGTAATGTCTTTCGGCCGTGCGGCGTTCGGATCCAGGTAGGTCAGCATCGTGTCGGCGTCAGAGACGGAGAACGGATCACCAGGTACGTCGGACTCTACAAACATCTTCTCGACAACGCCGTCGCGCACGAGCATTGAGTAGCGCCACGAGCGCTTGCCAAAGCCAAGATCCTGTTTGTCGACCAGCTGCCCCATGCCGTCGGTGAAGTCACCGTTGCCGTCGGGCAGGAAAGTAATGCGATCTGCGTTTTGACTGTGTTGCCACTCGGTCATGACAAATGCGTCGTTAACGGAAATGCAAATAACGTCGTCAATGCCACGCTCGGCGAACAGCGGCTGTAACTGATTGAAGCGCGGTACGTGCGACGAGGAACAGGTTGGCGTGAATGCGCCCGGCAATGAAAAGACGACCACAGATTTGCCTGCGAATATGTCTGCGCTGGTGCGTTCGACCCATTCATGTCCTTCGCGGGTCTTGAAGGTCACGTCAGGGACGCGTTGGCCTTCCAGGGATTTACTCATGTATTTCTCCAGTGAGTGTGTAATAGCTTTTGATGGCGTAATGATAGGCCTGGAATTATGATACGTAAAATGGTTTAATTCGATTGTATTGATCTATTTTATCGATTATGCAATTACCCAGCACTAAACAACTGCGCTACTTTGTTGCTCTCGTTGAGGCCGAGCACTTCGGGCAGGCGGCGAGCGCGTCGAATATTTCGCAGTCTGCGTTCAGCAATGCGATTCAGGAGCTCGAACGTATCCTCGACGCACAACTGGTCGACCGCACGAATCGACAGGTCACCATCACGGCCACTGGCCAACAGGTTGCGACGATGGCGCGGCTGGTACTACGCGATCTGCAGGACCTGGTGGAAACCGCGAGCGGCGGCCGGCGTCCATTGTGCGGTGAATTGCGACTGGGCGTGATTCCAACGATCGCCCCGTTCCTGTTGCCCAAATTGCTGCCGAAACTGCGGCGCCAGTATCCCCAGCTGCAGCTACGCCTCATCGAAGATCAGACTGCTCGTATTTATCAACGCTTGATGGCAGGCGAACTGGATCTGTTGCTGCTCGCATTACCGTGGGAAATGCGCGGCGTTGAACAGGCGGCGCTGTTCAAAGACCCGTTCCGGCTTGCTTGTCGAAAGGGTACTGAGCGAGTGGATCCGGAGAACTACCGCTTCAATCGTCTCGATGCGGACAGCATCCTGCTGCTCGAGGACGGCCACTGCCTGCGTGACCACGCCCTCGCCGCCTGCAGGATTCGCAATACGCAAAAGGTGCAACGCTTTGCGGCGAGCAGCCTCCTGACACTGGTTGAAATGGTCGACGCAGACATGGGCATCACGTTCCTGCCGGAAATGGCCCACAATTCTTCGCTGCTAAGAAATACCGCAGTACAGCTGCACCCGATGCCGGACAGCAGCTACCGCAATATCGGTTTGGCCTGGCGCCAGGGCAGCGGCCGGGAAGAAGAGTTCGCGATGCTCGGTGAGTTCATCCGCAAGAATCACTAAATGCGTTCGCGGCCAGCTGCAGCCGCGCGCTCGTCAAGACCATCGCTCCACGGCAAGTTCACGGCTAGCAGCGAGCCGTCTGCGTTTTCGAACGAGAACGTGGCGGTGAATCGATCCGCCTTGTGAGTTTTGAATTCCTGAATCTTGTTCCAGGGAAATAAGACGAGCTCGTGACCGCTCATGAAGTCCCGGCGAAAAATAATGCCCTGTTCCACGACCGACGCAGCGCCCACGAACTCCTGGTTGAGCAGGACAAGCTTGCCGGGCGCGCTGTCCTGAGCGGTCAAGGCAGCGACATCCCCATTCGCTACGCCGAAGAGCTCACGCAACATGGACCAGACTTTCTTGCCTTCGGCCACCACACTTTTGACACCTGCAACAATTGCGACGACTGCGATGACCATGATGATGGCGCCAAGGATGTAGTAGACAGAATCACTCATAAGAACAGGGTAGATAACGTATTGGGCGCATCAGATCAACTAGCGCATCAGTTCGTCGATCACCGGGCAGTCATTGAGGGTGCCGTCCTGGCATTGCGCTTTGAGTCGAACCAGCGCGCGTTCCATCCGCTCCAGCTCAAGAACCCGCTTGCGAACGTCGTTGACATGCTCCTCCAGCAAGCCGTGTACGTCGGCGCAGTCCGGTTGCTGTTGGTGAGCAAGATTCGTGAGCCGCCGGACCTCGCCCTGACTGAATCCCAGCTCTTTGCTGCGCAGGATGAACTGCAGCCATTTCCGGTGCATGTCCGCGTAACTCCGATAGCCGTTCGACAGTCGGACGGCCTCGGGCAACAAACCGATCTTTTCGTAGTAGCGGATCGTCTCCACCGAACAATGGCAGGTTGTTGCGAGTTCGCCGATGCGCATTTTCTCTTGACCCTGTAGTTGCTACAGGGTCTAACATACGCCCTCGATAACGGTCCTGCCACCTGGAGATACGCTTGCGTGCCTGATTTTAATGAATATTCCGTGCTGACCTGCCCACACTGCGGGCATGCGGCGCGCGAGATGATGCCGACGAACGCCTGCCAGTTTTTCTACGACTGTACCGGCTGCGGCGAGTTGTTGAGACCCGACCCGGGCGACTGCTGTGTCTTCTGCTCGTTCGGTTCGGTGAAATGTCCGCCCATTCAACTGGGACAGGATTGTTCCGATGGATGATGAGAGAAAAGTCGCGACAACAACAGGCGGTGCGATTGGATTCAGTGCGTTCGCATCGTTCATTGGTCTTTGTTGCATCGGTCCGTGGGCGGTTGTCCTGTTTGGCGTCTCGGGTGCCGTAACGATGGCTCGATGGGCACCACTGCGCCCTTATATTGTTGGCGTGGCCGCGATCATGCTCGCCTGGGCTTTCTGGCGCGTCTACAGACCGCAGACCATTTGCGAAGACGGGTCATGTCCTGCGGGACCGTCGGTTTGGTTGCAAGCGATGCTGTGGATTGCGGCTTGCATGATCGTGCTTGCGTTCTTTGCGGACGATCTCCAATGGCTTTTGATCGACGCGACACCGGAGGGATTGCGCTGATGATAAGAGTGAATAGCTGGGTACTAATGGCCGTTGTCGCGATCTCAATCTCAATCGCACTCGCCGGGTGCAGTCAGACCGATGCGCCCACCGCAATCAAAGAAGCGCCGGACTTTGTGGTGATGGGCGACGATCTGCAGCAACTCAAAGATGACTTCAATGACAACGCAGGAAGAGTGCGACTGGTCTTTCTGAGCGGCCCGACCTGCGGCATTTGTTTACGCGGTCTTGCCGATCTGAACGACGAGTTTATTGCCGACAGCCAAAATGATGATCGACTGCTTACGTTGGTTGTGCATGTCCCGACGATGGGCGCCAAAGAACAGCACGCGGTTGACTCGGTGCCGCTATTGGCCGGGCCGCGGGTGCACCACTACTGGGAGGAATCGGGGATCATCGGGCAACACTACACAGAGGTGATGGGCGTCAACATGTACGTCTGGGACTTCTGGGCGATTTACGGTCCCGATG
>JBBKWL010000059.1:0-46688 GCA_037968975.1 Woeseiaceae bacterium | reverse complement strand
GTTTTGGTCGAGCGTTTGCGATTCTGGTTGTCCTTGCGACCACGATTCTGTTGGCCACCACGAGACCGGTCGTCACGCCCGCGTTGTTTACTGCTCTGCTTACGCACCGGTTTTTTCTTGCTGCTGTCCTCGCTACCGCCAAACAGGCCGGTCAGCCAGGCCCAGACCCCTTCGCTTTCTTCTTTTTTCGGTTTTGGCGCTTGTGTAGTCGGCTTCAGAACCGCGATCGCTGCCGGTTCGACAGCCTTGCGTTCCAGAATCGCCTGAGGCGTTTCGGGTACTGCCTCAGGGTCCTTCAACTCGTAGCTGGCGCCGGTGTTCTCTGCCAGTTCAGTTTGATCGTCGCGTACTCGACGAACATCGTAATGTGGTGTTTCCAGGTTAGGATTCGCGACCAGTAGCACCTGCAATTCATTGCGCGACTCAAGGTTTTGCACCCAATCACGTTTTTCGTTTAGCAGGTAGGTCGCGACTTCGACCGGCAAGTGAGCGATCACCTTGGCGGTTCTTTCCTTGCGGGCTTCTTCGCCGATAATACGCAGGATGGCCAGTGCCAGTGACTCGACGCTGCGGATAGTGCCGATGCCGGAGCATCGCGGGCAGGTCAGATAGCTTGACTCCCCTAATGATGGCCGCAGTCGTTGTCGCGACATTTCCAATAAACCGAAACGAGAGATCTTGCCGATCTGCACTCTGGCCCGGTCCTGCCGGACTGCGTCGCGCAACTGGTTCTCCACGGCACGCTGATTCTTCTGCGGGCCCATGTCGATGAAATCAATCACAATAAGTCCACCCAGATCGCGAATCCTGAGCTGCCTTGCGATCTCCTCGGCGGCCTCGAGATTTGTATTCAGCGCCGTCGCCTCAATATCGCTGCCCTTGGTGGCACGGGCTGAGTTGATATCGATGGATACTAATGCCTCGGTATGATCAATAACGATGCTGCCGCCAGACGGCAGTGAAACCGAATGCGTAAAGGCAGACTCAATCTGTGTTTCGATCTGGAAGCGCGTGAACAGGGGCACCGGATCGACGTAATGTTTCAGCTTCTTCAAATTCTGCGGCATAACCTGTTCGACAAATTCGACGGCTTCCTTGTAGGTCGTCTCGTCGTCGATCAGGATCTCGCCGAGATCGCTGGTCAGATAGTCGCGCAGAGCGCGAATGACCGAATTGCTCTCGCGATAGATCAGGAACGGCGATTTGCGTTCCAGAACCACGTTCAGAATTGCTGTCCAGATCGTAAGCAGGTTTTCCAGATCCCAGGCGAGCTCCTCAGGAGTGCGGTCGATACCGGCGGTTCGCAGGATGACGCTCATGCCGTCGGGAATTTCGATACCGTTCAGAGAATCCCGGGCAAGATCACGATCTTCACCGACAATTCTTCGCGAAACGCCGCCGGAACGGGGCTTGTTCGGCTTCAGAACGATAAATCGTCCTGCAAGACTGACGAAGGTGGTCAGGGCAGCGCCTTTATTGCCGCGTTCTTCCTTGTCGATCTGTACGACAATATCCTGACCTTCTTTTAGAACATCACGGATATTCGGTTTGCCGGATTCGACGTTTTTGACGAAGTACTCGCTGGAAATCTCTTTGAGTGGCAGAAAGCCATGGCGATCGCCGCCGAAGTCTACAAAGGCCGCTTCAAGACTGGGCTCAATGCGGGTGATCTTGCCTTTGTAGATGTTTGCTTTCTTACGTTCGCCTGCAGGTAATTCTATATTTAGGTCATAGAGGCGTTGGCCATCGACCATCGCCATGCGCAACTCTTCTTCTTGAGTTGCATTGATTAACATTCTTTTCATGATGCCCTACTTGATAAGTGAGGGAGGGCAGAGGAGCGGGGCGAAGTGCCAGGGGTGGTGCACAGGGGAGTTCACACAGCAACAGCTGGCGCAAGATGGCGCCAACTTCGTGGTCGAAAAATTTGAATCGGGCCTGACTCCATTGCATCAGATCCCGTAAAAAATTCAGCATGTATTCCCTGCGGCCGGGCCGCTTTGGCGCTCGCTGATAATCTAAGCTCGCTGCCGTCCAGGTCAGCCTCGCATCGCGAAGCCAAAAAATAAATCTATAAATAGTGTTTAATACCGACGCGGTCAGTCCAGAAGTGGTTGCCGCGCAGGCCTAGTGAGAGCCGAATCGATAGATCGAGCCTCACTGCGGGCTAATATAACACACCCCCTATTTCCATCAAGCTATTGATCATGCAGCAAAATCCCAAGGACGAAGACGGCCAGCGCACTAAGGTTCGCAAGGTTTTGATCGATGCTGAACAGGCTGGACAGCGCATCGATAACTTTCTGCGGCGCGAGCTGCCGGGTGTCCCGAAAAACCGGATCTACCGGATTGTCCGACGCGGCGAGGTACGAGTTAACGGGGGTCGGGTGCGGGTGGAGTACAAGCTGGCCGAGGGTGACGAGGTGCGAGTACCGCCGGCACGTATTCGCGAGGAGGGAGGGCCGCCAAGCGACCAGCAGGCCGCAAGCGTCGCCGAACGGATACTGTTCGAGGATAAGCGCGTCCTGGTAATCGACAAACCATCAGGCATCGCTGTGCACGGAGGCAGCGGTATCAGCCACGGTGTAATAGAAATGCTGCGGCACGCCCGGCCGGACCTCAGGGACCTGTCGCTCGCGCATCGGCTGGATCGGGAGACCTCCGGTTGTTTGGTGCTGGCCAAACGGCGCAGTGCGTTGCGTGAACTGCATGAGCGGTTTCGAGAGGGCAGGGTTGAAAAGAACTATCTCGGCCTGGCCGTCGGCGATTGGCAGCTGGGCGAGCAGCTCATCGACGAACCGTTGTTGGTGCAGAATCGTCAGGGCGGCGAACGCCACGTCATCGTGAATCGCGAAGGCAAACCCGCACAAACCCGGGTGCAGCTGTCGCGCAAGCACGGCAATTACAGTCTGCTGCAGTGCTCGCCGCTGACTGGCCGCACGCATCAGATTCGGGTGCATCTCGAGCATTATGACCACCCCTTGCTGGGCGATGAGCGGTATGGCGATGGTGAGGCCAATAGGGCAGCGAAAAAACTCGGCCTGAAGCGCCTGTTTCTGCACGCACAGTCGATCGCATTTCCGGATAACAGTGGTAACGAACTGCACGTTACGTCACCGCTGGCTGAGGATCTCGAGCAATTTCTACAACGATTGGTGAAAAACCGAAGTCAGGTCAGAAGGTAGCCGAGCTGCAACAGGCGGTCCGCGACCCAGATCATAGGCAAGCCGATCAGGGCGGTGGGGTCGTCTGTATCAACGGACTCGAACAGGACGAATCCGGCACCTTCAATCTTGAAACTACCAGCGCAATCGTAGGGCTCGTCATGCCGCAAATACACTTCGGCCAGGCGACGATCAAAATTGCGAAATCGAACTGTCGTCTTGTCGACATGTTCGTGCCGGGTCCGCCCGACCGGATCAAGAATACAGACTGCAGTTAAAAAGGTGACCGTTTTGCCCGATGCCGCGAGCAACTGTTCGACGGCTCGCTGATGGTCGCCGGGCTTGCCGAGGACCTGATCATCAAGCACGGCCAGTTGGTCTGCACCAATGACCAGCGCTTGCCGGGCGTTGATTGATACTGCCTCGGCTTTCTTCCGTGCCAGATGGCTCGCGAGGGCTTGCGGATCAAGACCTGCCTCGTTGCTTTCGTCGACGTTCGGCGAAACCGCTTCGTATTCGTGCAGGAAGCGATCCAGCAGGCCGCGCCGGTACTGCGATGACGAGGCCAGAAAAATCGAGGGTGCCGAAGGATTTTGCATAAACAGGATCTTGCGTAAAATCAGAAACTTGGAATGTTATGGCGGCAGTTTACCCGGTCTAAATCAAGAATCCGATAGTTTCCCGGGGCTGCGCTTTGACAGCGGCGCCCGCTGTCCTTATCATGCGCGCGCCATGGGCAATCCGCTGCAAGAACGGCGTACTCCGCAGAAATTTGCGGCAGACGGCCAAGCCATTGAAATTACTGGAAAAGTAGGTGATTTCGAGCAACTGACTGAAGTTGTCGCCGCGGATCTTGGTGCGCTGGACCCTGACAAAATTCCGTCTGCCTGGCGCGACCGTGAAGTCGCAGGCCAGTTGGGATTTGGGTTTGTCGATGTGGGCGGCCGGGTCGCAGCGCTTGAAGGGCAGGTGACTGCTACGATAGATGCTGTCTGTCAACGGTGTCTGTTGCCGTTTGCCTTACCGCTTACTGCGCGGCTTCAATGCGTGTTTGGCGGTGATAGGTCTATAGATTTAGATGGGAAAGAGTTCGAAGTCTGGGAGCTCGACGGTGATGATTTGTGCCCTGCCGAACTCGTGGAAGAGGCATTGATCATGGCGATACCGTTTGTGGCGATGCACGACGGCGATGCGAATTGTGCGGCAATTGAGGCGCCACGCGAAGCCGAGGAAAAAATGACAATGCCATTTGCGAATTTGAAAGCGCAAATGAAACAGAAAGACTAGATTCAATGATGTTGCTGATGCAGCATTATTTAAGGAGAGATAAATGGCTGTTCAAAAAAGTCGCAGGACCCCGGCAACACGTGGTGCACGTCGTGCACATGACAAATTGAAGAAACCGTCAGTGTCGGTTGATCCGACATCTGGTGAAACGCATCTGCGACATCGGGTGACCCCGGACGGCTTCTACCGCGGCGTGCAGGTTATCGCGCAGCCAGAAGTCCAAGAAGACGACGAAGACTAAACACCCAAGCGCAACAGGTCTGCACCAAGCAACCTGCTGTTTGTGGCCACAAAGTCAATAATATCCCTGGATGCAATGAGCGGCGATCTCGGCGCTGAGGTTGTCGTGCGCGCTGCAAATGCGACGCTAAGCAAGCACGCAGGGATCGAATTGATTTTGGTTGGTGACGAACCGGAATTGCGGGAGCTCGTAACGCGTATTGTTGGTGACCAGCCACGGTTATCGATCGTGCACACGAGTGAAGTCGTCGAAATGTCAGAGTCACCCGTCGATGCATTACGCAAGAAGAAAGACTCGTCAATGCGCGTGGCAATCAATTTGGTCAAAGACGGTAGTGCTGCTGCGTGCGTGAGCGCCGGCAATACCGGTGCGCTGATGGCAACGGCCAAATACGTATTGAAAATGCTGCCCGGTATTGATCGGCCCGCAATCATAACCAAACTTCCCGCGATCGGTGGCACGATACATATGCTGGATCTCGGCGCGAATACATTGTGTACGGCCGAACATCTGTTCCAGTTCGCTGTAATGGGTGCAATCGTGACTGCAGATATTACGGGTATCGAGGCGCCGAGAATCGCGTTGCTGAACATCGGTGCAGAAGACAGTAAAGGGCATGAGACGGTCAGAGATGCGGCGGCTTTACTGTCAGCCAGCAGTCTGAATTACGTTGGTTTCATCGAAGGTAGCGAATTGTTTTCCGGCAAAACCGACGTGGTCGTCACCGACGGTTTTACCGGAAACGTCGCACTCAAGACGATGGAAGGAACGGTCGGTCTCGTTGCACACTACTTGCGCCGTGCGTTCACCAGAAACTGGCTGGCAAAGTTGCAGGCAATTGTTGCCCGGCCGGTGCTCAGGAACCTTGCAGTCGAAATGGATTCTCGCAATTACAACGGTGCGACTCTGGTTGGCCTTAATGGTATTGTTATCAAGAGTCACGGCGGCGCCGATTCGTATGCGTTTCAGCATGCGATCGATACAGCGGTGGTCGAAGTACACAATCAGGTGCCGAAACAAATCGGTAAGTTGTTACAGCGGGAGGTGGCGTGATCTACACAAAACTAGCCGGAACCGGCCGTTATCTTCCCGAGAAGATTCTGACCAATTTTGATCTTGAGAAAATGGTCGACACTTCGGATGAGTGGATCCGCACCCGCACGGGCGTCGAACGTCGCCATATCGTTGCTCCGGATCAGACGACTTCTGAAATGTGTATTGAGGCCGCAAAAATTGCGATGCAAGAGGCCGGTGTTGACGCCACCGAGATTGACATGGTCCTCGTTGGTACGACTTCCCCGGATTTGATTTTTCCAAACTGCGCGACGCTGGTGCAACATGCCCTGGGTATTCCGGCATGTCCGGCGATCGGCATGGAGGCCGCGTGCACAAGTTTTATTTACGCACTCACGACGGCCGACAAATTCATCAAGACGGGCGAGGCGAAATGCGTGCTGGTGATCGGTGCAGAGTGTATTTCCAAACTCGTTGACTGGACTGATCGCAATACCTGCGTATTGTTTGGCGACGGCGCAGGCGCGGTTATAGTAAAGGCGTCGGATGAGCCTGGAATTATTGCGACACATTTAGGCGCAGATGGTCAATACAAGGACTTACTGTATTACCCGGTTGGTGCCTCCAAAGATTTACACAAAGCAGGAACCGACGAAGCTGCAATCATGATGAGTGGTAGCGACGTATTCAAAGTTGCCGTGAAGACGTTGGGCAATGTTGCGACCGCGGTACTGGAAAAAGCGGGTGTTGCACAGGAAGAGCTGGATTGGTTAATCCCGCATCAGGCAAACATTCGCATCATCCAGGCAACTGCAAAACGCCTCGGATTGCCGATGGAGAAAGTCATACTGACTGTTCAGGATCATGGCAACACTTCGGCGGCATCCGTCCCGATGGCGCTGGATGTTGGACGGCGTGATGGGCGCGTCAAACCCGGTCAGTTGATTCTCATGGAAGCGTTTGGTGGCGGTTTTACCTGGGGCTCGGTCCTGATGCGCGTCTAGCAGCTGCGTTCGCAGTCGCTATTTCCAAAGTTTGATACTCTTGCGCCGCGCAGAGCGACGTTGCATGCGTTGATGCAGTTGTTGACGGCGGCGATCGATGCGGTCGCGGCGCACCGCGCCATCAAAAGATTTTCCGTGTTCATCATCGAACGAACGTCGAAATGCGCGAAAATCTTCGTAAGCCTCGCGAACGTGGAACAGTTCCTTCATGATCAATTCGATAACGATAACGTCGTCAAGATATCCGATTACAGGAATGTCGTCCGGAAGAATGTCCTCCGGATCGGCAAAGTAAATGAACATAGCGAGTAAGCGTTCACGATCGCCGTCCGGCAATTGCCATTCGTCGTCGGTCAGCATTTGAATGAATGACTCGAGTTCCGGAATACGGCGCGCGACAAAATCGGGCAACGGTTCATTGTCGCGAATTTCTTCGAGGACGTCACGGATCGCTTCAATAATTTCGGCTTCTTCAGCGTGTCTTACTGCATTTCGGGAATGCTGCAATGCCTCGCGAAAATAATTGAGATCACGCTCACTAAGCTCAAACGAAATTTTCAGACTCATGCGGACGGCCTTGAAGTCGGGCCACAAAGGCTACCGGTAGCACTGCACACGGTCAAACGGATTATTCGGTATGATGAGCCGATGCAGCCCAGACTCATAATTGGCAATAAGAATTACTCCTCCTGGTCACTACGGTCCTGGTTGCTACTGCGTGAGGCCGGTATCGATTTTGAGGAACTCAAGATTGCACTGGATGTCGATACTACGGCGGCCGAAATGGCGCAACATTGTCCTGGTCGGACGGTGCCCGTCTTGCAGCTTGGAGATTTGTCGGTCTGGGACACAATGGCGATTGCCGAGACAGTGGCGGAGCGCTGGCCGGACGCGCAGCTGTGGCCGGCAGACAGTGATGTCAGGGCTTATGCGCGCAGCATCTGCGCCGAGATGCACTCGGGTTTTGCCGAACTGCGCAACCGTATGCCGATGAACTGCAGGGCTATGGGGCGCAAAGTGGCGCTACCAGATCAATTAACGCACGAAATAGATCGAATAATTGCGATCTGGTCGGCTTGCTACAAACAATTCAACGGTGATAATGGATGGCTGTTTGGCGATTTTAGTGTTGCCGACGCGATGTTTGCACCAGTGGTATTGCGGTTCAGAACTTACGGCATCAATCTTCCGGAGTCTGCTTTGCACTACCCAATGAGATTATTGGAAAGCGCTGCGATGCAGGAATGGTTAGCCGCTGCAGAAACAGAAACCGAAGTTATAGAGCGTGAAGAAATAGGACGATGAATAAAAAGTACTTTGTTGTATTGCTGATGGGCTTGATTGTTGAAATCGCTCAGGCCGATATATTCGAGCTGCCACCGGCTGGTTATGACGTGGTGGGTGCGGTTTCGACAATAACAGCACGACATGAAGATACACTTGTTGATATCGCGCGCCGTCACGGTTTGGGTTACGAGGATATCGTGCGTGCGAACCCGGGCGTCAAACCCTGGTTACCGGGCGAGGGCACAGAAGTTATCTTGCCAGGTCGCTTTATACTGCCGCCTGGGCCACGCGAAGGCGTAGTACTGAATCTGGCTGAATACCGGCTGTATTATTATCCCAGGCCAAAGGCTGGCGAGCCTGCGTATGTGATGACCTATCCGATCAGTATCGGTCGTATGGACTGGGAAACGCCGTTAGGAATGACCCAGGTGACTTCGAAGGTAGTCGATCCTGCCTGGTATCCACCCCAGTCTGTGCGTGAGGAACATGCAGCGGATGGCGACCCTTTGCCACGCATCGTGCCGCCTGGCCCGAAGAATCCGCTTGGCAAATTTGCGCTGGCCCTGGGTATGCCGGGTTATCTTATTCATAGTACGAATCGGCCCGCTGGTGTTGGTATGCGCGTGTCGCATGGTTGCATTCGCATGTTTCCAGAAGACATCGAATTTCTGTTTGGTCTTGTGGGTGTCAAGACGAATGTTCGCATCATCAATGAACCGTTGAAGTTCGGTTGGAGCGGTGACGAGTTGGTGATGGAGGCGCATCCGCCACTCGAACAGAGTGACAAAGATCCGCTGACTTCAGTGACTGAGTTGTACATCGGCGCAACGGGTGAGCGCGCAGGGAAATTAGACTGGCATCTCGCTGAAGAGATTGTCGGCCGTTCAGATGGTATTCCGGTGCCGGTTGGACGAGGAATAAAAAACGCCGCGACAAGCGCGGCGTCCGAATAATATCTTTGTAGTTAAAACTACTTGGACATTGATTTCTGGAACATACGTTCCATGCTCTCGCGGTTTGCTTCGCAGCAAGCCTGAGATTCTGTTGCAGCTGCCAGCGCCTGGTCTGCAGTGCTTTGAGCACTGGCAGCAGACTGAGCAGCACGATCAGCAGCAGCACGAGCAGCTTCAGCAGCTGACACAGCAGCAGCAACATCGGAAGCCGCTTTATCAGCAGTAGCTTTCGCTTCGTTCTGAGCTGCCGTTGTCGCGCAACCTGAGGCGAGACCGAGAAAGAGCACGAGTGCGCTCACTTTTACAATCTTGTTCATTATCAAAAATTCCTTTGTTGGGATGCAATTGCAGGCGCATTATTTAACAATACGAGCAAAGCTTCAATAAAAACTACTGTTTTTATTACATTTGTCGTTGTCTGGCGACAGTTTAAGCGCCGCCGGACCTCTTCCTAAACAGTCCGCTTCGGGGTACTCGCCCGCTCGCTGCTCGCTGCGCGAGCTTTATGCTTCGCGTCCGAGCACCCCAAATCGGCCTGTATCAAGCTGGCAAGCGGCGCTTACACTGTCGCTTGCTTTCGAAGAAGTACTGTATATAATCACATGCACTGTGAATACATACAGGACTGTTTAAATGCGCCCACTGACACCTCGACAAAAACAAATTCTTGAAGTAATTCAAGATTTTATGGACGAGACAGGCATGCCACCAACGCGTGCTGAAATCGCCCGTCAACTCGGTTTCAAGTCTCCCAATGCCGCCGAAGAACATCTGCGAGCACTGCAGAAGAAAGGGGTCCTCGAACTCATGCCGGGTGCCTCACGTGGTATTCGACTCAAAGATTCTTTGCGCGAGCAAATGGGCTTGCCTCTTGTGGGTCGGGTCGCGGCGGGTAGTCCTATTCTCGCCGAAGAACATATTGAAACCCATTACAGAATGGATCCGGCCTTTTTTGACCCAAAGCCGCATTATTTGCTCAGGGTTTATGGCATGAGTATGAAAAATGTGGGCATTCTCGATGGTGACCTGGTCGCCGTGCACCGCACACCCGAGGTTCGCAGTCGACAGATTGTAGTGGCTCGTATTGACGATGAAGTGACCGTCAAGCGCTATAGCCAGAAAGGCTCGGTGGTTAAGTTGTTACCTGAAAACGAAGACTTTGAGCCGATTCTGGTTGATCTCAAAGAGCAGACCATGGTGATCGAGGGTGTGGTTGTCGGTGTTATTCGCGACGGCATGCCATTGCATTAGGCCATCACCAGGCCGTTATGACGCAACCATGCCGCACGATTCATCCTCTCTCGAGCAACTTCTTGAAAATCCACGTCTCTGGCGCGGCCGCAACCCGGCACAAGGAACGGCCGGACTTGCGACCGGCTACGACCGGCTTGATCGCCACCTTCCCGGCGGCGGTTGGCCGCAACACTCGCTGACGGAAATACTGACCGAGTATTACGGGATCGGCGAACTGCGTTTGCTGATGCCGGCATTGGCCGGTTTGAGTGCCGGGGGAAGTGCTGCAGACACAGCAGTCGATTTTGCTGAGCCAGATTGGATTGAACCAGGCTGGATTGCCTGGGTGGCGCCACCGTTTCAACCGTATCCACCGGCGCTGCAACAATGGGGCATTGATCTGTCGCGCATGTTGATCGTGCGGCCGAGGACCGACAAAGAAGTATTGTGGTCTGCCGAGCAGGCATTGTCGTCGGGAACGTGTGCTGCTGTATTGCTCTGGCCCGAGCAACTTGACGACCAGTCGAGTCGGCGACTGCAGTTGGCCGCAGAAAAGGGCAATAGTTGGGCAATCGCATTTCGGCCGCTTACGGCACGCAACGAACCGTCCGCAGCCGCATTGCGCATCGAGATGCAGGCAAATGCAACGGGTACGCGCCTGAGTATTTTCAAAAGTCGTGGCGGCCATCCGGTCGTATTGCATGACGTCCTGTAGCCTATTGGACAAGTATGCAGCACGCATTAGCACTCGATACGCCGCCCATCGCGCTGCGGACCCAAGCCACGACGGCAACGGTTGTGCAGCGGTTATGGTTTTGTATCTATCTGCAGAACCTGTCACTCGAGGCCAGCGGACCCTCTAAAGAAGCCAGAGCCGTAGTGGAAGAGCAGCACGGTATACATCGTGTGTTGCTGGCCTGTCCGAAAGCGCGCGCAGCGGGTATACAGCCGGGTCAGTCGAGTAATGCGGCGCTGGCTTTATTACCAACGCTGCATATCGAAGCCCGCAGTGCATTGCGTGAACAACAGGCTGTCGAGCAACTTGCGGGTTGGCTGGAACAATTTACTTCGGTGGTCTGTATTGCCGGGCGTGACGTGTTATTGCTCGAGATCGCGGGCAGTTTGCGCTTGTACGGGGGGCTGCTAAGCCTTCGGCAACAGGTTGCAGCAGGCTTGGGACAGCACGGCTTCGAGGCTGCGTTGGCGATTGCACCGACGCCGCTCGCAGCAACCTGGATGGCAAGAGCGGGTCGGCGTGCCTGTGTTCGCGAACCTGCCAATGTTTCGAGCATGTTGCGTGACTTACCCCTTAGCTGCCTGGATTGGCCGGCCTCGATCTGCGCTTCGATTAGCGGTATGGGCGCGACGACTATCGGTGACTGTCTGCGTTTGCCCCGAGAGGGTTTCGCACGGCGCTTTGGTTCACAACGACTCCTGCAGCTTGACCGCGCTTTAGGTCGACTGCCAGACCCGCGTGCGTCCTGGCGGGCACCCGAGCGCTTTTGTGCGGATTATGAAATGACTGAGGAACAAAGTGATCGCGAGGTTTTGTTTACCATCTGTAGTGAGTTGTTGCTGTCACTCGAACGGTTTTTGCTAACGCGGCAACTTGGCACGCAACGATTGCGTTTCATTTTTTTTCATCTGCGCGCCCCTGCGACTGAAGTGCTTTTGGGGGGTGCTGAATTTGAGCGTCGTGCAGATCACTGGTCGGATTTACTGCGTATTCGTTTCGAGCGGGTGCTATTGCCGGAGGCCGTTATTGCCGTACGTTTACAGGGTGGGCGCAATCAGGCAATGCAGGCAGAAACCGAACGGCTGGCATTGCATGGCAAAAAACGTACTCAGGGGCGACGCTATTCAATGTCGCAATTGGCCGAGCGGCTGGCGGCCCGCATTGGCGAGCAATCAGTACACAGTGTGATCACCCTTGCAGAGCACAGGCCACAACGTGCCTGGCGATTGCAGGGTCTGCTCGGTGGCAAAGCCGTTACGACCTTGCCGAGCATCCGGCGCAGCCTCTATCGACCTTTGTGGATGCTACCGGAGCCCACCTTATTGCCCGCTGAACAGGGCTTTCCCTTACACCAGGGACGCCTGACCCTGCTTGAGGGCCCGGAACGACTGGAGACAGGTTGGTGGGACGACGATGGCATTGCACGCGATTACTACACGGCAATGAATCCACAGGGCTTACGGTTATGGGTATTTCGTAATCGCGGCCGTGCCGCGAACTGGTATCTGCATGGCATGTTTGGATGACCCGGGCGCGGTACGCTGAACTCCATGCACTGAGTAATTTCACCTTCCTGCGCGGTGCGTCGCATCCCGAAGAACTTGTCGAAGCAGCAGTAGCGCTAGGCTACGAAGCACTGGCCATCACTGATGAGTGCACAATGTCGGGAATTGTGCGCGCGCATATGGCGGCAAAACAATACGGCCTGGCAAAGCTGATTATTGGTACTGAATTACAGCTGCAGAGTGGCCGCAAGCTTGTAGTGCTGGTGCAAGACCGTAGTGGTTATGCTGCGCTCTGCGAGCTAATTACGAAAGCACGGCGTGCAGCAGAAAAGGGCTGTTACGAATTAACCCGCTTGGCTTTCGAAAGTGGTTTGCCCGGCTGCGTGGTGCTTTGGATACCCGATGAGCATTACGATCTTGACGTCGAGGACCATTGGATACGCGAAACCTTCCGTGGTCGGCTCTGGATTGCCGTCGAACTGCTCGCAGACGGGCGCCAGCGTCACCAGTTAGAACAGCTACAGGCGCTGGGCCAGCGCTTGAAACTGCCGTTGGTCGCCAGCGGTGATGTGCACATGCATCGGCGTTCAAGGCGCGTTGTCCAGGACATGCTGACCGCAATTCGTGAAGGCGTTACGATTGATAATGCCGGGTTTGCCTTATACCCGAACGGTGAGCGCCATCTGCGCCGCCTTGCAGTGCTGGAGCACTTTTACCCGGCTGAGTTACTGGCCGAGACTGTGCGTATCACCGACACGATCGAGTTTTCGCTCGATGAACTGCGTTATGAATATCCGGACGAGATCGTGCCGCAAGGCAAAACCCCGGCGAGCTATTTGCGCCAACTGACCGAAGCCGGCATGCAGCACCGCTGGCCCGGGGGCGTGCCGCGAAAAGTTATCAAGCTGGTCGAGCACGAACTCAAGCTGATTGCGGAGCTGCGCTACGAACCTTACTTCCTGACGGTATACGACATCGTTGCGTTCGCTCGTTCAAAGCAGATTCTTTGTCAGGGTCGCGGTTCGGCTGCGAACTCGGCGGTGTGTTATTGCCTTGGCATCACCGAGGTTGATCCTGGTCGTATGGCAATGCTGGTTGAGCGATTTATCTCCAAAGAACGCGATGAGCCGCCGGACATCGACGTCGACTTTGAACACGAACGTCGCGAAGAAGTTATTCAATACATTTATGCAAAGTACGGACGCGAGCGTGCGGCACTCGCTGCCACGATCATTACTTATCGGCCACGTAGTGCATTGCGCGATGTCGGCAAAGCGCTTGGGCTAAGTGAGTTGCAGGTCAGCCGACTCTCGCGCTCGATGCAGTGGTGGGATGGCAAGCGAGTTGATGACAGCCGGGTACTGGAGGCCGGGCTTGACCCGGAAAGCCCGATTATCAAACGACTTTTGTATCTGGTACGCGAATTGATGGGTTTTCCACGGCATTTGTCGCAGCACGTAGGAGGCTTCGTTATTTCCAACGGTTCATTGTCTGAACTGGTGCCGGTGGAAAACGCGGCGATGCCGGAGCGCACTGTTATCCAATGGGAGAAAACAGATCTTGAGGATCTTGGCTTGCTCAAGGTCGATGTACTCGGGCTTGGAATGTTGACCGCGATTCGGCGCAGTTTTGATTTGATACGAAGATTTGACGGGCGTGAGCTGACATTGGCGAGTGTGCCTGCCGAGGACCCGCTTGTTTACGACATGATTTGCCGCGGCGACACGATGGGTGTATTTCAAATTGAGTCTCGCGCGCAGATGGCGATGTTGCCGCGCTTACGACCACGTTGTTACTACGACCTGGTCGTTGAAGTTGCGATTATTCGGCCGGGTCCGATTCAGGGTGACATGGTGCATCCTTATCTGCGACGACGGAACGGCGAGGAGGCCGTTGATTACCCGAGTGATGACGTCAAGGGTGTGTTGCAGCGGACGCTCGGCGTGCCGATTTTTCAGGAACAGGTCATGCAGCTGGCAGTTGTCGCGGCGGGGTTTACGCCGGGCGAGGCGGATCGTTTGCGGCGGGCAATGGCGGCCTGGAAACGACGCGGTGGACTTGGAGGGTTTGAGGACAAACTGATTGCCGGCATGCGTGAGCGTGGTTATGAGGAAGAGTTTGCGCGGCAGATATTCCGGCAGATCGAGGGCTTTGGGGAATACGGTTTCCCCGAATCTCATGCTGCCAGTTTCGCGCTGCTTGTATACGTTTCTTCCTGGCTCAAGTGTCATGCGCCGGCCGCATTTACTGCGGCATTGCTGAATAGCCAGCCGATGGGTTTTTATTCGGCCTCACAGCTGACACAAGATGCCCGAAGGCACGACGTTGAGATTCGCAAGGTGGATATCAATCAGAGTGATTGGGACTGCACGCTCGAAGCAGGTGCGAGTGGTGCAGCAGCACTGCGTTTAGGAATGCGACAGGTTAAGGGCCTGTCAGAGGAAGCAGGGCAGCGGGTAGTCGCCGCAAGACCCGTGCATGGCTACCGCAGCATTCAGGCGCTGCAGGAAGCAACCGGGCTCGACCGACGTGAACTGGAGGTGCTGGCATCAGCAGCTGCGCTGGAGTCTCTGGCAGGGCATCGACACCAGGCTCGCTGGGCGGTTGCCGGTGTCGAAAAACCAACACCTTTGTTTAGCACTATGGATCGCTTTGAGGCGGCACCGTTGCTCAGAAAGCCAACTGAAGGGCAGGACATCGTCGCGGACTACCAAAGCCTCGGCATGACGCTCGAACGCCATCCGATGCATTTGTTGCGGCATCGCCTTGATCGCTATCAGTATCGACAGGCAGGTCGTTTGGCAGAGCTGGCCAGTGGCTCGAATATAAATGTTGCCGGCCTGGTAATTACCAAGCAGCGACCGGGAACGGCCAGCGGTGTGACTTTTGTTACGCTCGAAGATGAAACCGGGCACATCAACCTGATTGTCTGGAAGCAGGTAGCAGAAAGTTTTCGAGCGGCGCTCCTGAATGCACGTCTTATGGGAATTCGAGGTGAGTTACAAATAGAGGGAGAGGTGATTCACGTGATCGCCAGGCAGCTCATTGATCATACCGAGATGCTCGGTAATTTATTGGTGACTTCGAGGGACTTCAGGTAGGCAAATCCTCGTCAATATCGAATGTATAAGTACTGCCGAACTTGTCATCCTTGTCCAACTGCTCTTGTATCTGTTCAAGCCGTTTTTTTGCTGCACGTTTCCTGGCGAGCTCTTCCGCGTCTGCGCTCTCTAGCTTTGCAACCAGCGCATCAACATCAACGACAGTTTCACTGAGGCCGTCATCATCATCATCGATCTCGGTCAGAATAACCGTGGTGTCAGAATTATCAACGATATCTTCATCGTCGTCTGATTCAACCCCATCCTTGCCTTCTACATCATTACCCTCAACATTCACTGCAGGCGCCTCCAGAACTGTGAATTTCTTGTATAGCGCGAAAGAAAAGGCGGCGCAAGCAACTAGTCAGCGAATTAGATCGTTAATTTCGAAAATTGGCATCAGGACCGCGAGCACGATGGTGATTACGATGCCGCCCATGATCACGATAAGCAATGGTTGCAGGATGCCAAGCAAGGTCGCGATCAAACCGTCAACCTCTCGTTCCTGGTAATTTGCCGTGCGGGTGAGCATCTCTTCGAGCTTGCCGCCGGCCTCGCCACTCGCGATCAGGTGAATCATCATAGGTGGAAACAGTTTGCTCGCGGCAAGCGACTGGCTGATCGATGCGCCCTCACGTACGCGCAAGGAGGCAGCGACTACAGCTTCGCGCATCGGCAAATTTTCTATCACAGCTGCCGATATTTTTAGCGCTTCAAGAATCGGTACACCACTGCCGGCCAAAATGCTGAGGGTTCGGGTAAATCTGGCGGTGTTGACGCCGCGCGTAAGTCGCCCGGCGATCGGCATACGGAGCACGAAGCGATGAAACTTCCTGCGCACGTTTTCCTGCTGCAGCAAGCGCCAAACGCCGTATATCGCTGCGGCCAGGAACAGCAAAATGAAAAACCATTGCTCGCGCAGAAAATCGCTCGACGAAATCATGACGCGGGTCAACGTCGGCAGCTCGCCGGACGTATTTTCGAAGATGCTGACAATTCGTGGTACCACCGACGCGAGCATGAAGCTGATAATGCCGATCGACATCACCACCAGGGCGATCGGATAAACCATCGCATTATTGATACGTTGACGTAGTTCCTGTCGCCCCTCGGTGTAGTCAGCAAGCCGATCGAGCACAACGTCGAGATGGCCGGATTGTTCACCCGCTGAAACGGTAGAACGATACAACTCCGGAAACGCCTGCGGGAATTCTCGCAGGCCATCGGCAAGGGTATGGCCCTCAACCACTTTGGAGCGAACTCCGAGCATGATGCTCTTGGTACGTGAGTTGTCATTTTGCTGCGCAACAGCCAGGAGCGCTTCTTCCAACGGCAAGCCAGATTGCGATAAAGACGCAAGTTGGCGTGTGACCAGGGAAAGCTCAGACGCCGAGATACCCCTGCGAAATGAAAAGCTGCGTTGGCGCTTTGCTTCCTTCTGCGCAACCTCGGTAACAGCGACCGGAAGCAAACTGCGCTCGCGCAGGATCTGGCGAACATGTTTCGGCGTATCGCCTTCAAGCAGACCTTTCGACTGCTTGCCGGCCTGGTCCAGCGCGACATATTCGAACGCGCCCATCCTAATCCTCGCGCGTAACGCGCAACACTTCTTCAAGCGTCGTTTCGCCGGCCAGAACCCGGCGACGGCCATCTTCTCGAATACTGCTGCTGGATCTGCGCGCGTGTCGATCCAGGTCTTGTTCACTGGCGCCGTCGTGAATCATCGTGCGCATGGTTTCGTCAATTGCGATCAATTCGTAAATGCCGGTACGCCCGCGATAGCCGCCGTTTGGACCCGGGCCCGGTTTATACAATGTCGGCGGATTCGCCGGATCGACACCGAGCAAATTGCATTCGTACTCATTCGCTGTATGCGGAATCTTGCTGGAGTCATCCAGCACCCGGACTAAACGCTGAGCCAGCACTCCGATCATGCTTGAAGAGAGCAAGAAAGGTTCGACGCCCATATCCCGTAAGCGTGTGACCGCGCCGGTCGCCGTATTGGTATGCAAGGTCGAGAGTACCAGGTGGCCCGTCAAACTGGCCTGCACTGCAATCTCGGCGGTTTCAATGTCGCGAATCTCACCGACCATTACAACGTCGGGATCCTGGCGCAGGATCGCACGCAGCCCGCGCGCGAACGTCATTTCGACCTTCGTATTCACCTGCGTCTGGCCGATCCCATCGATAAAGTACTCAATCGGATCTTCCACTGTCATGATGTTGCGGCTATTGTCATTGATTCTTTCGAGAGCGGCGTACAGGGTCGTCGTCTTGCCGGAGCCGGTCGGACCTGTGACCAGAATGATGCCATGCGGTTTATGAATGAGGTCGTCCATCACGGCGCTTGATTCGTCCGCCATGCCAAGTGAACCGAGGTCGAGTCGTCCCGCCTGCTTGTCAAGTAATCGCAGAACTACGCGCTCTCCGTGGCCGGAGGGCATGGTCGAGACGCGTACGTCGACCGCGCGTCCGGCTATGCGCAAGGAGATGCGGCCGTCCTGCGGCAGGCGCTTCTCCGCAATGTCCAGTTTCGACATGACTTTGATGCGGGATACGACCAAAGGAGCAAGTTGTCGCCGCGTTTCCAAAACCTCGCGCAGTACACCGTCAACACGAAATCGGACCCCCAGTCGGTTTTCGTAAGGTTCAATATGGACGTCCGACGCATTATCCTTGACCGCTTCGGTTAGGACCGCATTGATGAATCGGATGATCGGAGCGTCGTCGTCACTTTCCAAAAGATCGGACGGCTCCTGCAACTCCTGCGCGACTTGCGATAAGTCCATTTCGTCATCGAGGCCACCAACCATTTGCATGGCCTTTTGATTGCCTTGTTCATAGGACTCCTGCAACAGGGCGTCAAACGCTTCAACAGTGACGCGTGAAAGTTCGAGCGGCACTCCCGCAAAGCGCCTAACTTCAGCAAGGCTCTGCGGCGATACACCGGGACGGTAAACGGCTGCGGCGCTTTCTGCACCGATTTCCCGAATCAGGATGCCATGCCGTTTCGCAAACGAGAATGGCAGGGCGCGCTTGAACGTTCCGGTCGTTTCGACCGCCTCCGCCGCCTCTAATACAATTTCAGTTTCGACGCTCATTCCTCAGTGTATTCTTCATCACCTTCGTCACCTTCAACTCCATTCTCGTCGTCGTCCATAGTCGCGGATTTGCCAGGTGCCGAAAGATTCGCCTCTTCAAATGGTGGCAACTGGAAAGTATCTGCATTGTGCATGAGGTTAATACCGCCGCCGCTGTTTTCCTGCAGCACATCGCGGATATAGTTGTATTTGGCATTCGTCTCGAGTGTCGTTTGCGACGCGTCACGCAAAATTTTCGGTCGGATAAAAATCAACAAATTGGTTTTAACAAGATCGGTTTTGCGGCTACGAAAGAGGGCGCCCAGTCCAGGAATGCTGCCGAGGAACGGCACGCGTTGCTCGCTTTCGCGCATCACATCTTCAAGGAGTCCGCCGAGTACCAGGATCTGGCCGTCGTCGACGATGACTGTCGTCTCAAGAATGCGTTCGTTGGTGATGAGATCGACTGCGCCGGCCGCTGATTGTGCGATGCTCGATATCTCCTGTGAAATCTCAAGCAGCAGAGAGTTGCCTTCGTTGATTTGCGGAGTAATCGTCAGCTTAACGCCGACCTGTTCGCGCTGAATGGTTTGAAACGGATTGACGGAGCCGTTATTACCGCCGGCGTTGGTGAATGATCCGGTGACAAATGGCACTTCCTGGCCAACGTTGAGACTCGCCTCCTCATTGTCAGTGGTTACAATCGACGGCGTAGAAATGATATTGGTGTCGGCATTGCCTTCGAGTGCGTGCAAGATAGCCGCGAAGCTGACGCCGGTATCACTGATGCGGCCAAGACCCATCGTTATACCTTCGCCAATCAGGCCGGTAGGATCGATGGCGCCACCGCTACCAGCGGCAGCGCCCAGTTGCACAACGCCGGGGCCAAAATCCGGAAAATTGGTAGCGCCAATTGGCGTATTTGAGCCAACTCCTTCAAGTGCCCAGGTAATACCGAGCTCGGCCGTCTTGTCGGCGATCACTTCCACGATGATTGCTTCAACCAAAACCTGTGCGCGACGGATATCGAGTCGATCGACAATCTGCATCAGGGACCGCATCATCTTTGGTGGCGCATTAACGACTATGGCATTCGTCTGTGTGTCTGCCCAGACGCTGACTTCAGAGCTTCCGACCGGGCCGCCTGCCGCGCCGCCTGCTGTCGCCTGAACCTGCGCAGTAAAATGCGTTTGTAACTTCGCCGAAAGTTCTTCGGCATCGGCGTAGCGCAAGTATCTCACCTGCGTATCACCTCCATCTTCCAGTGGTGAATCAAGATGTGCGATCAGGGCTCGCAAACGCAGTCTTTCGCTCTTGTCGCCGCCGATCAGGACGCTGTTGGTACGCGCATCGGCGACCAGGCTGGTACTAACCGGAGCGCCGTCAGCACGTGGCTGCTGTGTTAACGACGTCATTATGCGAACGATTTCGGCGGCCGATGCGTGGTCCAGGCGAATGACCTCAATCTCGTCATCATTTGACTGATCGATACGGCGGATGATGCTGATCATGCGCGAAACATTGGCGGCACGATCAGAAATAATCAGCATGTTCGAGCCGGGATGCGCTGCGAGATGGCCATACTGGGGAATCAGTGGTCGTAAAATCGGCACGAGTTGTGCAGCGCCAACATTTTCGACCTGCAGTACCTGGGTCACGATGTCGTCGTCACCTTCTGCGGAGCCGGTTCCGATCGGCCCTGCGAACTGGCGTGCAGTGGCGTCCGGAACAATCTTGATGATGTCGCCGGTCTTGATCGCAACAAATCCGTGCACGGCGAGAATCGACAGGAATGCTTCGTAAAATGCATCCGGAGACATCGGAGTTGACGAGAGCATCGTGACTTTCGCGTTAACGCGTGTATCGATTATGAAATTTTTCTGGGTAACTTCACCGACGGCTTCAATAATCTGCCGGATATCTGCATCTTTATAATTCGGCGTAATCGTGGCTTGTTGCGCCCAGGTGAACGGCGCGATCACCAGGCAAATGATGCCAACAGCCACGGTCATTGTCTTACGCAAGGAAGGGGTTTTCGATTGATTCATTGACTAGTCTCGTCCGCGATGTCGAGTTGATCGGTGCGTAAAACGATAGTCTCCGGTTGTCCGTTACGTTCAACGGTCACCGAGACTTCACTTGAGCTGCCGAGAGTTTGGAATATTTTCATGGCTTGGGTTGGGTCGTTGAGCGATTGGCCATCAATGTCCTTGACCAGGTCACCCGGCCGCAAACCCAGTGCAGTGAACTGGGCGCGGTTGCGTCCAGGGTAGACTCTGTATCCTTGTTGCTGGCCGTCTACAAAATACGGTGTCGGCCGTATGACGTCTGAGAGTTGTGACACGTTTTGAGCAACGACAGCCTGGATCGACTGCGTATCATCCACTGGTTCCGAACGCATGGACGCGGTGGTGTCGCGCCTTGACATCGTCGGTGAGCCCTCAGGAAAATCTTTGGGTAACTTGAGATTTGTCAGAACGCCGTTTTCATTAAGCACCACGCGATCGGCATAAACAGCATGCAGTTTTGCGCCATTGGTAACCGCGCTGCCGATCGTATAAACCTCTTCCTTATTGCCGCCGTCGGCGATAATAGCAACCGATTCGTCAGCTGTGTTGGAGGCAATGGTTCCCTTGAGTGACAGGTTCGACAAGCTGGTATCCCGAAGGTCTTTGTCCTCTGCAGGCTCCGGAGCCGGAGCTGCGTCTTCTGCATCGGCAATACCGAAGATATGCGCGGCGGATATCGCACTGACATCGATCGCGGTGTCGTTGCTGGCAGAATCTGACGATACTCGGGCAGGGGTGGCGACGGCATCGCCTGCTGCCGGCGCTGGTACCAGCAGCCATACAAGCTGGGCAAGCTGCCAGCCAATAACGATCACCAGCAACAGGCTGACCCAGCCCGGCAGGAGCTGGTTAGCTGCTGCAAGCGTTTTCGGCCCGTCCATGCTGGCGAAATCCGACCATTTTGCTGCTGTCGTCATAGTGGGTTGCGTCTTTTGATTGTTCTCAGTCTCATTATTAACGCGGCGACAAGATGATACGGGTTGCGACTGGCTGCAAACAAGTCCGAAATGTCGGAAAAACTCATACTAAGCAATGATATAGCGCATTTTGAAACAAATTATGTCAGGTGGCCTTGGAGAATACGCTTGCAGGCCCATATATAATAGCCTGCAAAGCGTGGCGGATGGCTGCATTTGCCTTAATACGATATATAGAGATCAGATCCGAATGAGTAAACGCGAGGACGAATTTGAGAAAATCGACAGTCACGATGTGGCAGTTGAAGAAGCGCGCCCCAAGATCAAGCAGCCGCCACTGTATCGGGTCATCCTCATTAATGATGACTACACGCCGATGGAGTTTGTCGTCGATATTCTCGAAACCGTATTCGCAATGGAGCGCACTCGTGCGACCCAGGTGATGCTGGAGGTACATACGAAAGGCAAGGGCATTTGTGGCGTCTTTAATTTTGAAATCGCCGAAACCAAGGTTGCGCAGGTCACGGCTATCGCCCAGCAACACCAGCATCCGTTGTTGTGTACGATGGAAGAGTCATAAGGAATTTAGAATTGGTGAATAATCGATGTTAAGTAGTGAACTCGAATTTTGTCTGAATGAGGCTTTCCAGAAAGCTCGTGATCAACGTCATGAGTTCATGACGGTCGAGCACCTGTTGTTAGCGCTCATGGATATTCCGCGAATTCACGAAGTGCTCAAAGCCTGTGGCTCAAATATTTCCGAATTACGCCGGCAATTGATCGAGTTCATTGATGAGCAGACGCCATTGCTCGCAATCGAGGATGACTCCGAGGTGCAACCGACTCTGGGCTTTCAACGGGTTCTGCAGCGTGCAGTATTCCACGTCCAATCCAGCGGCAAAAAGGAAGTCACCAGCGTCAACGTTCTGGTTGCTATATTCAGTGAGAAGCAGTCGCAGGCTGTTTATCTTTTGAATTTGCAAGACGTGGATCGTCTCGGCGTGGTCAACTTTATTTCCCACGGCATGCCACAGGTCAGTGGTGACCATGGAGATACCGGGCAATCGGAATCGCTGGACCAGGAGGCGGAGCCGGAAGCGTCGCCTCTTGATCTGTATGCGAGCAATCTCAATCAATTGGCCATTGACGGCAAAATTGATCCATTGATCGGTCGTGAGCTTGAAGTTGAGCGCACCGTACAAATTCTTTGTCGGCGCCGAAAAAACAATCCCCTCTATGTTGGCGATGCCGGCGTGGGTAAGACCGCGCTCGCTGAAGGTCTGGCCCGTTTAATCACCGAAGAGCGGGTGCCCGACGTTCTGAAGGACGCCGTAATCTTCGCGCTCGATATGGGTTCCCTGATTGCCGGAACAAAATATCGCGGTGACTTCGAAAAGCGCCTGAAAGGCGTGATCGCTGAAATCAAGGAACACCCCGGCGCGATTCTGTTTATCGATGAGATTCATACAGTCATCGGTGCCGGGGCAGCGTCCGGCGGTGTGATGGATGCCAGTAACCTGATCAAACCGGTGCTCGCGAATGGCGACATCCGTTGCATCGGTTCGACAACCTACGCCGAGTACCGTGGCATTTTCGAGAAGGACCACGCGCTCGCACGCCGCTTCCAGAAGATCGACGTGCCGGAGCCAACGCTTGAGGAGACAATAGCGATTTTGCACGGCCTGAAGACGCGTTTCGAAGAACATCATGGCGTGAAGTACGATTCAGAGGCGCTCGATGCGGCAGCCGAGCTGGCTTATCGACACATCAACGATCGCAAGCTACCGGACAAAGCCATCGACGTCATCGACGAAGCAGGTGCAAACCTTCGCTTGCAGCCGGAAGAAAGTCGCGGCACTCGGGTAACCGTTGAAATGGTCGAAAACATTGTGGCGAAGATGGCTCGAATTCCTGCCAAGAGTGTAACGGCTTCCGATCGCGATGTGCTGCGAACCCTGGAGCGGGATCTCAAGCTGACGATATTCGGGCAGGACCAGGCGGTCGAGTCGCTCAGTGCGGCGATCAAGATGGCTCGCTCTGGATTGCGCGAAGAAGAGAAGCCCATCGGCTCATTTCTTCTCGCCGGTCCAACCGGGGTCGGCAAGACCGAGGTTACGCGGCAGCTTGCGATGTGCATGGGTGTTGAATTGATTCGCTTCGATATGTCGGAGTACATGGAGCGACATACCGTGTCGCGGCTGATCGGAGCGCCGCCAGGTTATGTTGGTTTTGACCAGGGCGGTTTGCTGACTGAAGCAGTGACCAAGAATCCGCATGCAGTGGTCCTCCTCGACGAAGTCGAGAAAGCCCATCCCGAGGTCTTCAATTTACTCCTGCAAGTGATGGATCACGGTACGCTGACGGATAACAATGGCCGGCAGGCTGATTTTCGCAACATCATCCTGATCATGACGACGAATGCCGGGGCTCAGGAAATGACCCGTGCGTCAGTTGGCTTCACCCAGCAGGACCACAGTAGCGACGGTATGGAAATCATCCGCAAGTCCTTTACACCGGAGTTCCGCAATCGACTGGATGCCATCATTCAATTCGCCGCACTTGACAGCGAGTCGATCAAACGCGTCGTCGACAAACTGGTGGTCGAACTGGAAGCCAAGCTGGGCAATAACAATGTGACGCTCGAGCTCGACGACGACGCGAGAATCTGGATTGCTGAACGCGGTTACGATGCCAAGATGGGCGCCCGACCGATGAGCAGGATCATTCAGGAACACATCAAGCGGCCGCTCGCCGAAGAATTACTCTTCGGCAGCCTCGCCGATGGTGGGCACGTCCGAATTTCAGTGGGGCCAGACGACAGTTTGCAATTGAATGCAGAGCCGGTTGTGAAGGAACTTGAGCACCTGCCGGAGTAGGTGGCTAGCGTTCGCTATTTGCCGCGGTAGACGATTCTGCCTTTGGAGAGGTCGTACGGGGTCAACTCAACCGTAACGCTGTCACCGGTGAGAATGCGAATGTAGTTCTTCCGCATTTTTCCGGAAATGTGGGCCGTAACAATATGGCCGTTTTCGAGTTCGACTCGAAACGTGGTGTTGGGAAGTGTCTCATTTACGACACCTTCCATTTGAATGGCTTCTTCTTTCGCCAAGGTCTGCAGTTCTCTCTAGTAAAAAGGCTGGCGAATTGTGCAGAAACAACCCGCCTATTGCAATGCGTGAGGCCGCTATTTACCCGCAAATGCCGCTATCTTGACGTGATTCGACGGCCAGTTCGCAAATTGGCCCTCTGTTGCGCAAAAACCACGCAGGATTCCCGAAAATTCGGCGCGGGTGATCAGCTGCGCACCCAGGGACAAAAGGTGCTGTGACAGGACCTGGCAATCGAGCAGTTCGAAGTCGTTTTGCACCAGCACCGAGCACAATCCGAGCATCGCAAATTTGGATGCATTGTCCTGGTGGCTGAACATGGATTCGCCGAAAAATACCCGGCCGATGCTAAGGCCATAAATTCCGCCCACCAAGTCACCGCCATCCCAGACCTCGACGGAGTGCGCCCAGCCATCCCGGTGCAGTTGTTCGAACGCAGTCATGACCGCGGCGGTTATCCAGGTCCCTTGCAGCGACTCCCGACGGCCAGCGCAGGCACGGATCACCCGGTCGAATGCCTGATTAAAGCTCAGCGTCAAAGTGGAACGACGCGCGTACTGACGCAATCGACGCGAGACGCGCAGGGCGCTTGGACGCAGGACACAGCGCGGGTCTGGCGACCACCAAAGGATCGGCTGGCCTTCTTCGTACCAGGGAAATATCCCGCTTCGGTAGGCGACGAGCAAGCGCTCAGTACTCAGGTCCCCGCCGGCCGCCAACAAGCCGTCCGGTTCACGGAGTGCAAAATCGACCGGCGGAAACGACGTGGGCGGGTCGGCAGGGCTAAGCCAGGCTACTCGATTACTCGTCACGATAGGGACTGTGTTCGTCGACCGCCTGAATGTATCGGTCTACCTGTCGCGCTTCCTCAGTAACGTAGTCGCCGATTGCGGCAAAGAACTGCGGATGTCGTAGCCAATGTGCGGAGAATGTTTGCGTCGGCGTAAAACCGCGAGCGACCTTGTGCTCTCCTTGCGTGCCTGGTTCGAAATTTTGTATGCCGGTCTCGATGCAGTACTCAATACCCTGGTAGTAGCAGGTCTCAAAATGCAGCGCATCGTAGTGACCGTCGCTGCCCCAGTAACGACCATAAAGAGTTGTCGTACTGGTAAAGAAAATCGCGGCTGCGATAGCGCGGCCATTCTGTTCCGCGAAAATCACCAGAATGTTATCCGGGAGTTCGCGGCTGATGGTTTCGAAGAACGCCAGGTCGAAGTACGGCAAAGAGCCGCGACGCATAAACGTAATGCTGATGAGTTGGTACGCCTGTTTCCAGGCCGCCGCGTTCAGGTCGCGCCCATGTAGCCGTCGAAAAGTGATGCCCGCGTCCGCGACTCGGCGACGATCCTGGCGCACTTTCTTGCGCTTTCGCGCGCTAAAGGTTTCAAGGAAGCTTTCGAAATCCGTGTAATTCTGATTATGCCAGTGAAATTGGCAGTCTTTGCGCACTTTCAGTTGCAGGTCTTCGCAGACCGCGAGGTCTTTCGCAGTTGGAAACTGTATGTGTAATGACGAGCATTCGGTTTCTTCTGCCAGCGCAATTGCAGCGCGCAAAAGTCCGTTCGCTGCTTCGACGTCGTTGTCGTCCCTCAGGAGCAGCCGCGAACTCTGCGCCGGGGTAAAGGGAATCGCCGAGACGAGTTTAGGGTAGTAACTCAGCCCGGCGCGTTCATAAGCCTGAGCCCAGGCCCAGTCAAAAACGAATTCGCCCCAGGAGTGACTCTTTTCATAGAGTGGCATTGCAGCCCGCAACTCGCCGTCCTGGTGCAGCGTCAGGTGGCGTGGTGTCCATCCGGTAGCCGGCGACGCGGAGCCGCTTTGTTCCGCGGCTCGCAGGAACGCATGTTGCAAAAACGGGTAATCGTTGCCGAGCAGTGCATTCCAGGCATCGCTGGAGATGTCATCGATGGCGTCGTTTACGATTATTTTTATGGGATCAGCCCGCTAACGCGTCCAGATATTTTTCGGCATCCAGCGCGGCCATGCAGCCTGCGCCGGCCGAGGTTACCGCCTGGCGGTAGACCTGGTCGGCGACATCACCGGCCGCGAATACGCCCGGAATGCTGGTCGCAGTGGCATCACCGGCCAACCCCGATTTAACCGTGATGTAGCCATTCTGCATGTCCAGCTGGCCATCGAACAGTCCCGTATTCGGTTTGTGTCCAATAGCAATAAATACGCCAGCAAGATCGATATCCGTCGTTTGCGACTCGTCCTTGGTGCTGCGGATGCGCAGGCCGGTTACGCCCGTATCGTCTCCGAGGACTTCGTCAACGACGTGATCCCACTGAATATCGATATTGCCATTCTCGGCCTTCGCGAAAATCTGATCCTGTAAAATTTTCTCCGAGCGGAGCGCGTCACGTCGATGCACCAGCGTTACTTTGGAGGCGATATTGCTCAAATACAGCGTTTCTTCAGCCGCCGTGTTGCCGCCGCCGATCACGGCGACGTCCTTGCCACGATAGAAAAAACCGTCGCAAGTCGCGCAAGCGGAAACGCCACGACCCTTAAAGGCCTCCTCGGAAGGCAATCCGAGGTACATTGCCGTCGCGCCCGTGGCAATAATCAGCGCATCGCAGGTATAGATGCCGTAGTCACCTTCCAGGCGAAAAGGCTTTTTTGACAGATCTGCGGTGTGGATGTGGTCATTGACGATCTCGGTATCAAAACGCTCGGCATGCTTCAGCATCCGCTCCATCAGCGCAGGTCCCTGCAAGCCTTCAACGTCTCCTGGCCAGTTGTCCACGTCCGTCGTGGTCATCAGCTGGCCGCCCTGTTCGACGCCCGTGATAATGACCGGGTCAAGATTGGCTCTCGCCGCATATACGGCAGCTGCATAGCCCGCTGGTCCTGAACCCAGGATCACAAGTCGGCAATGTCTTAAATCACTCATGTATAATTTATTCCTTTCAATTCGGCGCTACCCTCGCGCGATTTCGCAGTCTACTTTAACTATGGCAAGAGCCCAAAAGAACACCCAACCTGAGCCCCGACTATCGTCTCAGGTCTCCACCGCACTGCGCGAGAGCGCACTTTACGTCTTTGGCGTTCTGGCGTTCATCCTGTGGTACGCACTGTCGACCTACGATCCTGCGGACCCGGGCTTCAGCCAGGCGACCAGTTCGGTCGATATCAATAATGGAATCGGGCGCGTTGGGGCGCTGGTTTCGGACCTGTTGTTCAACTTTTTCGGGCGTCCTGCCTATCTGTTCACAGTAATGGTGTTCTATCTGGGATGGATGTTGTACCGCGAACAAAAAACTCAACGGGCATGGACGAAAATGGACTATTCGCTGCGAGTTAGCGGCTTTGTCCTGACGCTGATCACCAGCTGTGCGTTGTCCACATTGCATTTTTCGTCGCAGGGATTCAACGAAACGGCCGGCGGAATCATCGGCCAGATCGTCGGCAACTGGCTTGAATCGGTAATGAAGCTTTTGGGCGCCAGTACGCTGTTATTTGTCATCTGGGTGGCGTCGCTGTCGTTGTTCCTTGGGATTTCCTGGTTCTCGGTCATGGACAAAATCGGCCGCTGGTGCCTGACGGGCTACGAAAAAGTGCGCTTCAAGATCCGCGAAATGCAGGACAGGGCGGAAGGGCGCAAGCAGGTCGCCGCCAGACAGTCCATCATCGAGACCGAGAAGAAGCGTACTGCCGGTCGCAGCAAGCCGCGCATTGAGCCGGTGCTGCCGTCGCTGGAACCTAGCGAACGAGCGGAGCGGGAACGTCAGGTGCCGCTGTTTGATCCTCCGGCTGCCGGAGAATTACCGCCGTTATCGTTGCTTGACGATGCCCCGACACATCGCTCCGGATACTCTGAAGAGTCGCTTGAGGCAATGTCCCGCCTGGTCGAGATCAAGCTAAAGGATTTCGGCGTCGACGTGGTGGTGCAATCGGTGTCTCCGGGTCCGGTCATCACACGCTTTGAGCTGGATCCGGCGCCTGGCGTCAAAGTCAGCCAGATTGCGAATCTGGCCAAAGATATCGCGCGCTCGTTGTCAGTAGTGAGCGTCCGAATTGTCGAGGTGATCCCGGGCAAGTCGTTCGTCGGTCTCGAGATACCGAATGAGAATCGCGAGTTGGTGACGCTCGGAGAGATCCTCAAGTCGAAAGCGTACGAAAACATGTCGTCGCCTCTGACCCTGGCTTTGGGGAAAGATATCAGCGGCCACTCGGTGGTCGCGGATCTCGCTCGTATGCCACATTTATTGATTGCCGGAACAACAGGGTCGGGTAAGTCCGTTGGCATCAATGCGATGATCCTCAGCCTGCTGTACAAGACCCAGGCGGATCAGGTACGGCTGATCATGATCGATCCCAAGATGCTCGAGTTATCTGTATACGAAGGTATACCGCATCTGCTGACGCCCGTTGTTACGGACATGAAGGACGCCGCAAACTCGCTGCGTTGGTGTGTGGCGGAAATGGACCGTCGCTACAAACTGATGTCAGCGCTCGGCGTGCGCAATATCGGCGGCTATAACCGCAAGGTAAAAGATGCGATCGATGCGGGTGAGCCTATTCCGGATCCTATCTTCAGGCCGCCCGAGATATTTGATGAAGACAAGCCCATCGAGCGTCCGACACTGACGCCTTTGCCTTACATAGTTGTCGTCATAGATGAGCTCGCCGACATGATGATGATTGTGGGCAAGAAAGTGGAAGAGCTCATAGCCCGGCTTGCTCAAAAGGCCCGCGCATCGGGTATTCACATGCTGTTGGCGACCCAACGGCCCTCGGTCGATGTCATTACAGGGTTGATAAAGGCCAATGTTCCGACGCGAATTGCATTTCAGGTCTCGGCGAAAGTTGACTCGAGAACGATTCTGGATCAGATGGGCGCTGAGAATTTGCTTGGACACGGCGACATGTTGTATTTGCCGCCAGGTACATCTTTACCGGTCCGCGTGCATGGCGCATTTGTTGCCGATCACGAAGTACATGCAGTCGTGAAACACCTGAAGAAAAGCGGTGCACCACAGTATATTGATGAAATTGTTGACGGTCCGTCGGGTCCAACGCCAGGACTCACCGGTCTGGACGATGGGCTCGGCAACGGTGCCGATGCCGAGCAGGACCCGCTCTATGATCAAGCGGTGCAAGTGGTTATGGATACGCGCAAAGCCTCTATCTCCGGAGTGCAGCGTCGTCTCAAGATCGGCTACAACCGCGCCGCAAGGATGGTCGAGAGCATGGAGGCGGCGGGTCTGGTGGGACCGCTGCAGTCAAACGGTTCTCGAGAAATTCTTGTGCCGCCAACACCGAAGGAATAGCAGAAAGAAGATGACAATTCGACTGACATTAGCAGCGCTTTGGCTGCTGCCAATTGCCGCTGCCGCCGAAGCTCCGGTCCAGGACGAGGGTGCACAGCTGGTCGCGTCTTTTGTCAATGACATCCAGACTTTGCAAGGCCGCTTCGAACAATCGTTAGTGGCTGGGGATGGTGAAGTGCTGGAACGTACCAGCGGTACGTTGCAGATCCAGCGACCCGGGCAGTTCCGCTGGATTTACACCGATCCTTATGAGCAACAACTGGTCGCGGATGGACTGAATATCTGGAGTTACGATGTAGACCTTGCACAGGTCACGGTAAAGCCGCAAAAAGAGGCGCTCGCGAATACGCCGGCGTTGTTGCTGGGTGGCTCCGAGGACGCCCTGGAGCAGTTCAATAACGACGGCAGCTACGATGAGGCGGGGACAAAATGGGTAATGCTCAGTCCCAAGAATACGGACAGCGGATTCTTACGGGTTGAGCTCGGATTCAAAGACAAGCGCTTATACCGCATGGTTTTCTTCGACAACCTGGAACAGAAAACTCTGGTCGCGCTATACGACGTCGCCATAAATGTTCCGTTCGAACCCGATCAGTTTGTATTCGAATTACCCGCTGATGTTGATGTAGTAGGGACTGCCGCCGAAACTGTGGTGACGACGCCTTAATGTTGGCATTGCGCTATGCCGGACGCTGGCGTGCAGCCGGCATTCTGCTGTTGGTCCTGGTTCTTGCGGCAACGTTAATGCCCGCAGTGTGGTTTGTGTCAGACCGGGACGACTTCATTACCTGGTTCTTTGACATCGACAAATGGCTGCACGGCATCACTTTTCTTTTTTTGGCGATTTGGTTTTCCGGCCAGTACGAGCGGCGCGCGTATTTGCGAATTGCGATTGGACTGGCACTTTTCGGGATTTTCATTGAGCTTTGCCAGCGCATGGTCTCGTATCGTTCTGCCGAATGGTATGACCTGGCCGCGGACATCGGCGGCATAATAATCGGGCTCGGCATTGCGGCGGCAGGGATCGGCGGCTGGAGTCTGCGCCTGGAGAACTGGCTGGCGCGTCGTACTGCAGGAGACAATGTTGACTGATCTGTTCGCAGGCGAGGTTGCGGAGGCGACTGACAGACCACTCGCAGATCGCATGCGTCCCGCAAAGTTGAGTGAGTTCTCGGGTCAAACCCATTTGCTCGACAAGGGCAAACCATTGCTTAAAGCGCTCGAGCAAGGCCGCGCGCATTCCATGGTGTTTTGGGGGCCACCCGGCACCGGCAAGACGACACTCGCTCGATTGATCGCTGCAACGACCGATTCACATTTTATCGGGTTGTCCGCGGTTATGGCCGGCGTCAAGGATATTCGCGCTGCCGTCGAAGAGGCGAAACAATATCGGCAGATGTCGAATCGCAGCACCGTGCTGTTTCTGGATGAGGTACATCGATTTAATAAGGCACAGCAGGACGCGTTTTTGCCTTACGTTGAGGACGGTACTTTGACTTTTATCGGTGCGACCACTGAAAATCCATCGTTTGAATTGAACAACGCATTGCTGTCGCGCGCGCGTGTTTATGTTCTGAAAATGCTTGATGAGGCGTCGCTGGTCCAGATTTTGCGGCGCGCCCTGCAGGACCCAAAACGCGGTTTGGGTGATAGCCGAGTGATCTCTGATGCGTCTATGCAGGTTTTGGCCGCCGCAGCCGACGGCGACGCCCGGCGAGCGCTTAATCTGCTCGAACTCGCAGCCGATCTCGCCGAGGACGGGCAGATTACTGAGGCCATCGTTGCTGATGTTGTGGCGGGCGGCCAGCGCCGATTCGACAAGCAGGGCGAGTATTTTTATGACCAGATATCGGCGTTGCACAAAGCGGTGCGCGGCTCGGATCCGGATGCGTCGCTGTATTGGCTGATGCGCATGTTGGATGGTGGCTGTGAGCCACTGTACGTAGCGCGACGCATGCTTCGGGTCGCTTCTGAAGATGTCGGCAATGCAGACCCTCGGGCATTGCAACTCTGTCTGAATGCGTGGGAAGTTCTGGAGCGGCTTGGCAGCCCGGAGGGCGAGTTGGCGTTGGCGCAGGCGGTCGTCTATCTGGCATGTGCAGCCAAAAGCAATGCGGTTTATACGGCAGCGAAAGCAGCGCGATCAGATGCACAGGAATTCGGCTCACTGGATGTGCCGATGCACCTTCGAAATGCGCCGACACGCCTGATGAAAGAGCTCGGCTACGGCGACAACTATCGCTACGCTCATGACGAGGAGGGCGCTGTCGCCAGGGGTGAACGCTATTTTCCCGACGACATGAGTGAGCGTACGTATTATCATCCCGTGCCGCGCGGGCTTGAGATCAAGATTCGCGAAAAACTTGAAGAAATCAGACGAAAATGATCGATCCAAAATTACTGAGACACTCTGCAGAATACGTCAAGGCAAACCTCGCTCGTCGCGGTTTTGATTTCGATGCGGACGGTTACCTGGCGCTGGAAGAAAAGCGTAAGGCGTTGCAGATCGACACCGAGAATCTGCAAAGCGAGCGCAACACGCGCTCAAAGGCGATTGGTCAGGCAAAAGCGAAAGGAGAGGATATCGCGCCCTTACTGGCAGCGGTCGCGGATCTGGGGGATCGACTGGAGTCCAGTCAAGGCGAATTGCACGAGGTGCAAAGTGAGTTGCGGGATATCGAATTGGGTTTACCGAACTTGCTGCACGACGATGTTCCGGACGGCTCTACTGACGACGACAATGTCGAAGTACGACGCTGGGGCGAAAAGCCGACACTGGAATTTGCAGCGCGCGACCATATCGAGCTCGGTGAAAAACTTGGCATGTTGGACTTCGACTCCGCGAGCAAGATTTCGGGCGCACGATTTGTGATCATGCGTGGCCGACTCGCGCGACTACAACGTGCGCTGATATCGTTCATGTTGGACACGCATGTGAGTGAGCACGACTACGAAGAGGCATACGTACCGTATCTTGTCCACGCAAATGCGCTTGAGGGGACCGGGCAGTTACCGAAGTTTGAGTCAGATCTCTTCAAGACGGATACTGAAACGCCGATGTATCTGATTCCAACAGCCGAAGTACCGCTCACGAATATCGGTCGCGACGAAATTTTTGAGGCCGAGCAGCTACCACTTCGATTTACTGCGCACACGCCGTGTTTTCGTTCAGAGGCGGGCTCTTACGGGCAGGACACCCGTGGCATGATTCGCCAGCATCAGTTTGAGAAAGTCGAACTCGTGCAACTGGTTGCGGCTGAGGACTCGAGCGCGGCGCTGGAAGAGTTAACCGGTCACGCTGAGAAAATCCTGCAGCTGCTGGAGTTGCCATATCGGGTGGTTGTTTTGTGTGCGGGTGATATCGGTTTCGGTGCGACCAAAACTTATGACCTTGAGGTTTGGCTACCGGGGCAGGAAAAATATCGCGAGATTTCGTCTTGCAGCAATTGCACGGACTTCCAGGCCCGCCGCATGCAAGCCAGGCGTCGTAAACCGGATACCGGCAAGCCTGAGCTGATTCATACCTTGAACGGTTCCGGCGTTGCCGCGGGCCGTGCACTGATTGCGATCATGGAAAATTATCAGCAGGCAGATGGCAGCATCAGAATCCCGGAAGTGCTCAAACCCTATATGGATGGCGCAGAAACGCTCTAGGGAATGCTACAAATGGAAAGTCAAAAAAAGGCCCGCTAAGCGGGCCTTTTTAATTGATCATACTTTTTCTTAGTCGCGGCTCATGAACAACCGTAATATATACCAGAACATCAACGCAATGGAGGCGAACAGCGCCATTGCGGCTGCGACATACTTGTCGCTAGGGTAGTGATGCATGATGTTTGACGTGTCGTATAAAACGGCAGCACCGGCAAATCCGATCATGGCAACGGAGAACCAGGTTCCCATATGAAAGCCGAAGATCACTGAGCCTACGATCGCAACCAGTGCGAGTATTCCGCCCCAAACCAGCATGCCACGCAGGAATGAAAAATCTTTGCGCGTAATCATTGCCGTTGCGACCAGGCCAACTGCGCCAAGAATTGTTACGCCCGCAGCGCTCTCAATCGCGCCTGGGGCCATGGAATTGGCTATCAATAGCATGGGCGCGAAGATTAGCGCTTCTGCAACAATGAACAGCGCGAAAACTGCGTATTGTGCCGGAGTCGATTCAACCCGATGTGCAACGTGAGAGGCGCCCCAGCCAACCAACATAAAGGCTCCGAGTACCATCAACCAGTTGTTCAGCATCGGCTCAGCAATGGCCGCAGCGACACCGGAGTTGAACAGGTAAACCTCGACACCGGCAAAAGCCAGAATTGCACCTACGACATGCGCATAGGTCTTCCAGATAAATTCGGATCGGTCGCTTACTGAGAGCTCAGCAACCGGTGCGAGATGATTAATGTTTTCCTGCATTACAAGTACTCCTTTGAAACCAGGGCAGTCATTCTACCACGGTAGTTTATATCCTTCGGCGTGCCAGAACCCGCCCGAGTTCTCACTATTTAGGGCATCAATTCGCTTTATCAAGCCCTCTGCGGACTCTTTCGGTGTAATTCCCGTCCCGCCGGTCATGTCAGTCGCAACCATGCCAGGGTGCAGCAACGCGACCGCTATGCCGCGCGGCGCAAGATCGTGCTTCAGATTCGTTCCGACCATATTCACGGCTGCCTTGGAGACCCGATAGCCGTAGTTGCCGCCGGAGCCGTTGTCTTCGATTGACCCGACGCGGCTGCTGACAATAGCGACTTTGGAGCCGTTGCCGAGATTATCCAATAGCGCCTCCGTTACCCGCAACGGACCCAGCGTATTGATGCGAAACTGCTCCTCCATTGCGTCGTAGTCGAGAGTCTCCAGATTGTCGCGACGCAGAATGCCGGCATTATTGAGCAAAATATCGATGCTTTGATCAGCTATGGCATCCTTGAGAACGGACATCGAGGCCCCATCTCCGACGTCAACACCTGCAATGACGCGTACCGGCAGCGCGTCCAGGTCGGGATTTGTAGCTCGAACGACTGCGATTACATCGTCACCACGCGCGCTGTATTGCGTGCAAAGCTGCAGGCCGATACCGCGATTGCAGCCTGTAATAAGAACGGTTGCCATGGAGTGCTCCGATTGGAAAAGAATGCTAGCGAGAAATCGTTTTCGACCCCTGTGTTGGAGCGTATTATACGGCTCGTCCAAGCGTTTAGCGGTGACTTTCTGTGAAACACTCAATCAGCCAGAGGCGTCGATTCCTTAAATCGATCGCCGGTGCCGGTACGCTGGCAGCAATCAATGCGATGCGGCCGGCCTGGTCGAACACCATGCAGGTGCTGAAACGCGGCCAGCGTTCCGGCGCCGAACCTCAGACTTTCGACCTGACGATCGCGGCTGGCCACAAACCAATCGCTGGTCGTACCGGCCGTGTCATGTCGATCAACGGCACCGTGCCAGGACCACTACTCGAGTTTGTTGAAGGTAGTGACGTAGTCATCAACGTAAGCAATAAGATGGCTGAAGACACGTCTATACACTGGCATGGCATCTTGTTGCCATTCGAAATGGACGGAGTGCCCGGGGTGACTTTTCGCGGCATCAAGCCGAACAGCACTTTCACCTATCGTTACCCGGTGCAACAGTCCGGTACCTACTGGTATCACAGTCACTCTGGCCTGCAGGAGCAATCCGGTGTGTATGGCCCACTGATTCTGCATCCGGCTGAACCTGAGCACCGGAATTACGAACGTGACTACGTCGTATTGTTGTCCGACTGGACGTTTGAAGACCCACACAAGGTGATGGCAAAGCTGAAGAAGATGAGCGACTACTACAACTACCAGCAGTTTACGCTGAGCGAGCTGTACGGAGTCGGCGACATGAGTCGCAAGCAGGCTATCCAAACGAAGCAGGCATGGGATCGGATGCGGATGATGCCGACTGACATCGCAGATGTAACCGGCAGCACCTACACCTACCTCATGAACGGTCTGCATCCGCTTGGCAACTGGACCGGTCTGTTCACACCCGGCGAGCGTATTCGTCTGCGATTTATCAATGGTTCGGCCATGTCGTATTTCAATGTCCGGATACCCGGACTGCAGATGACCGTAGTTGCGGCGGATGGTCAGGACATTCAGCCGGTGGCTACCGATGAGTTCCAGATTGGAACTGCTGAAACATTTGATGTCATCGTCGAGCCGCTCGACGATAAGCCGTACACGGTGATGGCCGAGTCAATGGATCGCAGTGGCTATGCGGCAGGCACGCTGGCCACCCGTGTCGGCGACAGCGCGCCGGTACCGGAGTTGCGCGAGCGTCCAATCCTGACCATGGTCGATATGGGTATGGACATGCAGGGAAGCGACCACGACATGAGTGCGATGGAGACGAAATCGCCTGATAATCCGCACGCGGGACATGCTATGGGAAATATGACTCAGATCGGACCCATTGTCGCGCGGCACGGTCCCGATCAGCACGGTGTTGGCAATATCGAAGTCGCCGAGGTACAGCGTGATCCGCTCGGCGAGCGCGGCACCGGACTTGAGGACGTGCCGCATCGGGTGCTGGTATACACAGACCTGAAACGCCTGGCCGACGACTTCGATACACGGCCGCCGACTCGCGAACTCGAATTGCACCTTACCGGTCACATGGAACGCTACATGTGGTCGTTCGACGGGGTGCAGTTCCACGAGGTTGCCGGGCCGATAGAATTTGAATACGGGGAGCGGCTGCGATTGACTCTTGTCAACGACACGATGATGAATCACCCGATCCATCTGCATGGTATGTGGATGGAACTTGAGAACGGGCACGGTCATGAGATTCCGCGCAAGCATACGATCAATATCAAACCTGCAGGCCGCGTCTCGGCATTAATCAGTGCTGACGCGCCAGGTCGCTGGGCATTTCATTGTCATCTGCTGTTTCACATGGACATGGGTATGTTCCGTGTGGTCCGGGTCAGCTGAGGCACAACCATGAAATCAATACTCAACGTTTTTCTTGGTGTGCTGCTGTTGCCGTCGTCCGTCTTTGCGTATGAGCCCGCGGGTACACCGCCGGATTGGGAAATGCCGATGCACGCGCCCGGTCCGTATTGGAAATTGCTGGCAGATCGCATTGAAGCCGGAGTCAGCGAAGAGTCTGACACTTTCTCGTGGGATCTGCAGGGCTGGTATGGCGGCGATCGCAAGCGAATATGGTTCAAATCTGAAGGCGAAGGTGCGCAGGGGCAATCGCCGGACCACGCGGAAATACAGGTGCTCTTCGGACAGATGTTCGCGCCGTTCTGGGACTGGCAGATTGGCGTTCGCTACGACTTCGAACCGGACCCGAGCCGCAGCCATTTCGTGCTGGGCGTGCAGGGCGTAATGCCTTACAAACTTGAATTTGACGGCGCCTTTTTCGTCAGTGAGGAAGGCAACGTAACGGCGCGCATAGAAACCGAGTACGACCTGAAGATAACCCAACGTCTGGTACTGCAGCCACGTGTTGAAGTGAACGCAGCATTTTCTGACGACCGGGAAATCGGGTTAGGTAGTGGCTTCAACAGCACTGCGCTCGGATTGCGTTTACGCTATGAATTGCGCCGGGAACTCGCGCCCTATATTGGCATTGAGTGGCAACAGCTTTACGGCGAAACGAAAGATTTCGCAAGAGGAGCAGGTGAGCCAGGTTCACTCACCTCATTCGTTATTGGTATCCGAGGATGGTTCTGAAAATGATTAACGACCCGATGCAAGTACATTCGCATGAGCATTGCGCACATCACCCTGAAACGAAGCCCGAGGCTGACTCAAAATACAACAACGTCCCGGAAGGCTATGCAGGGATTGTATACACCTGCCCGATGCATCCGCAGGTTCGCGAAACCAAGAATGTTGGTTGCCCTATCTGTGGCATGGCGTTGGAAGCCGAAAGCGCAACGGTGGATGAGGACACGAGTGAGCTCGATTATATGCGCCGTCGATTCTGGGTTTGCGTCGCACTCACATTGCCGCTGTTCATATATGCAATGGGCGAAATGATTCCCGGTCTGCATTTTGACCGTTTGATCGCGCCGCAGTGGAGTCAATGGTTGCAACTTGCCTTGGCAACACCCGTCGTGCTTTGGGGTGGCTGGCCATTTTTTAAGCGCGGCTGGCAGTCAGTGAAGTCCTGGCACTTGAACATGTTCACCTTGATTGCGCTCGGCGTGGGTGTCGCGTTCATCTATTCGCTGGTAGCGGTGCTGCTGCCGGAAATATTTCCGCAGGGCTTTCGCGGGCACAACGGCTATGTGGCTGTGTATTTCGAAGCCGCTGCCGTCATTACAACCCTGGTGTTATTGGGTCAGGTTCTGGAGCTGAAAGCACGCAGCCAGACGTCAAGCGCGATTCGCGCACTTCTGGAACTCGCGCCACCCACAGCGCATCGAATTAACGCGGACGGAAGCGAGGCGGAAGTTAGTCTTGATGATATTCGAGAAGGGGATCGATTGCGGGTCCGTCCGGGCGAAAAAGTCCCGGTTGATGGCGAAATAGTGGAGGGCGAAAGCGCGGTCGACGAGGCAATGGTTACGGGTGAGCCAGTTCAAGCGACCAAAGGTGCCGGCGACCGTGTGATCGGTGGCACCGTTAATGGCACCGGCGCGTTCATCATGAGCGTAACCCAGACCGGAGACAATACGGTGCTCGCACAGATCGTGAAGATGGTGGGCGAAGCGCAACGGAGTCGTGCGCCGATTCAAAAACTGGTCGATATCGTTGCGGCATGGTTTGTTCCTATCGTCGTACTGGTTGCAATCATTACTTTCGTCGTGTGGTCAATTTACGGGCCGGCACCGGCCTATGCCTACGCAATCGTTAATGCAGTCGCGGTTTTGATCATTGCGTGTCCGTGTGCACTGGGTCTTGCGACGCCAATGTCGATCATGGTGGGAACCGGCAAAGGGGCACAGCATGGTGTGCTCATCAAGAACGCCGAGGTCCTGGAGACACTGGAAAAGGTCGACACGATGGTGGTCGACAAGACGGGAACCCTGACCGAAGGGCGTCCGGCACTGGTATTTATTGAAGCCGCTGACGGCTTCAGCGACAGCGAGTTGCTCGCCGCCGCGGCAGCGGTTGAAACGTCCAGCGAACATCCCCTCGCTGCAGCAATTGTTGCCGGTGCGACGGATCGCTCAATTGCGTTTGGCAAGGCTACGGATTTTGCGTCTATAACCGGCGAAGGGGTCACAGCAAACGTTGAAGGCAGGTCGATCGCGATCGGAAATGGCAAGCTGATGCAACAGTTTGGAATTGATGACATGCAATTCAGTGAGCAGGTGCAACGGCAACGAGAAGACGGACAGACCGTAATGTTTGTCGCTATCGACAAGCAGCTTGCCGGCATTCTTGGCGTTGCGGACCCAATCAAGGAATCCAGCAAGGAGGCAATTAAGGCGCTGCGGGATGCAGGTATCAAAGTGGTGATGTTGACGGGCGATAGCAAAGGCACGGCACAAGCAGTGGCGCGACAGATCGGCATTGATGAGGTACATGCCGATGTCTCGCCGGAGGACAAGCACAGGATTGTGAAGGAGTTACAGGCTAATGGTGCGGTGGTAGCGATGGCGGGTGATGGCATAAATGATGCGCCGGCACTTGCGCAAGCGGACGTCGGGATCGCGATGGGAACAGGTACAGATGTGGCTATGGAAAGTGCGGGTGTCACGCTCGTGCAAGGCGATTTGCGCGGCGTTGCCCGGGCGCGGAAGCTCAGCCGTGCGACGATGAAAAACATTCGTCAAAACCTGTTTTTCGCATTCGCCTACAATGCAGCCGGAGTACCGATAGCAGCCGGCGTGCTGTACCCGTTCTTCGGGATATTGTTGAACCCAATGATCGCGGCGGCCGCGATGAGTTTGAGTTCAATCTCCGTTATCGCGAATGCACTGCGCTTGCGCAGGCTGACTTTATAGGGGCAATTCTGAGCTGGTTGCAGACAAAATTGGCGGAGAGGGAGGGATTCGAACCCTCGAAGGGCTACAAACCCTTGCTGGTTTTCAAGACCAGTGCATTCAACCGCTCTGCCACCTCTCCGGTGTCCGGTTTTGCGCCGCGAATTGTGCTTGGCTTGGCGCTGGTATTCAATAGGCAATCGAACGCGTTGGTGATCCGGTGGTCTGAAGAGTGACAGGGGATCGGAAATATAGTGATATTTATTCGAGGTATGATCGATAACTCATTGAAAAAATAGATATAAAACTAAAGGAAGAAGACTTGCACAAGATTTACATCAAGGGCGGAGCCGGGGCTGGCAACCCGCTCGCCAATGCGTTGGTTGTTATCGTTGGCGCGATCGTTATCACGGTCACCCTGGTACTGGGATTTTTTGCATTTCTCGTGTTGAGTGCAGTGGTCCTGGTCGCCGCTGCAGTAATCGGGATTCGGATCTGGTGGGCCAACCGAAATATGCCGAAGAATGTCGAACCTGCGCCTGGCCCAGGCGGCGAATTTATCGAAGGTGAGTTTCACGTAGTCAAGAAGGACAAAACCTCGTAAAGTCGCATTCCATGCGCACTCAGAAAGAACTTGATCGACGCCGGACACGCCGCAGGCGCCGCGCCCAGATTTTCATCATTTATACAGCGATCGCTATTGGGCTGGCATGGTTCTTTGAGTCGCAAGCGACAACCACCATCATATTCGTTCGCCATGCCGAGCAAACCAGTCACGAGGCAGTCGATCCTTCACTCAGTCAGGCCGGGAAACGGCGCGTTGCCGAGCTAACGCGACAATTGGTCGACGCAGATGTCATTGCAGGCATTGATGCGATTTACTCGACATCGTTCAAGCGATCGATTGAGACAGTGCAACCTCTGGCTGATCGTCTGGACTTGCCGATCAATATATACGACGGAGAAGATACCGAGACTGTGCTTGAGGAAATTCTAAAAGCACACAAAGGCAAAATCATCCTTGTGGTCGGGCATAGCAATACCGTGCCGGAACTAATCGCCAATTTGGGGGCAAGCAAAAAAGTGCCGCCGATTGAGCCTGGCGAATTCGATAATATTTATGTCATTTCAATCCCCTGGTTCGGTAAGACCAAAACCATCCGCCTTCGCTTCGGCGAGTCATATGTCGCCAATGCACCAGGTTGAATTGCACGTAGAAACGCAGGGTCGTGGGACCTACGACCTTACTCGGCAAGTAGTCGCGGCCATCGAGCAGTCCGGTGTCGCGACCGGGCTCTGCCATATTTTCCTGCGCCACACGAGCGCATCACTAATGCTATGCGAGAACGCGGATGCTGGCGTTATGCACGATCTGGAGGCGTTTATGTCGCGATTGGCGCCGGACGGAGACCCCCTGTTCACGCATACGGCGGAAGGGCCGGATGACATGCCTGCGCATGTGCGCAGCGTGCTGACGCATTCCGATCTGCATGTGCCGGTCAGAGACTCCAAGTGTGATCTGGGTGTCTGGCAGGGAATTTATCTTTGGGAGCACCGGCATGCGCCGCATCGTCGCAGCATTACGCTGACGGTCATGGGCGACTAGCTGGCCCGGCAGACTCGCGCAGCAATATTGCTTTTCGAATGAATTCCGTGTGGCGCTCAATTCGAACATCGGCCATAAGCGCGGCATGAATTTGTCGATCCTGACCGATGAGAAAGGTTGCGCGTCGAACGCCGACTCCGAAGGGTCCATCTACGTCGTACAGCTTGATAGCGACTTTTTCCGGATCGCTGAGAAGCGTAAACGGCAAGTTGTGGTGCTCGCGAAAACGCGCGTGGCTAGCCGCATCCTGCGGGCTGATGCCGATAACTTGCAGACCGACGGCGAGAAGGTCGTCATGAATATCGCGGATTGCGCAGGCTTCTTTGGTGCAGCCGGGGGTGAAGTCGGCCGGGTAGAAATACAAAATCACTGGTCCATTCTGTAGCAGCGCGCTGAGCGCGGTTTCCCGACCCTGATCGTCTTGCAGAACGAATTCCGGAGCGCCTGCCTGAGCCTTCAACATTACCTAATTCCTTATCGATTGATTTGTTTTCTGCGCATTCTGCGGTAGCTTAACAAAGGAAGCCTCAAGAGATAGCCAGTGCAAGACGCCATTATTTACATTGACCCGCAGCAATCCATGAATCTGCAGTATCAGATTCGGCAGAAACTCGTCGACGGAATACTCAACGGGTCGTTTGCGCCGGGCATGAAACTGCCATCGAGCAGAAAACTCGCACAACAACTCGATGTTGCACGTAATACGGTTGTAGCCAGTTACCAGCAGCTGATCGCGGACGGGTATCTGGTAAGCCGCCAGCGCAGCGGCATTTTTGTCAACGCCGAGATGCTTGCTGCGCGGGTAGGACATCGCAGCGACAACTCGCCCGCTGCGAAGGCTGAGACGGCGGCATGGAAACGCCGCGTCAAGGACCTGCCGGCCCGCTCCCGCGAAGTGCATGACCAACCCAACTGGCGCCAATACCCATTCCCATTTATCGACGGCAAGTTCGACGCCTCTCTGTTTCCGTTGCCAGAGTGGCGCGAGGCGAGCAGGCTGTCACTAAGCGTTGCAGACTCGAATGACTGGTCGACCGGTAGTGGCGATGCCGACGATTCGATGCTGATCGAGCAGATCCGGACGAAGATTCTCACGCGCCGAGGAATTCAGGCTAAACCGGACGAAATCCTTATCACGATGGGCACGCAAAACAGCCTGTACCTGGTCAGCCAGTTATTAGCCGACGGAGCGACCACGGTAGGTGTGGAAGAGCCAGGCAACTACGAGATTCGCGGTCTTTTGCAACAACGTGGCTCGAAGCTGACCGCACTGCCGGTCGATGCAGGCGGATTGGTCGTCGACGAAAAACTGACTGCAGTTGACGTGGTTTATGTCACGCCCAGTCATCAGATTCCAACCGCAGTCACAATGCCGGTGGATCGTCGTGAGGCACTCATTCAGGCTGCGGCTGAACATGATTTTCTGATCGTTGAGGACGACTACGAGTGCGAAACGAATTACCTCGACCACCCCTTGCCCGCGCTGCGCAGCATGGACACAGAGGGGCGTGTTATTTATGCCGCCAGCTTCTCCAAAGCGCTCGCACCCGGTATCCGCCTCGGGTTTCTGGTCGCGAATCGCGACTTCATTCGTCGTGCGCGACAACTGCGGCGCAAGATCCTGAATCACCCGCCGCTGCATAACCAGCGTGCGGCAGCCTATTTTCTGTCGCTGGGTCATTACGACGGCCTCATGTTGCGACTCGGACGGATTTTTCGTGAGCGTAGAATTGCTTTGCGTGATGCGCTGAACAATACGCGTGGAATTCCGATGGAAATATCTCCGGAAGTCGGTGGCACAACGTATTGGGTGCGTACACCGAAAGAATTTGATGTCGCTAATTTGACCTACGAAGCGGAGAAGCACGGTATTCTGATTGAGCCGGTCGAGCACTATTATTCAGTCGCCGGCAACGCGGAAAACTGTTTTCGCATGGGCGTTACCAGTCTGACGGTTGACAAGATTCGGCCCGGCGTCGAACGGTTGGTGCAATTGATTCGTACGTTGGTGAAAGGGCAGGTTGAGTCTCTGGAGACATCCTCGGGGCGATGGCTGACCGGCGACGATCTGCAGCAGACAATGTCGGATGCCACGGTGCTGTATCGAGAAGTCTATGGCGCGCCGTGCACGATTGAATACCTGGCCAGCGGCGAAATGCGGGGTCGACTGGGTTTCGCTAATGAAGACCGGGATACGGGACGCTGGCGAGTTGATGGCGATCGTTTCTATCGAAAATGGAACAACTGGGTCTACAGTGACGAGACCGCTTATTACATCGTAATCGACGGCGACAAGATCAAGTTCTTTAATGCGGAAAAGCAGATCGTCGATGCGGCATTTATCCGCCTGGCGGATGACAAGAGAACCACGATCCCGGGGTTCTAGAACCATCTGGACCAGTTGCCAGCTTTCAACTGGATCTATCTATGTCAGTGGTTGACCGCTACCGTTCTCCAAAAGGGGTATGGAATGACGACTTTTGCCATTGCCGGGCTGCAGCTGGAAGCAAAAAACGGCGACAACACAGCAACAATACTTGCGGAAATCGATTCTGTCGTCGCCCGGTACCCGTGGTTGGACATGGTCCTGCTGGCAGAGCTCAACGCCCGCGGCACCGATAAGGCCCATGCTGAGGTTGCTCCCGGGCCCACCGAGGGCCTGTTCTGCGAGGCGGCACGTAAACACGGTATCTGGCTGGTTCCGGGATCAATGTTCGAGGCAGACGGCGACCTGATTTACAACACCTGCCCGGTTATTTCTCCCGAAGGGGTTGTCATATCACGGTACCGCAAGCAGTTCCCGTGGCTGCCGTATGAAGAGGGCGTAACACCCGGCGACCAGTTCACGGTCTTCGAAATACCGGATGTCGGGCGCTTTGGAGTCTCGAATTGCTATGACATGTGGTTCCCGGAGACGATCCGGACGATGGCGTGGATGGGCGCCGAAGTTATTTTGCACCCCAGTCTGACCAGTTCGATCGACCGAGACGTCGAGATCGCGATGATCCGTGCCCACGGTGCCATGAACCAGGTGTATTTCTTTGACGTCAATCTCGCCGGTCCCCTGGGCGTGGGCCAGTCTTGCATTGCCGGACCCGGTGGCGAAGTTATTTATCAGGCAGGAAAAGGCAGGGAAATCATTCCATTAAAGCTTGATCTTAATTATTTACGTGACGTTCGTACTAACGGCTGGCAGAACCTCGGACAGCCCCTGAAGAGCTTCCGCGACACGCAGGTTCAATTTCCGCAGTACAGCGATGGTTACGATTCGGCCTCACTAAGAGCGCTGGGTGAGTTGCGAAAGCCCGGCAAGAATAACGGTAAATAAATAAAATTGGACCAGTCTGTTGAAGAAAACTGGACCTACGCGCGAGTTTTACCGTGAGTTAGTTTGACACCTGAAATCCGCTCAATACCGAGCAAGGGGATCCAAAGATTATGAAAACGACCAAAACTTTCTGCAAGACGCCACTCGCATTTGCTATAGGCGGAGCTCTCGCCGGTGCGACCTCGATGGCGGCCGCCCAGGAGGCCGGTAGCACCTCGGGTTTGCTCGAAGAAATCATCGTCACCGCGACCAGCCGCGAGGCATCCATGCAGGATATTCCGTACAACATCTCTGCGTTGTCGGGCGATGCGATCGACCTCCACAATATGGTTGATCAGTACGATGTCTTACGGGCGATGCATGGCGTGACCGTGGTTGACCGCGGTTACCGCAATTCGGGGACCGTTAACAGCATCGTAATCCGTGGCTTGAACGTCGATAACGGTTTGAACGGCGACATCATGCTAAATGCAGTACCAACCGTGGCGACCTATTACGACAGCACACCGCTGTTTGCGAACTTCCTGGTTAAGGATATTGAGCGTGTCGAGGTCCTGCGTGGGCCGCAAGGTACGTTGTACGGGTCGGGCTCAATCGGTGGAACGGTCAGGTACATCGGCAATAAGCCGAGCGCCGAAGCGTTCGATGCGAAGGTATCTGTGGACTATGGTCAGACCACCGGCTCAGAGGGTAACAACATGGGAATCGATGCCATGGTCAATGTTCCCCTGGGTGACAGAACAGCGCTTCGCGCGAGCGTCAGCAGAATCGAAAACGACGGGATTATTGATTACGTCAACGCCTATCAGCTCAACAGTTTCCGCGAGCCCCTGGTGAATGTCGGTGGTACCTGTACCGATCCTCGGTCGGCCACGGATAATGACCTGTTATTCAGTACCGGCTGTTTTGAAGAAGTGGAAGATGCGGACACTGTTGATATCGACTACGCCAGAGTTTCTCTGCGCTCTGAATTGACAGACAACCTCAGTTTGCAGCTGAACTACCAAACGCAGAGCGATGAAATCGGAGCCAGGCGCGCTACCACCTTGGGTAACAATGCTCAGCCACTGAATTCTCCGTTGTATTTCGATTACGGTGACGACGACAGCGGTCAGGTTTTGCTTGAACCATCCGAACGCGATGTCGATCTGATCAATCTGGATCTCGAATGGGATCTGGGTTTTGCAACATTTACCTCCAGTACGTCTGCGCTCGACCACGAAGGAATGGGCGAGAGCGATAATGGTGCCCTTTGGGCGAGTGGCGGCCGGGACTGGAATTTCAATTTTTATGGCGGCGCCTGGCAACGACCGGCGCAACGCGCAGAGCGCGGCTACGACGATGAGACATTTATTCAGGAATTTCGCCTGGTTTCAAATAGTTCAGACAGCAACGTTGATTGGTTGGTCGGTGCGTTCTACATGGACCAGGAACAATCGGTTTATCAGCTTAGCTATAACCCTGGCATGAACCTGTTCAAGAATGCTTGTCGGGATACCGGTGACGCCGTCTGTACCACGGGTGGTTTTTACGGTGGCTTTTGGCCGCGCTTCTACGCGGGCGACCTTTCTGAAATCGATTTTGAATATGTGCGTGATACTGCGTATGAGGAAACCGCGATATACGGCGAAGTTACCTATCACGTAAGCGACACGGTGCATTTGACTGGCGGCCTGCGGTGGTTTGATAACGACACCGTTAACGATGTTATTCTCGGTTTTCCGCTCGGGCCTGGCACCACGTCGCCAGCAGCGCCGCAATCCAAAGACAGCGACGACGATGTGCTGATCAAGCTGAATGCGTCCTGGGACATTAGTGACAGCACCATGATTTACGCAACTTATTCCGAGGGCTACCGCCATGGCGG
>JBBKWL010000058.1:0-7954 GCA_037968975.1 Woeseiaceae bacterium | reverse complement strand
ACGTAATTTGCCATGAAAAGTGTGAGGAGTATTGGGACCAATTACCCGACTCAGATGTGGCGGGCGTGTTAATGCCAACTCAGACGATAAACGGGGATCAGAGACTGGAGATCGGTGGTATTCCGATTGAGCTCGTGTTTGTCAACAAATCCCACACGGATACGATGTACGTGGTCCATATTCCGTCTGAAGGTGTAGTTTTTGCTGCCGACACGGTCGGCATAAACGAAATGCTCCCCGCGGCCGGTGTTGATATCTATATGCCCGCCTATCTAGCTGCGTTGGACCGTATTCAACAGATAGCTCCGCTTCGGTTTCCTTCAGGCGCCGCAAGTCCGATGTGCTCATGCCACCGTATTTCGCTTTCCGATTGTAGTAAGTCGCATCGCTGATGCCGTGTTTGCGGCAAAGCTTTTTAATCTTTGCCCCGGCATCCGCCTCTTTCAGGATCGATACGATCTGGCTTTCGGTAAATCGGCTTCGTTTCATGCTCGTCTCCTAGCAGTAATACCCTGCCAGAAAACTCTAACTTCAGCCTGTCTCAGATGGGGGAAGCTTACGTAGGGAGTACCAAATAATGCAAAGGGCTAGCATCGAACGGTGCTAGCCCTTTGCTGTTTGACCAAGCTGTTTGAGGCTCGCTAAATCGGAACCCGCCGGTTTCTGAAACAGACGCAATCCGAATTCCGGCACGATTGCCAGCAGATGATCGAAGATATCCGACTGGATGTCTTCGTAGACCTCCCATTCGGTCGTGTTCGTGAAGCAGTAGATCTCCAACGGCAGGCCCTCGGGCCCCGGGGCGAGCTGACGAACGATCAGCGTCATGCCGTTGTGGACTTTTGGATGATTCTTCAGGTAGTTATAAGCATATGCCCGAAAGGTACCGATATTCGTAAGCCGTCGTCTGTTTACGTCGGCGTCCACCTCGGTCGCAAGTCCTGCATTGTAGTCGGCGAGCTCCTGCTCCTTATTCTCAATATGATCCTTTAGCAGCGCGAAACGCGTGAAATGATCAATTTCGTCTTTCGTCTGAAAACGGATCGACGACACGTCAATATACAGTGCGCGCTTGATCCGCCGAGCACCGGTCTGCGACATGCCGCGCCAATTCTTGAACGAATCGGTGATCAGCAGGTGGGTCGGGATTGTCGTGATTGTCTTGTCCCAATTTTGCACTTTGACGGTGTGGAGCTGCACGTCGACCACGTCACCGTCTGCATCAAATTGCGGCATCTCGATCCAGTCACCGACGCGAACCATGTCCTGTGCGGTGAGCTGCACACTGGCAACAAGCGACAGAATTGTGTCCTTGAATACCAGCAGCAAGATGGCGGTCATTGCCCCGAATCCGCTGAGCAGCAGCAGCGGTGACCGGTCCAGCACCGCCGCAAAAATCATGACACCGCCGAAAACCCAGATCATGATCTGCGCTAGTTGCACAAAGCCTTTCAGCGGACGGTCTTTTGCGACTGGCGAGGCCGCGTAGATTGTATTTGCTGCACTGAGCAGCGCAGTCAAAGCAAGCGTCGACATAAAAATCGTATAGCCCAATGCGACGTTGCGTATGAGCTGCACAACGCCATCGGGCAATCCGGGGACGAACGGCACACCGACAAATACGATCGCCGCCGGCAGCACTTGCACGAGACGGCCGAAAACATTGTGCGCGACCATCGCATCATCCCAAGTCTGGCTGGATCGTTTGGCGAACGCCCGGACGGTCGCGACCAACAGACGCTTGGCGATCAAATTGATGACAACCGATCCAACGAGTAGCGCCAGCAAGCCGGCGACAGAGGGCAAAAGCGGGTGTATTGAGCTGAGTTTTTCGAACATTGGTCTGGGGATCCGGAGTGAACGCGCGGAGATGGTATCACTCAATCAGCATGCTCGATCAATCGCGCAGCCGCTCCTGAATAGCGGTCATTCAGCTAGTTGTTGAAGGTTCTCGATTCTGGCATGCATCTCGGCGCGCGCCGCTTCTTCGTTCTTATAGAAAGACTCGTCTTTCACGGTCCATCCTGCATTTTTTACAAGCTGCTGCAGTAGTGGCATGTACGACCGCAGGCGAGGCCTGGCTTCAGCACCGATAGTCGGTATCCAGATTGTCAGCACTCCCTGTAGATGACCGTTGACCGTCGTGTAATCAAGCATTTCTCTCTGGTCGAGATATTCGCTCCCATGCGTTGGCGTCATCGGGGGCAAGGTGAAAGCACCACCGCGTGGCGGCAGACTGACGGCTGTCCATGTATACCCAAATGCCGGGTGGACCCCGTCTACAGCAAGACTGCTCAAGTTGCGCGGCTGATTCGCCGACATGGCAATTTCCAAGGTCTCATTGCTACTGACGACGACCCACTGATCGATGTCCGCGTAACCGCTGTGCAGCGTCGAGAATTTCTCCATGACAACGCCAGCAGCGCGACTGCGTTTTGACATTTTTGCAAATTAACCAAGATGCATCTCAACACCAGAACTCAAAACTTCTGGTCGTCCCTTTATCCAACACAGCTTACTGAGTCAGAGTAAACGAACCGAGGTTAATTGCGCCACTCTTGAAGGCCGTGTCGATATAGAAGTCTTCACTGCCACTGATGGTGGTCGTGAAAACGCCAACTCCATTGACGCGATACTCCAGCATCGTGCCCTGCACTCGAATTGCCAGCACATCACCGATCGCCAGCGCGCCGATATTCGCCATCCAGTTACCGCTATGACGAACCTGCAGCGTGCCATTTGAGCTCCTGAGTCCGTAATCAATATCAGTTCTCTGCGAATTGGTCTCATTAACACCGAGTCCCACGTTCCAAATCGTGTTGATTGGATTCGAGTCGATAACCCAGCTGACCGTGTAGTTGCTGCCAGCGCCAAGCGACGACATGGACACTGAGTTGATAGTGCTGGTCCAATTGCTGGGCGATCCGCTAAAGCTCAGTGCGTCTGCCGTCGCAGTGACTCCACCAGCGGCACCGACCCAACTCGTAATGGGCAAGTTGTCAGGTGGATCCACCGGACCGGCATCTCCTTCCACAACCACATCCAGGGCGATTGCGCCGGACTTGAATGCTGTGTCGACATAGAAACTCGGCGACCCGACGAAAGTGCTGGTAAAAATCGGTGAACCGTTTAATCGATACTCAATTGTGCCGCCGCTGACGTTGATCGAAATCTCATCGCCATCTGCCAGCGTACCGGCACTCGTCCGCCACGTACCGTTTTCGTAGACAGTCAATTGGCCGTTCGAGCTACGCAGACCGTAATCGATATCCCGGAAGTCGCTGCCGCCTTCGACTATACCAAGCCCTGCAACCCAAATCGTATTATTGGGATTGCCGACAATGGTGAAGCGAACTTCATAGTCATCAGTAAAGCCGATACTCGCCAGCGGCTCTGAATAGACAGCACTGCTCCAGTTGGTGGGTCCGGTGCCGTCGAAGATCACCTGGTTCGAAACCGTCGATACACCGCCCTGATGCCCCAGCCACCCGGTTACTTCGACTATCGTGGGCCCGGTCGGTGCGTCGTCATTCACAATGGTGCCTGTCGCAACGCCGTCGAGCAGATCAACATTCGCGCTAACGTTTGCCAATGTGACTGTAAGCGTTTCGTCGGGCTCGACATCGGTATCGACTCCAACCGAAACATCAACTGTGGTGGACAGAGTGCCCGCCGTAATTGTGCCGACCTGGTCGATCAATGCGCTGTAGTCAGAGTCCCCGGTCATTGCCGTGCCATCTACCGTAGTCGCACCAAAGCTCACATCACCGATCGCCACTTTGTCCAACGACACATTAAAGCTCAACAAACCCGTATCTTCATCGGCCGAGACATCACTAATCGACAGTTGCGGCAGTGAATCATCATTCAAAATTGTGCCGGTAGCAGCCGTGTCGACCGCAGCAACATTCGCACTCACATTCGCCAACGTCACCGTAAAGTCTTCGTCGCCTTCGACATCGCTATCGGGGCTGAGAATAACGGTAATCGTGGTCTCGGTATCACCGATAGCAATTGAGCCCGCTACCGCTGCCAAGGCCGTATAGTCCTCGCCCGCTGTTGCAGACCCATCCGATGTACTGGCGTCAAACGTGACCGCCGCTGCCGCTGGAGCATTTAACGACACCGTAAAGCTCAAACTGCCTGCATCTTCGTTGGCCGACGCATCTGCAATTGACAATTCCGGCGCAGGAATATCGTCATTAATGATCGTACCGGTGGCCTCGAGATCTACTGCGGTCACATTCGCACTGATATTTGCCAACGTCACTGTGAAGTTTTCGTCACCTTCAACGTCGCTATCGGGGCTTAACGTGACAGTGACTGTTGTCTCCGTATCACCAACAGGAATTGAGCCCGCAACTGCCGCCAGTGCAGTGTAATCCTCACCTGCCGTCGCCGTGCCATCTGTCGTGCTCGCATCGAAGCTGACTTCAGCCGCATTGGCTTCATTAATCGATACTGTGAAGCTAACTGTGCCGCTATCCTCGTCGGCAGACGCATCCGCAATCGACAGTCCCGGCAAGACGTCATCGTTGTTAATCGTGCCGGTTGCAACGGTGTCGAGTGGGGTCACGTTCGCACTCACATTTGCCAGCGTCACCGTGAAGTCTTCGTCGCTTTCAAAATCAGAGTCTGCGTTAAGTGTCACTGTGACCGTTGTCTGGGTAGCACCGATAGCTATTGAGCCCGCTACCGCTGCCAGGGCCGCATAGTCCTCACCGGCTGTCGCCGTGCCGTCGGTCGTGCTCGCATCAAAGGTGACCTCCGCTGTCGCCGCTGCGTTTAACGACACCGTAAAGCTCATGGTGCCGGTGTCCTCGTCGGCCGATGCGTCCGCAATAGACAATTCCGGCAATGTATCGTCGTCGAGAATTGTTCCAATGGCCACTGCGCCGACAAGATCGGCGTTAGAACTTACATTGGCCAGGGTGACTGTGAAGGTCTCATCAGGTTCCGGCGTCGCGTCCACACCGAGCTGCACTGTGACCGTGGTCATCTGACTGCCAGCGGTAATCACGGCCGGGACGTTCGTCAACGCGGTGTAGTCGCTGTCCGTCGTCGTCGCGGTGCCGTCCGTCGTCGAAACATCGAAGGTCACATCAGCTGCATCTGTCGCGCTGAGCGAAACGTTAAAGGTCAGCAAGCCCGTGTCTTCAGCCACCATCGCGTCGCTGATAGACAGCTCGGTGGAGCTTGGCGCGTCATCGTCAAGAATGGTCGCGACAGCGAGCGTGTCAATCGGATTTACGTTGGTACTGAAATTGGATAAGCCCACGAACAGAAACTCATCGTCTTCAATATCCTCATCGATGCCGAGGATAATCGTGATCGTAAGCGATGTGTCTCCCGCCGGGATCGTGAATGTTTCGTTAATGATTGCTTCGTAGTCGCCGTCAAAGAACGACGCGGTCTGCCCCGCGGTCAACACTGAAAAAGAGATATCTTCCACCGCTGGGCCACTGAGTGTAACGACGATATCGAGCTCGCCGGTATCTTCGAACGCTGCTCCGTCGGCAACCGAGAGGTCCGGCGGATCGCCGTCGTCATTGACTATCGTGCCTGTGGCGGAGCCGCCAACAATTCGTGAATTTGTTACGTTACTTAAGCCAACGGTGAACTCTTCGTTGCTTTCTGCAGAGACGTCCACCCCGATGGCCACCGACACCGTGGTCGATAAGTTGCCAGCCGGAATCACGAATGCCTGGTTGCTGATGCGCGTGTAGTCACCAGTAAAGTAACTCGCAGTAACATCCTGCGTTGATACGCGAAAATTCACATCCATGGCTGACATTTCGCTCAGCGACACAACGAAATCCATGCTGCCGGTATCTTCGTCTGCAGACGCGTTGGCGATAGAAACTTCCGGCGGCGGCGTCTCACCGCATGCCCACAGGGTCATCAAATCAATCGGCGTTTTTACCTGCTTGCTGCCGGAACCGATTATCAGCGTGTCTATGTCTTGTCTCGAAAAGTCCAGACAGGAAGTGGATTGTCCCGACGTATCGAAGTCGAAACCCTGGTCATTGATGCCACTAACGCGGACATCAAAGATGAGTTCGCTTGCAGTTGAGTTGTCTAATGTATCGCCGCCGTCCAAATCGAATCCGGCAACACCACTAAATGCGGCGTCGGCAATGACCGACCCATGCGTTTGCAACTGCGGCGGGTTGGCGCGGCCGCCTTTCGCCCGGAAGTGCCAGGTATTGGTGCCGCAGTCCTTCCACAGCAGCGTTGCCGGTCCAAAATTGTAATCGTAGGCCGGCTCCCCACATTCGTCGCCCGGATTCAGCACGGTGCGCACCGGTGTGCCTTGTGACTGTGGCGTCAACCCGCCGCCTTCAACAGCCGCATAAAGAATATCGGCGGCGACACCGCTATGAACGTCGACCGCACCCGACGGCCATTGAATCGTTATATCAGCAGTTTGATTTGGACCGAGGCCGAAATGCAGCCATTGCTGATTCTGGCCCCAGCGGTTATAGCCACCGTTCTGCTCGCGTAGCTGCTCTACGCCGCCGGCGGTCACATAGACTTTGGCACCAATTCCGTCGCGATTGGAGTTCGTGCCGACCAAGTCAACTTGCACCCAATGATTGGCATTCCCCTGATTGCGCAGCAAGATATCGGGACCACCGAGACCCCACGGGTAATACAACAAGCCGTTGGTAACAAACAGGTCCAGGAATCCATCCAGGTCATAGTCGACAAAAACGGTGTTTTCCGCGACGCCGAATTCAAAACCGACACCCGTCGGGCCCTCGGCACCGGTGTTTGCCTGGAGCGCGAAATTGCCGCTGCCATCGTTAATGTACATTCGGTTCGGAAGGTTTTCCGGACCGGCACCACAGGACAAATACAGATCAACGTCCATATCATTGTCGAAGTCAGCAGCAGCGCCGCCGCCGCAATTAATAGGAATATTGAGACCCGCTGAGTTGTCCAACGTAAAACCACCAGCCGTGTTCAGATACAGCCGCGGTTCGATCGGTCGGTCACGATTGGTCTCGCCGACGTTCGCGAGATTGCTGACCACCTCAACTGCATCTACACGGATGTAGGCCTGGCCGCCCTCACCGCCCATATAAACTTCCCAGCGATTTTGGCCTGCATTGTATTCAGCACACACACGATATTCGCTGGTGTCTGAGCACTGCTCCGATGATCCGAACGGAACATTCATTACGTGTGCGGGTTGATTGCGACTTAGGTCACGACTCCAGTTGGTTACCGTAATTGCCCCGGCACTCACGAAGCGGAAACCAGTCCGCGGCGGATCGGAAGGATCCTTCTCCACCCAGGCCTCGACGCGCCGATTGTTAACAAGCACCGCGCCCGCCGGACGGGTTGCGCCTCTGGTCAGCAAAATATCGTTGCGTAGGTTGCCGTCAAAATCACCGATGATCGATCCGTTAACGGTGCCACCGGAGGGCAACTGCGCGGTAACATCCGTAAACGGTAAAGTACTGGTGTCGTACGCAAGATTCGGGAAGACGCCACGCTCAACACACATGAATTCCAAGGTGCCGTCATTGGTAATGTCGAGCATCTGCATGTAATTAACATTGGCGTCGGCGCACGCGTGACCGGTATTAATAGCAGAACTAAAGGTGCCTGTTGGCGTTTGGTAGCGCGCAAAATTCCACGGCGAGAGGCCCATCGACAACGCATCCAGTCTGCCGTCGTTGGTGAAATCGATCCAGGACGAAAATCGTGCCGCCACATCCTGGGTTAGACCAAAGTCGCTGGCTCGTTCAACAAATGTCCCATCGCCGTTGTTGACCCACAACTGGCCGCTACCGGACACGCTAACGCTCAGAATGATGTCTTCGTCACCGTCGTTATCGAAGTCGCCGAATGCGCCGCCATGTTTGTCGTCCTGCGGTTTCGCCATCCAACTGCCGTCATCCATCTCGGTGGCGATGTCTTCGAATTCACCGGTACACGTGTTGCG
>JBBKWL010000057.1:0-46795 GCA_037968975.1 Woeseiaceae bacterium | reverse complement strand
GCCCTGGGCATACAGTGCTGATCTTGCCAATGGCAACCAGCTTACAGCCCTCGGCTGCGGCCTTTTGTACCCAGTCGACGACTTTTGCGAGCGTCGCTTCGCGTTGCAGCCAGACTGGCGCGATCTGCGCCAGTCCGACTATTAACGTGCTATCTGTCAGTCGAAACCCTTCCGGTACGTCAGGCCGAAGGTGGCTGGCTCTGCCGGGTAGGCGTGCATACGACCAACCTGAACCGGTGCGTCTGAGCTACCAATAAAGTAGCGCTCGTCGGCGATGTTTCTGCCCCATAGAGTGAGACTGGAATTGGATGCAGCGAAGTTCAAGCCAACCCGCGCGTTGATAATTTCGAAGCTGTCCTGGCGCGTAAACGGATCCAGATCGCCGTCGGTGAGTTGCTCAGAATACGATGAGTACTCACCGCGCAGAAACAATGCGGTGTTGGCGCTCAAATTGAATTCCTTTTGCAGGCTCACGAAGAAGCGATCCTCAGGGTTGTAGGCCTGAGCATTGCCGGTCTTCGAGCAGATCTGAGGATCCAGAATCGGGTTGAAGTTGTCTGGCAGACCGGGGTCCGGAATGCCAGTATGGAACGTATACGCATCCCAGCACGTTCCGGCATCGAAGCTGGCGAATTCGACTTCATTATGCGAGGCGATTAACTGAGCCTCGAATGTGTCTGAAATCCGCCACAGCAATTCCAGTTCAACGCCGGTGTTGTCGATCGTACCGGCGTTCTGCAAATTGAAGCCACTGCCGGTAAAGGTCTGCGCCTGGAAGTCATCGAACTCGGTGTCGTAGATCGTCACGGCCATTCGTACCGGACCGAGGTCGCCCTTGAAGCCGATCTCAAACGATGTAGACGATTCGGCGCCAAACACTGAATCAAACGACGCCGGAATCCTCTCCGTATTTGTGCCACCGGACTTGAAACCGGTCGCATAGGAGAAATAAAACATTGACGATTCGTTGGCGAACCAGGTCAGTTTGGCTGTGCCTGTCACCTGGTCGTCCGTCAGCTTTTCATTCAGGTCAGTACGTGGTGCCAGCGGTGGAAAGGCGTACGCTCCCCAGCCGTCCGCGAAAAACGGTACAAATGCACCGAAGGTCGCCGGATCTGACGGATCGAACGGGCCGCAGGCGGGATCGGACATTTGCGCCTGGCAAGCCGCAAGACCGATAGCGCCGAAATTCGGGATCAGGCCGTTCGGCGTATTCTGTGTAAATGCAGCATTGATTTTTTTGGTCTCGTCCGTGTAGCGAGCACCGACGGTCAGGATAAAGTCTTCACTCATGGCAAAGTCGACCTGACCGAAGACAGCGAAACCGTCCTGGTCCTGCACGATTGCATCGTTGGAAAAAATCCCGGGTAGAAACGCGACCCCGGCAGGCATGTACGGTGGTCCTGCCTGCTGCTCTACAGCGTTCACAAAGTTGGTGATATTGACAACATCCGGGTTGCCGCTCAAATACGCCTGCAGGAACGGTGTGCCGATGGTGTCAGTCGACTGCTTGATTTCCTGGCCAAAATAATAGGCGCCGACGACAAAATTATTGCCGCTGCCGAATTCACCGCCAAGTCGAAATTCCTGTGAGAAGGAGCTCTGATCTGCCTCGTTGACGCGCCTGACCAGGTCAACGTCGGAAAAGTCGACGTCACTATTGTCGTAGGTATCAAATGAACGGAATGCAGATATAGACGTGAAGATGTGGCCATTGGCAAGTGTCTTGTTGAATTCGACCGACAAGCCGCTATCTTCATTCTTCGATTCGGGGAGGAAATTCATGGCACCAACATGATCTTCAATGCCGACACCAGTAACAATTGTGCCGGGTAAACCCGCCAACGCGTCGAGGAACGGTTGCGGGTAAGGATAGTCGGTGAATACGGTGCCGCCGAACTGCAACAAGGCGGCATCGGAACCGGGTTGTGGTGTGCCCGCGAGGCTGGCGCGTGAATACAGGCCGTCAACAAGCGTATTAGCGGCACAACAAATTTCGTCGATTTCTGAGTAGTCCGCGATGACCCGCATATTAAAGTCGTCGGATGGTTCATACAGAAACTGCAGGCGACCACCGAGTCGATCCCGGTCGTTGTAGACGTCTTTGCCGAGCGCAATGTCGTCGACGTAGCCGTCACGTTCCGTGTAAAAAAGCGTGCCGCGCATTGCAACATCTTCGCTTAGCGAGAAATTTGCAGCCGCTGAGACTTTTATCAGATTGAAGTCGCCCGCCGTCACATCAATAAATGCATCAGTGTCGTGGCCGGGTGCAACCGTGCGAATCTGTAAGGCACCTGCCGGCGTGTTCTTGCCGAACAGCGTACCTTGTGGGCCACGCAAGACTTCGACCGCTTCAACGTCAACCAAATCGTTGATCATCGAACTTTGCCGCGACCGATAAACGCCGTCGACATAGAGGCCGACAGACGACTCGACACCGAAGTTATTCGACGTTGAGCTGATGCCGCGAATCGAAAAAGTTGCGGTCGTTGCCGTCTGACTGCCGCTGACAATCAGACTCGGGACATTCTGCTGCAGATCGGCCATATCTTTGATGCCGGCGTCAACCATTTGCGTGCCGGTGACAGCACTCACTGCAACCGGTACATCCATGATGTTCTGTGCACGTTTCTGCGCCAGCACAACGATTTCCTCGAACACACCGCTCGATTGCCCCTGCGCCAGTGCCGAACCGTTGATCAAAAGTCCGAGCACTGCGGCTGGCAACATGATGCGCGTGATGCGGCGTAAAACTAACTGAGATTCCGTGATCATTACTTCCCCCTGCTTGGGACGGCACCCCCGCGCCGCTATTGGGCCAAAGGATAGCATGATTTCGCTAATACTAGTCCTAAGTAATGTTTACCAAACCCGCGCAAACACAGGCATTTCTGTTAAATTACGGCCGGCGATATTAGCGAGCAGGATAAAACTATATGCAAGGTCTGATGATGGATACCCCGCTGTTGATTTCTTCGATAGCGACTCATGCCGAGAAGTTTCATGGCGGCCAGCAAATTGTATCGATCACCGCGGATAATCCGCGCCATCGATATACCTATAGAGAATGTTTCGCGCGCGCGAAGCAACTGGCAAACGCGCTCGACCAACTGGGACTGAGTCGCGGTGATCGGGTCGCCACGTTGTGCTGGAACGACTACCGGCATTTTGAGGCCTACTATGGCATCAGTGGTGCCGGCTACGTCTGTCACACGATCAACCCGCGACTTTTTCCGGAACAGTTAATATTCATTATTAACCATGCGGAAGATAAGTGGATCATGACGGACGTCATGTTTGTGCCGCTTCTGGAGGCATTGGGTGACAAGATCGCCAATGTTGCAGGTTTCATCATCATGACTGCTGCAGCCCATATGCCAGAGACCACTCTGAAGAACGTGGTTTGCTACGAAACTTTGATCGCTGGCGAGTCCGACGAGTATGTGTGGCCCGAAATCGACGAGCGATCCGCAGCCGCCCTTTGTTATACCTCTGGTACCACGGGCGACCCGAAAGGTGTCCTGTACGATCATCGCTCGAGCGTCTTGCATGCCTATGCGGGTTCCGCGCCGGACGTCATGAACATATCGAGTCGCGATTGCTGTCTGCCAGTTGTGCCGCTGTTTCATGTGAGTTCCTGGGGCACGCCGTATTCGATGGCGATGACCGGTTGCAAAATTGTCTACCCGGGTCCGAAGATGGGCGACGGTGAAACGTTGTATGAATTGATGGATGCCGAGGATGTGACGCTGTCTCTAGGCGTACCCACTGTCTGGTTGGCATTGCTGAAATATTGCCGGCAGGCTGGCAAGCGGCTGGATAAACTGCAGCGATCAATTGTCGGCGGTGCCGCTGTCCCCAAATCGATGATTCAGGAATTTCGTGATGCCCATGGCGTCGAGGTGCGGCAGGGCTGGGGAATGACGGAGATGAGCCCTTTAGGCGTCACCAATACACTCAAAGCCGGGCTCGAGCATCTCTCAGACGAAGAAAAGTTGAACCTGTCGGTCAAGGCCGGTCGTGGCATTTTTGGCTGCGAGCTGCGAATTGTCGACGACAAGGGTGTCGAGCTGCCGTGGGATGGCGTTGCTTACGGTGCATTGCAGGTTCGCGGACCCTGGGTGTGCAGTGACTATTTTAAGCTCAATGGCAGTGCCAACGCGCACACCGACGATGGTTGGTTCGATACTGGCGATGTCGCAACTATCGATCAGGAAGGCTATATGGCAATTACTGATCGCACCAAGGACGTCATCAAGTCCGGCGGCGAATGGATCAGCTCGATTGAACTGGAGAATACGGCGATGGGCCATCCGGCAGTTGCCGAGGCTGCGGTCATCGGATTGGCGCATCCCAAGTGGACCGAACGGCCCTTGCTGTTGGTCGTCAGAGAGGCAGGGCAGGATGTATCGGTCGAAGACCTGTTGTCGTTTTATGCGGGTAAGGTCGCAGACTGGTGCATACCTGATGATGTAGTGTTTGTCGATGAGCTGCCGCATACGGCGACTGGCAAAATCAAGAAGATTGAATTGAGGCGGCAATTCGCTGACTATCGCTTTCCTGAATAGGTTTTCCTGAACAAGATTCCCCGCATGAAACGGAGACACAATGGCCGACCCCTCACGCTTGTATGGATTGAAAGCACTGGTTATCAATGCCGCGGGCGGTATTGGCGAGGCGTCTGCGCGTACCTTGCTGAAGCACGGCGCGTCAGTCCTGGCTGTGGATGCGATTAATAGCGGCGTCGAGCAGCATTTTAAGTCTGTCAAAGGCATCGAAGGATTGTCAGCCAACCTGACAGATGCGACCCGTATGCCGGCTCTGATCGAACAGGCAGCGGAGCGCCTCGGCCGTATCGATATCCTGGTCAACGATTTTCCCGCACAGGTGCAGGCACCATTAAACGATGCAGACAGCGCCTACACGGACCTGGTAGAAAACCGATCCGCTCTGATCATGTCCGTGTGTCGCTCGGCATTGCCGCTGCTGCAGAAAAGTCCTGCTGGCCGCATCATAAATATTGGGTTTCTACGCAGTGTTTTCGCTGTTGACGGCGCGGATGCTTACGCGAAATCGGAGCAGGATTTGGCTGAGTTAACCAATGCGCTTGCAGCAGAAACCGGCGAATTCGGCATTACAGCCAATTACGTGCAGCCCGGCGCGATTATGACGCCGACAAGCCGGGAAGTGTTTAGAAAAGATACGGCGTTGCGGGATTTTTGTATCGCACATTCCGCCGCACAGCGTCTAGGTGAGCCGATTGATGTCGCGAAAGTGGTTTTATTTCTGGCGAGCGACGACGCGGCGTTCGTCAACGGCACCGGGATATTGGTAGACGGCGGCCGGACAAGTTCCTGACCAGATGCATCCGGTACTCGATGACCTGATTACGCTGCTGCAGCTTGAGCGCATTGAAGAAAATATATTTCGCGGCGAGAGTCGGGATATTGGTAGCGCGCAGGTTTTTGGCGGCCAGGTCCTGGGTCAGGCACTGTCCGCAGCACAGCATACCGTTGACGACAGGGTAGTTCACTCTTTGCATGCCTATTTTCTGCGGCGCGGCGATATGCAGGCGCCAATCGTCTATGAGGTGGATCGAGCGCGAGACGGTGGCAGCTTTTCAAGCCGTCGGGTGGTCGCTATTCAGCATGGCCGGCCAATTTTGAATTTGGCCGCGTCGTTTCAAACTCCGGAACAAGGGCTGGAGCATCAGGCGAGCATGCCGATCGTTCCCGGTCCGGCAGATTGCGATGACATTCTGGAGGCTGAATCTGATCTGGTGCAAAAAATGCCGGAGCTGATGCGTCGTCACATGGCGGAAAAACGAGCTTTTGAAATTCGACCGGTGGCAGAGGAACGGCGGGCAGGTGTCGCCGAGAAAAAAGTCTGGCTGCGCGCAGTCGATACCTTACCGGACGATGCAGCGTTACATCGTAACCTGCTCGCCTATGCCTCCGATTATGAGTTGCTCGGCACGGCAACTGTTGCGCACGAGTTACCATTCGAAGATGGTGGCGTAATCATGGCCAGCCTCGATCACGCGCTGTGGTTTCATCGCGAAGTGCACATCGATCAGTGGTTGCTGTATTCGATCGACAGCCCCAACGCGTCCGGCGCACGCGGGTTTGCGCGCGGGCAATTCTTCAACGAGGCAGGAACGCTGATTGCATCGACGGCACAGGAAGGTCTGCTGCGTGTCGTTGACAAGCAGCATGTCAACCGCAGCGATCCAAAACTGCAGAGCTAGTGCGGCTTAATCAATCGCGTGCAGATTGTCGCGATAGCGGGCGGCATTCTCCACGTAATGCTCTGCTGCAGCACCGATAGAGTGTATTTCTTCGTCTGACAATTCACGCGCGACGCGCGCGGGCGCACCAATGATCAGCGAGCCCTCTGCGAAACTCTTGTTCTCGGTAATGAGCGCGTTGGCACCGACCATGCAATTTTCGGCGATCACCGCGCCGTTAAGAATTGTGCTGCCGATGCCAATTAGCGAGTTATCACCAATTGTACAACCGTGCAGCATGACTTTATGACCGACGGTGACATGCTTGCCGACGGTCAACGGGAAACCGGGGTCGGTGTGCAATACGCTACCGTCCTGAACATTGCTGCGTTCGCCAATCTCTATCCATTCATTGTCGCCGCGCAGAACGGCGTTAAACCAAATGCTGCTGTGCGTTTGCAGACGCACCTGACCAATAATTCGGGCGCCGTCAGCAATGAAATGTCGCTCGCCAACGAGAACCGGAGTTCGGTTCCCGAGCGCGTACTTCACTCCGACTGGCCCTGCGCGGCAACCGCTGCCGCAGCTTTGGCGACTGCATCCGGATCACCGAGAAAACTGCGGGACAGCGGCCGGAGTTGATCGTCGAGTTCGTAGGCGAGTGGTACGCCGGTGGGAATATTAAAACCAGTAATTTCGTCGTCCGATACGTCGTCCAGCATCTTCACCAGGGCGCGAAGACTGTTGCCGTGAGCAGCAATCAGAACATTTTTGCCTGCCCGCAGATCCGGCGCGATGACGTCATCCCAGCATGGGGTCACGCGAGCCAGGGTCGTAGCCAGCGATTCAGTCGAGGGCAAGTTTTCTATTCCGGCGTAGCGTACGTCATGTGATGGGTGGCGCTCGTCGTCTGCATCAAGATCCGGAGGCGGTATGTCGTAGCTGCGACGCCATATATGCACCTGGTCGTCGCCATACTTGGCGGCAGTTTCTGCTTTGTTCAAGCCCTGCAAGGCCCCGTAATGTCGCTCGTTCAGGCGCCAGTCGCGAATTACCGGAATCCACATGCGGTCCATCTCGTCGAGCATGATCCAGAGTGTGCGAATAGCCCGTCGCAGTACCGACGTATACGCGATGTCGAATTCGTAACCGAGTTCCAGCAGCAGCCTGCCGGCAGCCACGGCCTCGGCAACGCCTTTCTCTGTCAGGTCTACGTCCGTCCAGCCAGTGAACAGGTTCTTCAAGTTCCAGTCACTTTGCCCGTGACGACAAAGTACTAATTTACCCGCCATGCTTGCTCCGATTTGGTTGATTATGGATTATTTCGCGATCAGATCGCGCAATTCCCGTGCAGCGACCGAGAGCGTAGCAAAATCGAACTCACCACGTAATTTCATCTCGTCGACCATGTTCCTGAACCGCGCAATCGCCTGCTGGTTGTCGTGTAGCCAGCGGTCCAGCCTGACGCCAATCGGTTTCTTGCTGCGGCTGGCAAGAATAGGTTCCGCCATTTCACGGCGCAGTCGATAAAATTCTTCACGCAGATTGCTACGTGCCATTGCCTGCCAGCGACCGCTCACCTTGAGGTCTTCGGCGCCGGAGTGCAGCCAGAACATACCAAGGTGTTGATTGAACGCCGCATACAGTTTCGCAGTCTCGCCGACGTCGCGTTTGTAGGTAAAAGCAAGGTCCGCGATGTCGAGCGCGACGCGCGTCAACAACAGCGAAGACATCTTGTTGGCAAGTTGTTCGGACACGCCCATTTCGACGAATTCGGCAACCGCGTGCTCATGACGAATACGGGCATTCGGCGACATCGTCGCAGCGGGTCGCGCATAAATGTTGGTCATACCATCTTTTAGCCGGTTTACTGACGGCTCGATTTTCAATCCATCACCAAATTGCTCGATAAGCCAATAACAGGCGTGCCGCAAAGTCCGGCTGACTTCGAACATCATGGACATCTGTGCGTGCGCAGGAATTTTCGTATCCAACGATTCAATTGTTTTGAATAGGCTTCTGGCACGACAAATTTGCCGCGCTATCACGTAGGCGCGCGCAATGGTGACAATATTGGCGCCGGTATCATCCTGCACACGCTTAACAAACGCAGGGCCCATCCGATTGACGAGATCATTGGCGATCAACGTCGCAAGAATTTGCCGGCTCAGTCGATGGCCCGGGATAAAGTCGCTGTAGCGTCGCCGCAGAACAGTCGGGAAGTAACGTGGCGGGTCGACTATCAGGAAGTCTTCGAGCGTTTCGCCGCTGCCGATCAAGCCATTGTATAGATCGATCTTGGCGTAACTGAGCACGACCGCCAGTTCCGGACGAGTGAAGCCCTGTTTGCGTGCCCGACGTTCGTCAATCTCCGGCTCCGCCGGCAGGTATTCGATAGCTCGATTCAGCAGGCCGGTGTTTTCCAGGTTCTTTATGAGACGCGCGATCTCATCAATGCGCTCGACAGAGCGAATTTCACTCATGCTGATCGACTGCGTCTGCAGGTAATTATTGCGCAGCACCAGTTCGGCGACATCGTCGGTCATTGAAGCGAGCAATTCATTGCGCTTGTCTCGCGACATGCCTTTCTTATCGACGACATCTCTGAGAAGAATCTTGATATTGACCTCGCGATCCGAGCTGTCCACGCCCGCGGAGTTGTCGATGAAATCGGTATTGATTCTTCCTCCGCCGAGGCTGTATTCGATACGTGCGAGTTGGGTCAGGCCAAGATTGCCGCCTTCGCCGATGACTTTGCAGCGCAATTCTGTCGCTTTTATCCGTACGTCGTCATTGCTGCGATCGCCGACATCGGTGTTACTTTCGCCGCTGGCTTTGACGTAGGTTCCGATGCCGCCATTCCATAGCAGGTCGACCGGCATGCGCAATATTGCGCTGATGAGATCGTCTGGTTGCATGGAAGATTCGGTGACATCTAATAGCTTGCGGACCTCATGGCTCAGGCGAATAGTCTTCGCTTCTCTCGAGAACACGCCGCCACCTTTTGAGATAAGCGTCTCGTTGTAATCGGTCCAGCTTGAGCGTGACTTTTTAAACAGGCGTTGCCGTTCCTTGAAGCTTGCAGTTGCGTCAGGGTCCGGGTCGAGAAAAATATTCAAATGATTGAACGCGGCGACGAGTTTGATCTTGCGCGACAGCAACATGCCATTGCCGAAAACGTCGCCTGCCATATCGCCGATGCCGGCGACAGTAAAATGCTCTTTTTGTGTGTCCAGGCCCTGCTCGCGAAAGTGGCGTTTGACCGCCTCCCAGGCTCCGCGTGCGGTAATGCCCATCTTCTTGTGGTCGTAGCCCGCAGATCCTCCTGACGCAAAAGCGTCATCCAGCCAGAAGCCGTAGTCAGCGGAAATGCCATTCGCAATGTCGGAGAAGGTAGCAGTGCCTTTGTCTGCAGCAACCACCAGATAAGGATCGTCGCCATCGCGTCTGATAACCCGCTCCGGCGTTACCACTTTGCCATCGATGACGTTGTCGGTAATGTCCAGGAGCGCAGAGATGAAAGTCTTGTAGCAAGCGACGCCGTTGGCGAAGATCGCATCACGGCCGCCGACGGGCACCCGTTTTGGAAAGAAGCCGCCTTTTGCGCCAGTAGGCACAATCACGGTGTTCTTTACGATCTGGGCTTTCATCAGGCCGAGCACCTCAGTGCGAAAATCTTCACGGCGATCCGACCAGCGCAATCCACCGCGCGCTACGTCGCCACCGCGCAAATGTACGCCTTCGACATCCGGTGAATAGACAAACACTTCGTACTTGGGGCGCGGTAGCGGCACCTCGCGAAGATGGCCGGATTGGAGCTTGATCGAAATGTAGGGTTTAGGCTCACCGTCGGCCTCGATGAGGTAATAATTAGTACGCAGGGTCGCATCGATCGCGTTTGAGAACGCGGTCATGATGCGGTCCTCGTCGACATTGTTCGCCTTGTTGACTGCTCGAGAAATGGAGGCCTTTAGTGGGTCCAGTTCGCGCTTGCGTTGGGCAAGCGAAACGTCGGGGTCAAACTGAAGTTCAAATTGCTGCACGATCTTGCTGGCGAACCTGGCGTGTTTGACGAGCACATCTTCCATGTAGTTTTGGCTGAATGGCATCCCCAGCTGCAACAAATACTTCGCATAGCACCGCAGCATGGCAGTTTGACGCCAGTCGAGGTTGGCACTGAGAATCAGTCGGTTCAGACCGTCGTTCTCAGCCCGCCCGGCGAATACCGCGTTGAAGCATTCTTCGAAAGCCACTTCGACTGCATCGAAGTCGAGGTCTTCGCCGGATTCATGACGTAGATGAAAGTCCTGAATCCATACTGATTCGCCGGACTGTAACGTCGCTTCGTAAGGGTGCTCTGTATAGACATCGACACCCATATCTTCGAGTAATGGCAGCGCTTCGGAAAGCGCGATCGGTTCGCCAAAACAATAGATCATGAAATGCATGTGACCGGGCAGGCTGTTTTCCGGCTTATAGAGGTCAACCGATCGCTGGCTTCCTTCGGCGAGCATATTTTCTATGCGTTCAACGTCACTGCACGCTTCGCGCGGTGCGACGTCGTCCTGGTAACCGACGGGGAAGACGTCGCGATACCGACGAAACAACTTCGGGCCGGCTTCGATGCCGAAAGCATCATTGAGTTGGGCGCGTAACTTGTCAGACCAGGTGATGACGACATCAGCAATCGCCGCTTCAATCTTCTGAATACTGATTGGCGGCCGTTCCTGTGTCGGCGTATGCACCACTATGTGAACGCGCGCCAAAGCCGAATCGGATATCTGCACGCTCGATTCGACGGAAGATCCTTGAAATGCGTTAATAAGGATCGTTTCGACCTTGCGTCGGATTTGCGTGGTGTATTTTTCTCGCGGAACGAATACCAGGCACGAGAAGAAGCGGCGGAACGCATCGCGGCGCAGGAAAAACGCGACTCTTTGCCGATCTTGCAGGTTGAGGATGCCAATAGTTGTGCGCGTCAGATCCTGCACCGAAGCGTGAAATAATTCATCGCGCGGATAAGTATTGATTATGTGCAGCAGCGCTTTGCCGCGATGACCCGATTCTTCGACACGACCACGTTCGAAAATTTTCGCCATCTTATGGCGCAACAACGGAATATTCCGCGGTGACTCGCTGTAGGCAGCGGATGCAAACAGCCCGATGAAGCGACGTTCGCCACAGGCTTCGCCGTTCTCGTCATAAACCTTGACGCCGACATAGTCGAGGTAAGCATGCCGGTGAATCGTTGATCGTGAGTTCGCTTTAGTCAGTATCAGCCAGTCACTGGATCGCGTCAGTCGCCTCAACTCATCGCTTAGCTCTGTAACGTGGCCACTGCGTTCCTGTCGGGACAGCAGGCCCAGACCGCTGTTCGCGACCGGCTCGAGATAGGTCCTCTTGCCGCGGGTCAGAAGTCTGTACTCGCGGTAGCCGAGAAAAGTGAAGTGATCATCGGCCAGCCACTGCAGGAATTCTTTGCTCTCACTGCGCAACTCTTCATCTGCGCGCGCGGGACCGTTCTCGAGCAGATCCTGTGCGGCGACCATTTTCAATCGCATTTTCTTCCAGTCCCGGACTGTGAGACGGATATCCGCGAGGACCTGGAGAATTTCTGTTTCCAGCAGCTTTAGCTGTTTTTCATCCGTTTCCCGGTCCACGGCAAAGCGAATAAAGGACTCCCGAGTACCCTTGGCCGAATTGATATCCGCAACGCCTTCAACCTTGCCACTCTTGCTGCGTAGCAGTCGAATGATCGGGTGTACGGTGATATGCACCGTTAAATCGTGCCGATTTATGGCAGCAGATACTGAGTTGACCAGGAACGGCATGTCATCGTTTACGAGTTCGATAAAAGTATATGGCGAGGTATAGCCATATTCTTTCTCGTTCGCATTGTAGATGCGCAGACAAGGTTGCCCCTTGCGGCGAGTCGCGGCGAACTCAAGGTGGCTGTAGGCGATTCGCGCCATGATGTCGGGAGACCGGCCCGCCAGATCACTGGTAGGAACATTCGAGAAATACTGCTCGAGGAACAAACGTGCCTGTTTGCGATTGCTAAGGATTTTGGATGTGGTTCGAGTGGCTACGATTTCGCTGACAATCGAAGACTTTCGATCACTGCCCCTGCGTTTTTTTTTGCTAGTCAATGTGCTTACTGTTGCGGCGTGCCGAGGAGACGCGCTTTGCCGAGCAAGCGCTCGAGGACGACGTTGAAATTCTCGTAGTCTTCGATATCAATGCCCTGTAGCAATTCGCTCTCAAATGCCAATGCGAGTGGTGCGATTTCATCGTGAACCTGTTGTCCTTCAGTCGACAATTGCAGGATGGAGCGGCGTCGATCCGCATCCGCAAATTCGCGATCAATACGCCCATTCTTGATCAATTTTGTCACTGCGCGACTTACGGCAACTTTGTCGAGCATTGTCCGATCTGCCACTTCCACGGCCGACAGCCCGGGAAAACGCCCCAGGATCGCAATTACCCGCCATTCAGGTATCGAAATACCAAATTTCGTCTCATAGGCTTTGGCGATGGTGGTGCTGATCGTATGCGACAAAACGGACAATCTGTACGGCAAAAAGGCTTCTAAATTGAGTGCGTCATCCATGCTTTCAACAGTAACCATATTCACTGCATCACACAACCAGTTCACGCAAGATGCGGTGCCGTCAGATACTCAGTCGACTGCATTTCGACGAGGCGGCTAATCGTGCGATCCATTTCGAATTCGAGCCGCGTGCCGCGATACAAGGCGTCAATTTGCGCTGCGGCAGAAAGGATCAGTTTCACGCGCCGATCATAGAACTCGTCAACCAGGGCGATGAACCGACGTGCCTGGTCCTCGGACGACGCGTTGAGTATCGGAACTCCAGAAACGATTACGGTCGGATACCAACGCGCAATCTCGATATAATCATTCTGGCTGCGCGGGCCGTCACAGATCTGGTCAAATTCGAACCAGACAATTCCTTTTGCACAGGCGCGCGCCTGGATGTCGCGGCCGTTGACAGTCAGCGCGTGATTTGTGCGCACCTGACTGGAAGCGGATTCGTCGAAATAATGCTGTAACTTGCGCGTCGAGGACTCGTCAGCCGGAGTAAGGAAAGTGCCGGCTTGTTGCAGCAGGCGCAGCCGATAGTCCATGCCGCTGTCCATGTGAATGATATGACAGTGTTGCTTGAGCGCTTCGATGGCAGGCAAAAAACGCTGCCGTTGCAGCCCATCACGATAAAGCTCATCAGGCGCCGAGTTGGAAGTAGCGATGAGGGTTACGCCGCGACGGAATAAGCCTTCCAGCAGGCGGCCGAGGAGCATGGCATCAGCGATATCACTCACGTAGAACTCATCGAAACACAGGATCTTCGTATCCGCTGCAATCGCGTCAGCAACCTGATCCAGCGGGTCTTCGATATTGCCCAACCGGGCAAGCCGCGAATGAACATCGTGCAACATGCGGTGAAAATGAATACGCTTCTTGGCGTCAACGTTCAAGCTTTCGAAAAACAGGTCCATCAGGAAAGTTTTGCCACGTCCGACACCGCCCCAGATATACAAGCCACGAACATAGGTCGGTTGCCGCGTATCGCGAAACCGGAAATAGTCGAGGAAGCTGCGCTTGCGAGCAGTATTCGCCTGCAGCTGTTGCTGTAGCCGGGCAAGTTCGGCGACGATCGCTTCCTGTGCAGTATCGCGATCGTGACCGTCGCGTAGCAGGCTCGTCTCATAGGCCTCGCGCACGTTCAAAATTACATATATCCTCTTTTGCGCCGATGGAGGGTGCAGGCGGAGTGACAATACTATGACTACAGAACGTGAATCCATGGAATTCGACGTCGTAATTGTCGGCGGCGGGCCGTGTGGCCTCGCCGCGGCGTGTCGTTTGCTGCAACTCGACAGTAATCTATCCGTTGTCGTGGTCGAAAAAGGCTCGGAAATCGGCTCGCATATATTGTCGGGTAACGTTTTTGAGCCCAGGGGTCTCAATGAACTGTTTCCGAACTGGCAGGAGATGGGGGCGCCGATAAAGACCGCTGTCAAGGGTGACGACATCCATTACCTGACCAGCAACACTGGTTCTGTGCGTGTACCTGGTTTGTTTGTGCCGCGGCCCATGCATAACAAAGGCAACTACATCATCAGTCTCGGTCGTCTATGCCAATGGCTCGGCGAGCAAGCCGAGGGATTGGGCGTCAATGTATTCCCCGGATTCGCGGCTTCCGAGGTTTTATATGACAGCGAAGGTCGGGTGACCGGCGTTGCTACCAGTGACATGGGGATTGCCAAGGACGGGCAGAAGAAGCCGGGGTTCCAGGCGGGCTACGAACTCAGCGCCACCTATACTATTTTCGCCGAGGGCTGTCGCGGGAGTCTCGGGGAACAACTAATGCGTCAGTTCGATCTGCGCGCGAATGCAGACCCGCAGCATTATGGCATCGGACTCAAGGAAATTTGGGAGATCGATCCTGCCAGGCACGAGGAAGGACTGGTTGTGCATACGACAGGCTGGCCGCTCGATAATCACACGGAAGGGGGCGGTTTCCTGTATCACGCGGCCAATAATCAGGTGTTTCTCGGCTTGATCATTGCGCTCAACTATACGAATCCGCATTTGTCGCCTTTCGAAGAATTTCAACGTTGGAAGCAACATCCGAAAATTCGTCAGTACCTCGAAGGGGGCAAGCGACTCTCTTACGGTTCCCGTGCGGTCAATAAAGGCGGCTTGCAGTCACTGCCCAAGCTCACGTTCCCTGGTGGCATGCTTGCGGGTTGCGACGCAGGTTTCCTGAATGGTGCCAAAATCAAGGGTGCGCATACGGCGATCAAAACCGGCATGCTGGCCGCCGAAAGTGTGCACCGCGCGCTCGCCGCTGGTGCGGATGCCCCTGCCGAGCTTGCGGATTTTGAAATTAGCGTCAAGGCGTCCTGGGTTTACAAAGAATTGCACGCCAGTCGCAATTTCGGACCCGCACTCGTAAAGCTCGGTGTCTTTTGGGGCGCAGCGTTTGCGTTCGTCGACCAGAACATATTTTTTGGCAAGCTGCCATTCACTTGGCGCAACCCGCTGCCAGATCATGAGTCGATCGCCAAAGCCAGCGACGCACCGGAGATTGATTATCCACGACCCGACGGCGTCATCAGTTTTGACCGGCTGTCATCGGTTTTTCTTTCGAGCACCAACCATGAAGAAGATCAACCGTCGCATTTGCTACTCAAAGATCCGTCAGTGCCCATAGCCTTCAACCTACCGATTTACGACGAGCCGGCGCAGCGTTATTGTCCGGCCGGCGTCTACGAGGTCGTTGAACAAGGCGGCGAAAAGGTTTTTCAGATCAATGCGCAAAATTGCGTGCACTGCAAAACCTGCGATATCAAAGATCCAACGCAAAATATCGTCTGGACAGTCCCAGAGGGCGGTGGCGGCCCCAACTATTCAGGCATGTGAACTCAGACGCGTAAGTTCCGAAAGCGGCCAACGGGATATTCCTCTCCCTCATGGCTCGCGGGGCTGCGCTTTACTTCGGTCGATGAACATCCCGATGGCCGCTTTCTAGAACGAACATCGTTAAGTCCGCTGCTCGGTTGTCGGTTTGGATGTTTCTCGCCGGAAATAAAGCGCAACGTAGTGAGCCATTCCGGCGAGAAACATTCGGACCGACGACTGCCGTATGGACTATTTAGGCTGCATGCGGATTGCGCCATCAACGCGAATCGTCTCGCCATTGACCATTGCAGTGCTGTAGATAAATTCGGCGGTAGCTGCGTATTCTTCAGGGCGACCCAGGCGTGGCGGGAAGGGTACTTGCTGGCCAAGTGATTGTTGCACTTCTTCTGGCATACCGGCGACCATCGGCGTCAGGAATACTCCGGGGGCAATCGTGTTCACGCGAATGCCGAACGACGCGAACTCGCGGGCCAACGGCAACATCATGCCGACAACGCCGCCTTTCGAGGCCGAGTAGGCGGCCTGGCCGATCTGGCCCTCAAAGGCGGCAATTGAAGCGGTACTAATAATGACGCCGCGTTCGCCGTCAGCGTTCGCTGCGTTGTGTTGCATAAATGCGGCCGCTTCCTTGGTGACGTTGTAGCTGCCGATCAGATTGACACGGATGACTTTAGCGAACAGTTCGCTGGGCCATGGTCCGTCCCGGCCAAGCGTGCGACCAGCAGTTGCGATGCCCGCACAATTGACCGCGAGAGTAATGCCTCCCATGGCTGCATTGGCTGCTGACATCGCTTTCTTGACAGATTCTTCATCCGCAACGTCAGTGTTTATGAAGGTCGCGCGATCACCCAGCTTTGCAGCACTCGCATTGCCTTGCTCGTCGTTGATATCGAGCAACGCTACGTGGCCGCCCGCATCGATAACACGTTGTGCGGTTGCGAAGCCAAGGCCCGATGCGCCTCCGGAGATCACTGCTTTTGCGATTGCGAATTCCATGCTCTTGTCTCTTGAATAAGTTGTTTTAAATTAATTCCAGGCCAACGGCGACAGCTTCGCCGCCGCCGATACAAAGGGATGCAATGCCGCGTTTCAAGCCACGCTCCTTGAGCGCATATAACAAGGTTGTCGTTATTCGTGCACCGGTTGCGCCAATCGGGTGTCCCAATGCACACGCGCCGCCGTTCACATTCACCTTGGCATGCTCCAGACCGACATCACGCATTGCAGCCATGGTGACCACCGCAAATGCCTCATTGATTTCATACAGGTCAACGTCGTCGGGGCTCCATCCCAGCTTGGTCTGTAAATTCCTGATAGCCGACACAGGTGCGGTCGTAAACCACGCAGGTTCCTGGGCAAAACTCGAATGGCCGACCAGCGTTGCGAGCGGTTCCAGGCCGCGCCGTTCCGCTTCTGCGGCAGTCATCATTACGGTCGCAGCAGCCCCGTCAGAAATCGACGATGAGGTCGCCGCGGTTACAGTGCCGTCTTTGTTAAATGCAGGGCGCAGGTTTGGAATCTTTTCGATGCTTACGGCGCCCGGCGTTTCGTCGCTGGCAATGATGACGTCACCTTTGCGGCCGTTGATTGTTACCGGAGAGATTTCCGCTTCGAAAGTACCGGCGGCTACGGCGGTTTGTGCGCGGCGTACCGACTCAATGGCAAACTGATCCTGCTGTTCTCTCGAAAAGCCGTACTTTTCCGCGGTCGCATCGGCGAAATGGCCCATCATCATTCCTTGCCATGGGTCCTGCAGGCCGTCGTAGAACATGTGATCGATGACTTCCTGATGCCCCATGCGATAACCCTTGCGCGCCTTCGGCAACAGGTAAGGCGCATTGCTCATTGACTCCAGCCCTCCGGCCACCACCACTGTTGCGCTGTCGGCCTTGAGCAGATCGTGGCCCAGCATGATCGTCGCCATTGCTGAGCCGCACATTTTGTTGACAGTTGTTGTCGCGGTGCCCATCGGCACGCCGGCAGCAATTGCTGCTTGTCTCGCCGGAGCCTGTCCCAGGCCAGCCGGTAACACACAGCCCATCAATACCTGGCTCACGTCTGCCGCATCGACGCCGCTGTCGGCAATTGCGCCAGCGATTGCTGCGGCACCGAGCTCCGGCGCCGATGCGTCAGAGAGGACACCCTGAAAGGCGCCGATGGGTGTGCGTTGCGCGGCAACGATGACGACAGGTTCATTACTCATTTACTTGCTCCGTTTGATTTTTTTCAGCATCGACGAGATCGGGCTCGTCGAGCACGGCGAGTATACTTTGTCGTACGGTTTTGGCGAGTTCGCGATGACTTGAGTAGCTGGGATGGTCCGGGAAGATCGGTGCCAGAATATCGATCGTTATCGGGCCGTGGCGCGGCAAGTCGCGGCTCGCCGGCAGAACGTAACGGGTGCCCGAGATTACGACAGGAACGATCGGCATCTCGCCGCGGACGGCTGCAACAAATGCGCCGGCGCGAAGTCTCAGCAAGCCAGGTTCTTCCTGAAAAGTACCTTCCGGAAATATCGCCAGAGACTGCCCACTTTGCGCTGCTTTGACCATTTGCCGAGCGTCACGGGAGCTGGCTTTGGAGCCGCTGCGTTCCACAAATCGTGAACCGGCGCGGCGCAGCAGGAAGTGAACAAACGGTATATTTCGCATCTCGCCTTTGATGACGAAAGAAAAGCGCGCCGGCAAGTACCCTTTGAGGAGGAAGCCATCGACATAACTGGAGTGATTGGAGACGACAATACAGTCTGTAGCAGGGAGATTATCCAGCCCGCGTAGCTCGACCGGCGCTGCAGTGAGCACGAATATGGCCCGTGTAGTATTGGCCAGCCAGCGGGCGCGGCGTTCGGCGCCAGGCACCAGCAATGCGACAAACAGGCCGAAAAGTATGCAAATTATGAAGATAATTGCGGCGTATACCCCGAACAGGGCCTCACCTATGCGTGTGACACAGGTCACTTTATGTCAATGCCTTCCGGTTTCTGTGACAGCGGTCACGCCGGTCAGGGAGCATCCTACGCATACTCAAAACCTTGAAAAATCCGTCGCTTGGCGGTGCAGTGTGCTGAATAAGCGACGGCGACGCAAAGGATTGCGCGTTCCAACAGATGGATACTATGGCTAGCATGGATAAACAAAAATTGGACTCCAAGTCAGTCGACCGTTCGCAGGAGCTGGTCGATCGATTCCTTGATGCTATTTGGATGGAACGAGGCTTGTCACAGAATACGCTGGGTGCATACCGGGCGGACCTGATGACACTCGGTCGTTCGCTTTCCGAGCAGCGCAAAACTATTGATTCGGCAGACAAAGCGGACTTGCTGGCATTTATCGCAGGCCGTGTTGAAGGTGGTGCAAAGCCGCGCTCGACGGCCAGGCAACTTTCCAGCTTCCGGCGCTTTTTTCGCTACATCATGCGCGAAGGCATGCGCGATTCCGATCCGACGGCAGATATTGAAATGCCACGTATCGGTCGTTCGTTGCCCAAAACACTAAGTGAAGACGAAGTCGAGTCATTGCTGCACGCTCCGAATATCGACGAGCCCTTGGGACACCGTGATCGAGCAATGCTCGAATTGCTGTATGCCACCGGTTTGCGGGTGTCGGAGCTGATCAATCTCAAGCAGTCTCAGGTCAATTTCAATCAGGGCGTTTTGCGTATCGTCGGTAAAGGTGATCGCGAGCGACTCATTCCACTGGGTGAAGAATCGCAACGCTGGTTACGAGATTTTATTGACGGACCACGCATGGAGATCCTGCTGGAACGCCAGACTGACTACCTGTTCCCTACACGTCGCGGAGACCGCATGACGCGCCAGGCGTTTTGGCACATCATCAAGCGCTATGCCGAGAAAGCCGGTGTAAGAAAGAAAATGTCGCCGCACAGTTTGCGTCACGCATTCGCTACGCATTTGTTAAACCGTGGCGCGGATTTGCGCGTCGTCCAGTTATTGCTGGGTCATAGCGACCTGTCAACGACCCAGATCTATACACACGTTGCGCGTGAGCGGCTCAAAGACCTGCACGGCGAACACCACCCGCGCGGTTAGATTTGCTAGACTTGCCGCCCCCGGGGAACATTGGGTCCACTGGGCTGTCCACTACAGCAACGATGAGAAGCATGAGATCACGAATGAATATCCGACTTTCTATAGCCGCACTTGCGGTATTCGCAGTAGTTCCTGCAACAGCGCAGGAAGCTGACGCGGAACTTGAGCAGGTACGCCAGAAGGTCAATGCGATGTTCAAGGTGATCGACCCCAAGGATGTCAATCCGAGCCCGGTCGATGGCTGGTACACCATTCACAGAGGATCGGTTGTTGCCTATGTATCGGCAAGTGGCCGGTACCTGTTGCAAGGTGATTTGATTGATCTTGATCAAAACGTCAACTTGAGCGAAGCCGTTCGCAATAATTCCCGACGCGATCTGATGTCAGCAATTCCTGATGACGAAGTAATTGCATTTTCACCCGCGGACGTGAAGTACTCGGTGTCGATTTTTACCGACGTTGACTGTACTTATTGTCGCCGCCTGCATAGCCAGATTGATCAGTACCTGGCGCTCGGCATTGAAATTCGTTACCTGATGTACCCGCGTAACGGACCGACTTCACCTGCATGGGCGACTGCGCAGGAAGTGTGGTGCTCGAGTGATCGCAATGGCGCACTGACGGCTGCCAAGGCAGATCGGACCTTCGCGTCAGCAGAATGCGATGCATCAATCGTTGATCACCATTACCAGTTGGGACAGGAAGTCGGTCTAAGCGGTACGCCCGCAATCGTTCTGGATGATGGCACGCTGATAAGCGGATATCTGCCGCCGGATCAGCTCAAGGCCCGCCTGGATCAGGTCGCCGCCCTAAATTAGGATTTCATTAAGATTTCGCGCGGCGCAGCTCGTGTATATGCACGCCGTTGTTCTGGCCCTTATCCTCAAAATATTTTCGTAGCGCATAGCGTCCGCTGTGGAATGCGATGTCATCCCACGGAATTTCCGCCTCGCTGTACAATGCCACGTCCAGGCTTTCCTCGCCGACGGCAAAATTACCGAGCAACTTTGCGGTATAAAACATATGCACCTGGCCTGCGTCGACAACATCGACCGAGGCAAACAAATGCCCGATCTCTACTTCGGCGCACGCTTCTTCTAATGTTTCCCGGGCCGCGCCTTGTGCCGTTGACTCGCCCAACTCCATGAAGCCGGCTGGAACAGTCCAATAGCCGTAGCGCGGTTCGATCGCGCGTTTACACAACAGTATGCGGCCGTCTTTTTCAGGTACGCAGCCGACCACGATCTTGGGGTTCACGTAATGCACGATGCCGCAGGACGTACATACGCTGCGCTCGCGATTATCGTCCGGGGGAATCTGTAGGGCGACCTGCTGGCCGCATTCAGAGCAAAATTTCATCAGAGGATCAATGCCTTAGTCGAGGCATGGTGCCGGGAGGGGGAATCGAACCCCCACTTCCTTTCAGAAACTGGATTTTGAATCCAGCGCGTCTACCAGTTCCGCCATCCCGGCATGCCTAAATCGAACGGCGCACAGTATAGGCAAAAAAATCTTTCACGTGCGACCCTTTTGCGTCATTGGGCATCTAATATTCCGAGACATGAGCAAATTTGCTGACATCCAGATCGACCCTGCGATAGTGAGTCGAGCCGCACGCGGAGACGCGCGTGCGCACGAGATCATATACAGGGCTTTTGCGACTCCGGTGTACTCGCTGTGTCTGCGCTTTACCCGGGTCCCGGCACATGCTGAAGATCTGGTGCAGGAGACCTTTATAGAGATCATGCGTTCAATTGCGAAATTTCGCGGCGAGGCGGCTCTCGGTAGCTGGATACGGCGCATTGCGGTTTCCAAAGCGCTGATGTTCCTGCGCTCGGCATGGACCGCCAGAAGTCAGTCCTTCGGTGAAGACTGGGAAGAGGTGACACCGGGAGATGCTGTCAGTCATGGCATTTCCAGGCATCCGGATGAGGCGATTGATCTGGATGCGGCTTTGGCCAATTTGCCATCGGTCAGTCGCACCATTGTCTGGTTGCACGATGTCGAAGGTTTTACGCACAAAGAGATCGCAAAAATGATGGGTCGTACCGAAAGTTTTTCGAAGTCGCAGTTGTCACGCGCTTACCAACGGTTACGACCTATGCTGACAACAGGCGCTGCCGATACGGCTGCCACCGATGCGCTCAGGAGTTTTTGAAGAATGAGCAGTGAACGAAAGGATGAAGAGATGATTTGCGGACTGACTGTCGACGAGCGCGATGCATTGCTGCGGGAGCTGAACGAGCTCCCCGATACGATGCCGCCACGTATTGTCTGGAATCGTATTCGCGAACAGGCGGAAGCCGAAGGGCTAATGCGACCCTCGGCCGCGCGACGTCCGTCGAACTGGCTTGGCGGTTTCGCAATCGCTGCGACGGTTGTCATGGCAGTATTTCTGGTACCGCGATTGACGTCAGCGCCCGAGCCGGGTCCAAGCATGACCGTTCCAGAGTTAGCGGTGGAAGAAAACTCGCTCGGCAACACGGAGCTGCAGGCATTGATGGTGCAATCACAGCAGTTAGAAAGTGACTTACGTGCGTTGCCTGATGAACCGAAAGTCATGCGGGCCAGTACAGTTGCGACGATTGCCGATATCGAAAACGCTGTTGCGGCGATTGATTTTCAGTTGAATGACACTGCAACCCAGATGACAGCTGAAGAAAGAGAGTTGTTTTGGCGCGAACGCGTCAGGTTAATGAAATCACTGGTTCGGTTGCGATATGCGCAAGCGCAGCGGACCTCGTTTTGATCAGGAGAAAGAACAAATGAATATTTTAAAGACTCTCCTGCCTGCTACAGCGGCCCTGTTGTTCGCCGCGCAAGTGGCTGCGCAGGCGGACGATGACCGTGTTGAAGTTGTGCGCAAGTACGAAATCGTGACGCAGGAAGGTGCCGAGCACAATGCGGATGTGGAGCAGCGTATGTACGATGCTGAGCGGCGCATGGCGGAGGCCGCCAGGCAGATCGCAGAATTAACCCATGAGCGGTTGCCGCAGCTCGACGGCTTTGAGCAGCGCTTGCAAATAATTAGCAGTGATCGACCGCGACTTGGTGTGAGCATTGGTGGCGACAGCGATGCTCCGGTTAAAGGAGTTTCGATTGTGGGCGTAACGCCAGGCAGCGCTGCTGATGCGGCCGGGCTTCGCGCCGGCGACCTGATTACCAGTGTTAACGGCGAGGCACTGGGTGCCGCGAATTCGGACGCAGCGACGCAGGGCCTGTTGGAATTCATGCAGGGCGTCGAGGCGGGCGACATACTCGACCTGGAGTACGTTCGTGGTGGCAAAGTTGGCAAAGTAGAGGTTGAGCCCAAGCCGATCGAATCGCGGGTCTTCGCCTTCGCCGGGGATGGTCGCGGTTTTCGTATACCGGCGCCACCGGATGCTGGCGTCGTGCCGGGCGTGCCGCACATCGCAGATGGACCGAACCGCATGGTGTTTCACTGGAGTAGTGATGGCTGGGGCGACATGGAGCTGGTTGAGCTGAACGAAGGACTTGGCCAGTATTTCGGGACCACAGAAGGCCTGCTGGTGGTCAGCGCACCGGCATCGGCCGCGCTGCAGCTTGAGGACGGCGATGTCATCCAGAAAATTGACGGTCGTGCGCCGACTTCGGTGCGCCATGCATTGCGGATACTGGGCTCCTACCAGTCCGGCGAATCGCTCAAGCTTGAAATTATGCGCAACCAGAAGCGGCGCACACTCGATGTGGAAATACCGGAAGACCTGAGAAGTGGTGTGATGCCCGGTCCGCTGGCGCCGGTAGTGCAGCCTGCCAGGGTGCCGTCGGCGACGCGTTCTGAGGCAACAATCGCGCCGCTGGAACGAACTTAAGGGTACTACCCCCGCGTATGGGCGTGCATGGGTTTGATACCATGCGCGCCCATGCGCATTTCCGACTTCAATTACGAGCTCCCCGATGACCTGATCGCCCGCTACCCGACCGCGGAGCGGCGTGGCAGCCGCCTGCTCGAGCTCAGCAGCGAATTTGTCGATCGTCAATTTTCTGATTTGCCGAGCTTGCTGCGCGCAGGCGATTTGCTCGTTTTTAATAACACCAAGGTTATTCCGGCCAGGCTGCACGGTCACAAGGAGACTGGCGGCCGCATCGAAATTCTCATCGAGCGCATCACCGGTGAGACAACGGCGTTGGCTCATATTCGAGCGTCGAAAGCGCCCAAAGCCGGCGGCAGGTTGCGGGTAGAAAATGTTGTGGTCGACGTGACTGGCCGTGACGGCGAACTGTTCGCGCTCGAGTTCCAGACTCCCATCCTGCCGTTGCTCGAACGCAGCGGCGAAATGCCGTTGCCGCCGTATCTTGAACGAGGCGCCGAAGAGTCGGACAACACTCGTTACCAGACCGTATACGCACGCGACCCTGGTGCGGTTGCGGCACCGACAGCCGGCTTGCATTTTGACGAGGCCATGCTCGACGAGACTCGGGAGCTCGGAGTACAACATGCCTGGGTCACCTTGCACGTCGGGGCAGGTACGTTTCAAGCCCTGCGACAGGAGGATGTCGAGCTAAATAAACTGCATAGTGAAAGAGTCGAGGTCAGGCAGGCGGTTTGCGATGCAGTCGCCGCGACTCGCAAAACCGGTGGCCGGGTGGTGGCGGTTGGCACAACCTCGGTGCGTGCACTTGAATCGGCTTCGACAAGCGGTGCGCTACAGGCCTTTCGTGGCGAGACCGACCTCTTTATTGTGCCCGGCTATCGGTTTCGCACAGTGGACGCCATGCTCACCAATTTTCACTTGCCGCAATCGTCTTTGCTGATGCTGGTTGCAGCGTTTGCAGGAACGGCACGCGTCCGGGAAGCCTATCAACATGCAGTGCGGGAAAGATATCGCTTCTTCAGCTACGGTGATGCGATGTTTCTTACGCCGGAAGGCAGTACATGAAGTTTACAATCGATGCGCAGGATGGCGCCGCCCGGCGCGGGCAGCTGAGTTTTCGGCGCGGCGAAATACAGACGCCCGCATTTATGCCCGTAGGAACCTACGGGACAGTCAAAAGCGTCACTCCCGAGGAAGTGCAGAGCAGCGGCGCCGATATCATTCTGGGCAATACCTTTCATCTGATGTTGCGCCCCGGCACGGAAATAATTCGCAAGCACGGCGGTCTGCACGAATTCATGAACTGGTCAGGTCCCATCCTGACCGACTCCGGAGGCTTCCAGGTGTTCTCCCTTGCGGCGATGCGCAAATTGTCGGAGGAGGGGGTTCGTTTCCGCTCGCCCGTAAACGGCGACGAAGTCTTTCTGTCACCTGAGAAATCGATGCAGGTGCAGCATGATTTGAATGCCGATATCACGATGGTGTTTGACGAGTGCACACCGTATCCCGCTACTGCGGCCGAAGCGCGAGACTCAATGCAGTTGTCATTGCGGTGGGCGCGCCGCAGTCGTATTGAATTCGACGCTTTGCGCGCGAAATCACCGGAGCGAGGCGAGGCAATTTTTGGCATCGTGCAAGGGGGCATCTATCCGGAGCTTCGTCAGGAATCGCTCGCTGGATTGAGCGACATCGGGTTCGACGGCTTTGCCGTAGGCGGTCTCGCAGTGGGTGAGCCGGAAAGCGAGCGCATCCAGGTTCTGGATGACCTGATGCCAACGATGCCAGTGGACCGGCCTCGCTACCTCATGGGCGTGGGAACACCGGTTGATATCGCAGCTTCGGTTTTACGCGGCATTGATATGTTCGACTGCGTTATTCCAACGCGGCACGCGCGCAACGGGCAAATGTTTACAACCCGCGGCACGATCAAGTATCGCCATGCCCAATACGCGAACGATACCTCGCCACCCGACCCCGATTGCGCCTGCTATACGTGTCAAAACTATAGCCTGGCTTACCTGAGGCACCTCATGAAGTGCGGCGAGATTCTTGGCCCACGACTCGCGACAATTCATAATTTACATTATTATCAACAGCTTATGATCACTTTACGGGATGCGATCGGGAGCGGTACGTTGGCAGAAGTTGTGGCTGGCGTCCGGACTGCCTACAGGAGCTGAATTCTTTACCCTTGCGTTCGCAGAAGCCGCCCTTATTTCGATTGTGCTATGCCATAATACCGCGCTAATTTTCCGGGCCGCCCCGCCAGCCTGCCACTTACACAGATTGAGACGAATTACTAAACATCATGGATTTCCTAATTCAAAACGCTAATGCTCAGGGCGCCCCAGCGGCTGACCCATTCGGTTTTTTGCTGCCTATGATCGTAATCTTCGCGGCGTTCTATTTCTTGCTGATTCGCCCGCAACAAAAAAAGCAGAAGCAACATACCGCTTTGATTTCTGCCCTGAAAGAGGGCGATGAAATTCTGACTGCAGGCGGCATTCTCGGCAAGATTACCGGCGTCAGTGACCACTACGTTGTTGTGATGATCAGCGACAACACTGAAATTAAAATGCAAAAGGCCAGCGTTTCGCAAGTTGTGCCGAAAGATACTTTCGACAACGCTTGATACGCATCCTGTTGCAGCCTTAAAAAGTACCCCGATGAATAAGTACCCCGGTTGGTTAAATTTCTTTGTGCTCGGCATTCTGGTGGCGGGCTTGTTGCTGGCATTGCCGAATATTTACGGCAGCGCTCCGGCGATCCAGTTGTCAGACACCGACGGCAATGCGATGTCCGAAACCCGACTCGCGCAGGTCGTGCAGACCGTTGAGAACGCAGCAGTAGCGCCTGAAGCTGCGTATCTCAAAGACGGCCGTGTGGTGTTGCGATTTGAGTCGGTTGCCGATCAGCAAACGGCCAAAGAGCGCTTGCGGGAACGCTATGATCGGGAAGCAAGTATTGCTTTGACGCTGGCGCCCAAACTTCCCGAGTGGGTGCGCAATCTCGGTCTCGACCCAATGAGCCTAGGTCTCGATCTTCGCGGTGGCGTGTATGTGTTGCTTGAAGTCGACATGGAAACAGCGATTGAGACGCGCATGAAGTCATACGAACTTGATTTCGACGACCGCCTGCGTGATGCGGACCTGAGCAGGCATCGGGTGGAGCTCAACGACAATCTAATTACGGTACGGATCACGGACCCGGCAGACCTGATTGAAGCGCGTGAAATAATTCGCCTGGCCGACGCGGATGTGTTGATTGCCGATGGCGACGACGGCAAGTCGTTGCTGGTGCGAATGACCGATGCCCAGGTCGAAGAGCGACGCCGGCTCGCAATTGAGCAAAACGTGACGACCTTGAGAAATCGGGTCAATCAATTAGGTGTCGCTGAGCCATTGGTGCAACAACAAGGCCTCGATCGAATCGTTGTGCAACTGCCAGGCGTCCAGGATCCGAATGCGGTTATCGACATTCTGAAGGCGACGGCGACGATCGAATTCAGAATGGTCGATCAGTCCGGCGACGAGCCGGGATCACGCCGCTATCCAGGTAAGGATGGCCAGCAGGCGCAGGTACTGAAGCGCAAGGTTATTGCCTCGGGTGACCAGATCGTGAATGCCAGCTACGGGACCTCCAGTGACGGTTTGCCTGCTGTGGACATCACACTCGATTCGGTTGGCGGCGATCGCATGCTCGAAAATACCCAGGTCAATGTCGGCAAGCCGATGGCCACATTGTTTATCGAATCGACGCGAGAAGCGGTGACGCGAAATGGTGTTACCGAGTACCGCGTGATCAAAACGGAAGAAATTATTAACACAGCGACGATTCGCGGTGTGTTTAAAAATAAATTCCAGACGACCGGTTTAAATCCGGTCGAGGCACGTTCGCTGGCTTTGTTATTGCGCGCGGGCGCGCTCGCCGCCCCGGTTTATATCATCGATCAGCGCACCATCGGGCCCAGCCTCGGGCAAGACAATATTGATCGCGGCTTTAACGCCGTAAAAATCGGATTTCTGGCAGTGATCGTGTTCATGGCAGTTTACTATCGCTGGTTCGGCATGATCGCCAACATTGCGCTGCTGTCCAATCTCGTTTTCATCGTTGCCCTGTTGTCAATGTTGCAGGCATCGCTAACCCTGCCTGGTATTGCCGGTATCGTTCTGACGGTCGGCATGGCGGTGGATGCGAACGTATTGATCTTTGAACGTATCCGGGAGGAGCTGGCAGCGGGTGCGCAGCCTCAGGCAGCGATTAGTTCGGGTTACGACAAGGCCCTGTCATCAATCGCGGATGCCAATATCACGACCCTGATTGCGGCAGTCGTTTTGTTTGCGTTCGGCACAGGTGCGATCAAGGGATTTGCGATCACGTTGTCGCTTGGCATTGTCACCTCGATGTTTACAGCGATTATCGGTACCCGCGCAATCGTCAATCTTGCATTTGGCGGCCGCAAATTGAAGTCCGTGCCCATTTAGGAATCCGTCGATGCGACTTATCAAGCAAAAAACCACAATCGATTTTCTCGGCGCGGCGCGACGCAAGCTGGCCCTTGGATTGTCGGTCCTGATGATCGTGGTATCAGTTGGGTCGATCATGACTCGCGGTCTCGAATTTGGCATCGATTTTACGGGCGGTATTCTGCTCGAGGTCGGCTACGAACAGGCTGCAGACCTCGAAGCTATCCGGGGCAACCTGGCAGACGCGGGATTCAGCGATGCGCAAGTTATGCTGTTTGGTGCCGACAACGATGTACTCGTGCGGTTGCCGCCTCAGGATGGTAATGCTGAAAGTATTCGCAATGAACTGCAAAGCACGCTGGCGGCCGGTCAGGAGACGTTCGACTTACGGCGAGTGGAGTTTGTTAGCCCGCAAGTCGGCAAGGAACTAACCGAACAAGGCGGACTGGCGATGATTTTCGCCCTGATGATGATTTTTGCGTACGTCATGTTTCGCTTTCAGTGGAAGTTCGCCTTCGGCGCGGTTGCTGCATTGATTCATGACGTCGTCATTACGATCGGATTCTTCTCTTTGTTCTCGCTGCCGTTTGATTTAACCGTCGTGGCGGCAGTTCTGGCAGTAATCGGCTACTCGTTGAACGACACGGTTGTCGCATTCGACCGAATTCGTGAAAACTTTTTCAAGCTGCGTGGGCTCGAATCGTATGAGTCAATGAACGTCTCAATCAATGAGATGCTGGCGCGCACCCTGATTACCGGAGTAACGACTCTGCTGGTGCTGGTTGCTTTGCTGGTGCTTGGCGGAGAATCAATCGGACCGTTCTCGATCGCGTTGATCGTCGGAATTATCGTCGGTACATACTCGTCGATCTATACGGCAAGTGCGACGGCGCTAGCGCTCAACGTTGATGCGCAGGACCTCATCGAACCCATTAAAGACCCGGACCTATTAGACGATCTGCCTTAGGCGCCGGTTCGGATGTTACTTACCGAAATGGCTCGCTGCGCTGCGCTTTATTTTCGGTAAATAACATCCGAACCAGCGCCTAAACAAGGCGCTTAATTTCGGGGGCGCAGAGTTTGGCGAAGTCGCGGTAGATCCTGGGCGTGCCGGTCAGAACGTGACCGGTCTCTAGAAAGTTTTCGCTGCCGTCCAGGCCGCTGACAATGCCGCCGGCCTCGCGGACGATTAATGCGCCTGCAGCGAGGTCCCAGGGCGACAGGCCGGTTTCGAAGAACGCATCCAGACGACCTGCGGCGACGTAGCACATGTCGAGTGCCGCTGCGCCGGCGCGACGAACACCTGCAGTATTAAGAATCGTTTTGGACAGCATATTCATGTACGGAGCTATATCCATGTCCGCTTCGCGGAACGGAAAGCCGGTGCCGATCAATGCGCGCGGCAGCTCTTGCTGGCCGCTGACGCGAATCTTGTGGCCATCAACCTGTGCTCCCTGGCCCCGGGATGCGGTGAACAATTCCTGGCGCAGCGGATCGTAGACAACCCCATGTTCCATTCGGCCTTTTTCCTGAACACCGATCGAAACAGCCCAGACCGGGAAGCCATGCAGGTAGTTGGTGGTGCCATCCAATGGGTCGATGATCCAGACCGTATCGGAGTCACCGCTGGCGCCGCTTTCCTCGGCGAGAATGGCGTGATCGGGATAGTGTTTGTGAATACAGTCGATTACGGCCTTTTCGGCGGCGCGATCGGCATCACTGACGTAGTCATTGTGCGCTTTCTGTTCAATATTGAGTTTGTCGAGATTGACCATCTTTTTGATCAGCGTACTGCCGGCACGGCGGGCGGCCATCACGGCCACGTTGAGAAGTGGGTGCATCGAACGATTCCATTAGTGTCAAAGAACTCGGCCATTGGCCGACTGCGGCGCTAGAATAGCGGACTTTGGGCCACCTTAGCCAGCCATGTCGATACGTATCGTTCTCATTGGAACCACCCATCCCGGTAACATCGGGGCGGTGGCACGCGCTATGAAGAATATGGGGCTGAACGACCTCGTTCTGGTTCGGCCGAAGATCTTCCCGGATGCCGAGGCCACCGCACGCGCGTCAGGCGCGGAAGATGTTCTCGAGAATGCGACAGTGGTCGGGTCACTCGCCGCAGCAATCAAAGACTGTGTCTTTGTTGCGGGTGCCAGCGCTCGCTCGCGCTCTCTGACCTGGCCGTATATGGAGCCGCGCGAGTGCGCCGCCAGGTTTCAGGAGTTAAGCAAGCAGGGCGTCGTTGCTGCGGTTTTCGGCCCGGAGAAGTCCGGACTGTCCAACACCGACCTGGATCATTGCGATACGCTGCTGACAATCCCGACCGACCCGGATTTCAGCTCACTCAACCTCGCCATGTCGGTACAGGTGTTCACGTATGAATTGCGCATGGCGGCGATGGGCGGCAAGCCGGCGCACTACGAACATGACGCGCCACTGGCGACCAGCGACGAACTCGAATACTTCTACACGCATCTTGAAAAAGTGCTGACCGACGTGGATTTTCTGGATCCGGAGAATCCGCGCCACCTGATGCGTCGCCTGCGTCGCCTGTTCATTCGTGCGCAGGTCGACAGGAATGAGGTCAATATTCTACGCGGCATGTTGGCTGCCATTGATAAAAAAAAGTGCGCAGGCTCGTGAATTCCGACACCGAACTGGTTTATCTCGACTACGCGGCTACGACGCCAGTAGACCCACGCGTTTGCGAAACCATGGCAGGCTTGCAGGGGGTCGGTGGCGACTTCGCGAACCCGTCAGCGATTCACCCGGCCGGTCGTCGCAGTAGCGAGCACATCGCAGTGGCTGCGACGCAGCTCGCAACGCTATTGCAGACAACACCGGAGCGCTTGATCTGGACTTCCGGTGCGACCGAGTCGAATAACCTGGCGATTTTCGGCGCTGCTCGACAACGTGCCCATCGGGGCAAACACCTGATCACGATGTTGACAGAACACAAGGCAGTGACGGATGTATTTCGTGCGCTGCAATCGCAGGGCTTTGATGTCACCTGGCTAAAGCCGGACAGTAGCGGTGTGCTGGACATTGACGATCTGGAGGCAGCGATACGCGCGGACACGCAACTTGTCTCAGTGATGCACGTGAACAATGAGACCGGTGTTGTGCAGGACATTGCTCGAATCGGCAGCACCTGTCGAGACCGCGGTGTGCTGCTACACGTCGATGCTGCACAGTCGGTCGGAAAATTGCCGCTCGACCTTTCGGCCCTGGCCATCGATCTTTTGTCGATGACGGCACACAAGCTGTACGGCCCGAAAGGTATCGGCGCGCTATTCATTGCGGATCGACCCGACGTCCACGTCGAGCCGTTGCTGTACGGCGGCGGTCAACAGCGACGCATTCGACCCGGTACGTTAGCCGTACCTCTGATTGCCGGTTTTGGTCACGCCGCCGAAATCGCCGCAGACAGCATGGCTGAAGATCATGCGCATCTCAGTATGTTGCGCGGACGCCTTTGGGATGGAATTCGGGATGTGCCGGGTGTGAGCGCGAACGGCGATCCACAAACGACGTTCCCGGGTCTTCTCAATGCAAGCGTTGCCGATATTGAAGGCGAAAGCCTGTTACTCGCGCTTGAGCCGCTCTGTGTCGCAACCGGATCGGCCTGCAATTCGACCCATCAGGATCCGTCTTACGTTCTGCGTGCCCTGGGTCGAAGCGACCGGGAGGCGCAGAGCGCGATTCGATTCAGTCTCGGGCGGCCAACAACGATCAGCGAAGTCGATTTCGCGATCCAGCGATATCGCGACGCGGTAGCGAAGTTGCGTGCCCTGGCGCCGCAGACCCGCGCAGGAGGTCGGACATGAGCATGGATCCGTACAATGCCCGAGTCAGAGAGTTGTTTGCCGCCCCGCAGCACGCAGGCAGCCTTGCCAATGCGGTGCGCGTCGAGAATAGCGCGCAAGATACTCATATTGAGATCTTTGCCCGAATCACAGGCGGAACGATCGAACTATTGCGCTTTCACGCCTGGGGGTGCCCACATCTGATCGCGGCAACCGAAGCGGCCTGCGCAGAATACGAGGGTCAGACTGCGTCACGGCTCGAGGAATTTAGCGCCACCGATCTTATGCAAAGTCTTGCTGTACCCGCGGCGAAAAGCGGACGTATACTTGTCCTTGAGGACACGCTGCATCTGCTTGGGGCGGCGCTGCGTGAATCTTCGTCAATTACAGAGCAAAACTGAAACATGGCAATTTCACTGACAGAGTCTGCGGCTGAGCGCGTTCGTAAATTTCTCGATACACGCGGCGAGAGCGTGGGGCTGCGGCTGGGCATCACCAAGACCGGCTGCTCCGGCTATTCCTACGTCATTAACTATGCCGAAGAGATTGGCCAGAATGACGTAATTTTCGAGGATCGAGGCGTAAAGATCGTCGTTGACCCGGACGCTCTGCAATTAATCGACGGCACCGAGGTCGATTTCGTCAAGAATGGCCTCAACGAGGCCTTCAGCTTCAAGAATCCAAATATTGCAGGCGAATGCGGCTGTGGCGAAAGCTTCACGGTCTGACGTAAAATTAGCCGATTAAGCATGCAACTCGGTCAAGCACCGAACTTCTTCATATTTCAAATCATTTCAAACAAAGGAACAGAACATGGCCGTTGAGCAGACGCTCTCCATCATAAAACCAGATGGCGTACAGAAAAATCTAATTGGCGAGATCTACAGCCGTTTCGAGAAAGCCGGTTTGCAGATAGTCGGAGCGCGCATGCTGCACCTGAGCAGCGAACAAGCGGAAGGATTTTACGCTGTCCACAGCGAGCGGCCGTTTTACAAGGACCTGGTCAGCTATATGCTGTCGGGCCCGGTCATGGTGCAGGTGCTTGAAGGCGAGAACGCGATCGATACGCACCGCGATATCATGGGCGCGACGAATCCTGCAGAGGCGGACGCGGGCACTATTCGCGCTGATTTTGCTGACAGCATCGAAGAGAATATTTGTCACGGCTCCGATGGGCCGGATACGGCGGCAACCGAGATCGCTTTTTTCTTTGCCGATGGCGGCATTTGCCCGAGAACGCGATAGGCTGATCATTGGCGACCCTGACCGACAAGAAGAATCTGCTTGGATTGCCGCAAGGCGATCTCGAAGCGCACTTTGTTGCGATGGGCCAAAAGCCATTTCATGCCCGTCAGTTCATGAGCTGGGTATATCAGCGTGGCGTGACCGACTTCGCCGAAATGACGGACCTCGCGAAGTCACTTCGCGCGGGACTCGATGAGACCGCTACTCTCGAATTGCCACAGGTCCTGTCACAACATGACTCAAAAGACGGTACCGTCAAATGGTTGTTTGCGAGTGGTTTCGGACAGGCGGTCGAAGCGGTTTTCATTCCAGAGCGTGATCGCGGCACTCTGTGTATTTCGTCGCAGGTCGGTTGTGCACTGGATTGTGCTTTTTGCGCGACCGGCGCGCAGGGCTTTAATCGCAATCTGACCGCTGCCGAAATCGTGGGTCAGGTCTGGCATGCGAACCAGACACTGCCGCGACGCAGTAACGGCGAATTCGCGGTCACCAATGTGGTCTTCATGGGTATGGGTGAGCCGTTGGCAAACTACCGCAATCTGGTGCCGGCAACACAGCTGTTGCTGTCGGATCTCGCATATGGACTGTCGCGGCGTAAGGTGACCGTCAGTACGTCAGGCATCGTGCCGCATATCGATCGGCTGGGCGACGAATGCAATGTCGCGTTAGCTGTCTCATTGCACGCACCCAATGACGAGTTGCGCAATCGCTTGGTGCCTATCAACAAGATCCACCCGATTGCCGAGCTCCTGGACGCGTGTTGGCGTTACACCGAAAAACACGCAAAACGATTCATCACATTTGAGTATGTCATGTTACGCGGCGTGAACGACTCGCTACAACTGGCTGACGAACTCGCGGATCTGCTCGACGGCAAGCCCGCCAAGGTCAATCTGATTCCGTTTAATCCCTTCGATGGCAACGAATTCGCTCGATCCTCGGCGGACACGATCCGGCTGTTTCAGGGGCGTTTGCGACAAAGGGGGCTGATTGCGACAACCCGTCGTACTCGCGGTGACGATATCGATGCGGCATGTGGTCAATTGGCTGGTAAAGTGAGCGATCGGGTACGGGTGCGACTGGGCGACAAGAAAATGAGGACTGCAACGGCATGAGCGAGCGCATGAGCAATGGCAAGCATTTCCTGATTGGTTTTGTGGCGGTACTGCTGGCAAGCGGCTGCATTTCAACGACGACCGGGCCCGCAAAGTCCGTGGCCAATACCGGCGAAGCGGCTGATTTGAATTATCAGCTCGGCGCACGTTATTACCGCAATGGCCAGTACGATCTTGCTCGTGACCGGCTATTGTATTCAATCGATCTCGAGCCAAAAAACGCGGTCGCGCATTCCACGCTGGCATTGACGTATGAGCGGCTCGACAATGTCCGACTCGCTACCGAGTCCTACGAAAAAGCGGTACAGATCGCGCCGAATAATTTCGATGTACTCAACACCTACGCGGTGTTTTTATGTCGGCAGGGCCAGTACGACAAGGCGCAAAAGAATTTCGACCGTGCGATCGACGTAAGAGAAAACGACGACGTCGAAAAAACACTTACCAATGCCGGCGTCTGCATGCTGCAGAAACCGGACCCGGTGCGGGCAGAAAAATACTTCCGCGCGGCGCTCGACAACAAGTCGACCTATGGCGACGCGTTGCTGGAGCTGTGTCTGCTCAAACAGCGCGCTGGCGAATTTCTGGCCGCACGCGCATTCCTGCAGCGTTACCTGGGCAGCAACCTGCCATCAGCAGAAGTCCTGTATATCGGTATGCAGATCGAAGCAGAATTGGGTGACGAACGGGCGCGGACTGATTACAGCAATCGACTCCTGCGCGAGTTTCCGCAATCTCCCGAAGCAAGGAAAATTCTCGGGTCCTCCTGAATATGAGTGAAGAAAGCGACAAGTCTCCTGACGAAAGTCCAGCTGCGGAAAGCGCGGGTCCGTTGTGTGGCGAGCGCCTGGCGGAGGCCCGGCGTGAGCAGCAGATAACCGTACTCGAAGTCGCCAAGGAACTTCATCTGGACGAACCGAAGGTACGTGCATTGGAGCGCAACGAGTTTGCAATGCTCGGCGCACCGGTATTCGCTAAAGGGCATTTACGCAAGTACGCACAACTGGTCGGTGTTGATGACGGCGACATATTTGCGGACTACTACGCGATGACCAGGTCAGAGGCGATGCCGCCAATAGTTGCGCGGCGCAAGAGTATCCGCCATGAAATGTCGCCAGGTCCCTGGATCGCGGTGATTACAGTGATTGTCGTAGCTGCTTCGGTCTACTGGTGGTTTGCGGTGCGGGACCCTGGCGCGCCCGCTGGAGCGTCGCAACCTGAACAGGTAGAGCCAGAGCTGTCGCAACCGGATCTGCCGCAAGCGCAACAATTGCAACCGGAGCAATTGCAGCCGGACGAAATTGAGAACGGCGTCGAAACACCCGCCGCCGTCGAAACACCCGTGGAACCCGCAGCAACCATTGTCGACGCGGCATTGGCGAGCAACGATGTACCGCCACCGGCAGCAGATCAATTGCGACTGTCGCTTAGTTTTTCGGGCGAATGCTGGACGGAAATCAGTGACGCTGACGGCCGCCGCCTGTTTTACAGCATGGGTCGAACCGGCCAGTCTGTTGATCTGACCGGCAAAGCGCCGATCACCGCGTTGTTCGGCAACGGCGATAACGTCGAAGTTCGGGTCAATAACAGCGCCTACCCTTTGCCGCCGCCGGACAGTTCGAACCGCACGGTGCGTGTAGCCATCCTCAACCAGTAGTCGATCCGGTGAAACCAAAAGCCATTCGGGGAATGAACGATATCCTGCCTGATGTTGCAGGCACCTGGCGATATCTTGAGCATGTCGTGCAGGAGTTGGTGCACTCCTACGGCTACGCGGAAATTCGTCTGCCGATCGTCGAGCACACGGAGCTGTTCAGGCGCTCTATTGGCGAGGTTACGGACATCGTCGAGAAGGAAATGTACACTTTTCTCGATCGCAACGACGAAAGCCTGACTCTGCGCCCGGAGGCGACCGCCAGTGTCGTACGGGCTGGAATCACGAACGGGCTGCTGCACAACCAACGGCACAAGTTGTGGACGTCGGGGCCGATGTTCCGCTACGAAAAACCGCAGAAAGGCCGCTACCGGCAATTTCACCAATTCGACGTGGAAGCCTTGGGCTATGCGGGTCCGGATGTCGATGCCGAGCTGATTATCATGAGCGCCCGACTCTGGGAGACGCTCAATATTGACCGCATAGAGTTGCAAATAAACTCACTTGGATCCGCTGAATCCCGGGCTGGTTACCGGGAAAAGCTGGTGAAGTACTTTTCAGGCGTGAAAAACCGGCTTGATGACGATAGTATTCGCCGCCTTGAGCAAAATCCGTTGCGAATCCTGGACAGCAAGAACCCGGACATGCAGTCGATTGTGGAAGCTGCGCCGGTAATGCTTGACAGCCTGGACGATGAGTCTGCCGCGCATTTTGCTGAGCTTAGAGCGCTGCTCGACGCTGCGGGCGTAAAGTACTCAATCAATCCGAGGCTGGTCCGCGGTCTCGATTACTACAATCGTACGGTGTTCGAGTGGGTTACTGACGCATTGGGCGCGCAAGGGGCCGTTTGCTCAGGCGGGCGTTACGATGGACTGGTCGAGAAACTCGGCGGTCGGGCAACTCCTGCGGTGGGTTGGGCGATGGGCATGGAGAGATTTGTCGCACTTTTTGAAGAGTGCGGTGGCAAAGCGCCAGTGCGAGATGCAGATGTGTATCTGGTGGCAGTCGGTGCTGCTGCTTTGCAGCGGGCATTTGGGCTGGCAGAGGAGTTACGCAGTCAGATCGAGGGTATACGCGTCGATCTGAATCTTGGCGGTGGCAGTTTTAAGTCGCAGCTGAAACGTGCCGACAAGAGCAATGCTTTGTACGCATTGATATTGGGTGAGCAGGAGCTCGCGGACGGCAATATTGGATTGAAACCTTTGCGCAGTACTGAGGATCAAATCAGTGTCGCAATGGACGAGGTGGCCAGCACGCTGGCTGCTCGATTGGAATAACTCAACGTAAAGGCAGTTTTTGTGGACGACTTACAGTCAGAGAAAGAACAAATTGAAGAGATGCGTGCGTGGTGGTCGGAATACGGCAAGGTCGTAATTGCGGGCGTCGTTATCGGCATTGCTGGATTGATTGGCTATAACCAGTACAACGCCAGCAAACTCGAAACGCAGATTGAAGCGTCCGAGCTGTTCGAAACGCTGGTCAGTCATGTGGTCGACGGCGATCTGGATGGAGCGAAATTTGTCGCCGATGATCTGACTGCAAATTATGCGCAGACACCGTACGCGGCGCAGTCGAAATTGGCTCTGGCACGCCTGTACATGGATCAGAATCGTGATCAGGATGCAGCCGATACGCTCAGAGAAGTGCTCACAATGGGTGCCGAAGAGGGTCTGGAAAATATCGGCCGTCTGCGCCTGGCGCGGGTTTTGCTTTACCAGGACAAAGCCCAGGAGGTTGTTGACCTTCTTGAAGGCTTAGATGCGCCGGCATTCGCAGCGCTGGCGAACGAGGCGCTTGGCGACGCATACGCGGCCCTGGGTGACTATGCGCAGGCAGCCGATGCCTACAATCGCGCGCTGACGGATCCTTCGCCAAGTCCAACCATAGACCCGGCACTGGTGCAGATGAAGCTGATTGATCTGCCGGAGGTGGTTGTTGCTGATGCCGCGGCTGAAGCGGCGCAGCAGGAACAGGCGCAAGAGCCGCAAGTGATTACAGAACCCAAAGTAACTGAAGAGCCTGCAGCAACTGCAGAGCCGCTCGACGAGGATGGGGAATCGGAATGAGTGGCAACGTTCGAATTGCATGTCTTGCGGTTGCAACCCTGATCGTATCGGGCTGCAGCTGGTTTGGTGGCGATAAGGACGAAGAGCTCAAGCCGGCGAAACTCGTCGATATCGAATCCACGCTCGATGTGCGCAAACTCTGGAGCGCGAACGTCGGTAAAGACGCTGAGTTCTTGCGCGTCATGTTGCGACCAGCGGGCGACGGCAATCGAATTTATGCGGCGAGTCGGGATGGCAACGTGGTCGCATTTGATGCCGAGTCCGGCAAGCAAGCCTGGAAGGCGGAACTGGAAGAAGAATTGTCGGCCGGCCCCGGTGTTGGCGGTGGCATGGTTGCAGTTGGGTCGGCTAACGGCTGGATTATCGTCCTCAATTCAAATGACGGCAGTGAGCGCTGGCGCATAAATCTGGGTGGCGAAACCTTGTCGGCTCCGGTTATCGACAACGACTTTGTGATTGTTGCGACCATAGATAATCGGCTACGGGCGCTACGGGCGCTTGATGGCAGTGAAAGCTGGATCATCGAACAGGCAACGCCCTCTTTGACAATGCGCGGTTCTGCAACTCCGGCGATCGCCGGTAATTCAGTCATCGCAGGGTTCGACAACGGTCGCTTGCTCGCGGCTCAAATTGATACCGGTGATGTCATTTGGGATTCAATTTTGGCGCCGCCCAGCGGCCGTTCGGACCTCGAACGTTTGTCGGACATTGACGGTCAAATCAGCGTCGTAGGTCAGGATGTCTACGCGGCCGGCTACCAGGGGCGGGTTGCCTCAATCGCTGCCGAGTCCGGGCAGGTGCTTTGGGCGCGTGAGATCTCGTCTTATGTGGGCGTATCTGCGGACTGGAACAGCGTTTACACCACCAGCGACACCGGTGAGATCGTCGCATTGGCGCGCCGCAACGGACAGGAAAGCTGGCGCCAGTCGTCACTGCTACGTCGCGAACCGACTTTGCCGGTCGCCTTCAACACGACCGTCGTGGTCGGCGACCTGGAAGGCTATCTGCACTTTTTCAGTGTGATTGATGGCGCGCCAGTTGCCCGACTGCGCCAGGGCAAAGCCGCGATTTCCGGCACACCGGCCGTCGTTGGCGACCGTCTGTACGTGCAAAGCGACTCGGGTAACATCACGGCCTACGGCGTGCGGCGGCCAAAGCTGAGTCCGAACGTACCCGCAATCGCTGACGACGAAGGCGTCTGACCCGTCACGGCGGGGCCAGGTCCCATGCTTCCAGTCGTCGCACTAATCGGCCGGCCGAACGTCGGCAAATCCACGCTGTTTAATCGCCTCACGCGCTCACGAGATGCGCTGGTTGCGGATTACCCCGGGCTCACTCGGGACCGGCAATACGGATTCGGCAAGTTGGGTCCGGTGCCGTATCTGGTTATCGACACGGGCGGTGTTGCCGGCGGCGAAGAAGGTATCCATGAGCTCATGGTCGATCAGACCGTGCGCGCATTGCAAGAGGCGGACGTCGCCATGATTATGGTTGATGGCCGCAGCGGCCTGACCGCAGCCGATGAGCATGTCGCGGAACTCGCGCGCAAACATGCCAAGAGTACGTTTCTGGTCGTTAATAAATCCGAAGGGCTCGACCAGGCGATTGCCGGGGGTGAATTTCATGGCCTGGGCATGGGCGAGCCACTCGCGGTCTCGGCCGCACACGGAGACAGAATCAGCGCGTTGATGGACCTGGTGCTCGCAGATTTCGAAGCAGTCGAAGAAGATGAAAACAGCGAAGAAGACGACGACTTTGAACTACGTATCGCCGTGGTCGGCCGACCTAACGTTGGCAAGTCGACCCTGATTAATCGCCTTGTTGGCGAAGACAGACTGGTCGTCTTCGATCAGCCAGGCACCACCCGCGACAGTGTGTCCGTGCCGTTCGAGCGCAACGACCGCAAATACGAATTGATCGATACGGCCGGCATTCGGCGCCGTGCCAAGGTTCACGAGACCATCGAAAAATTCAGTATCGTGAAAGCATTGCAGGCCATCGAGCGTGCACAAGTGGTTATTTCCGTGCTTGACGCACACGAGGGAGTCACGGAACAGGACGTTAGTTTGCTGGGCCTGATCCTCGAACGTGGGCGTGCGCTGGTCGTCGTTACCAACAAGTGGGACGGAATGACGGCACATGAACGCAAACATGTTCGCGATGAACTTGATCGACGCCTGCCATTCCTGGATTTTGCAGAACGTATCACGATTTCCGCGTTGCACGGCACGGCCGTCGGTGACCTCCTGCCTGCGGTCGAACGTGCCTACGCGGCAGCAACCCGTGACATGTCGACGACGGACCTGACGCGCGAGCTTGAAAGCGCTGTCACCTCACATCCACCGCCTTTGGTCGGCGGGCGCCGTATTCGGCTGCGTTATGCGCACCAGGGCGGGCGCAATCCGCCTGTGATTGTGATTCATGGTAATCAGACCGAACGTGTTCCAGAGGCATATCGTCGTTACCTTATTAATCGCTTTCGGAAAGTATTTAAACTCAAGGGAACGCCGGTTCGATTGACGCTCAAGACGGGCGAAAATCCTTTCAAGGGCAAGCGCAATAAACTGACGCCACGGCAGGAACAAAAGCGCAAGCGCCTGATGAAGCACGTCAAACGCTGAACGGTTTGATATAACAGGCGCTGAGAATGGGGAAGTGCATGTCGACAGCAACGAAATCCGTTACCTTTGAAGGGCGATTCACGATGCACCGTAACGGCCATCTCGAGTCGCCCACGCTCGTCTATGAGACCTGGGGCGAGCTGAACGAGGCGCGCGACAATGCAATCCTGATTTTCAGTGGCCTGTCGCCATCGGCGCATGCCGCTTCATCCGAGTTTGATCCATCCGCAGGCTGGTGGGAGGAAATGATCGGATCCGGGTTACCCATTGATACAGATCGATTTTTTGTGATTGCCGTCAATTCACTGGGCAGTTGTTTTGGCTCGACGGGTCCGGCGTCTGTGAATCCCGATACCGGCCAGCTGTATCGTCTCGATTTCCCGGTACTGACGATGGAAGACATCGCGGAGTCTGCATTCAAGGTAGTGCAACATCTTGGCATCACGGTTTTGCATTCGGTCGTCGGTTGTTCGATGGGCGGGATGAGTGGACTCGCGTATTGCGTACAACATCCCGAGGCAACCCGCAGCTTTGTCTCGATCTCCTCGTGCACGCGCTCACTGCCGTTCGCGATTGCCGTGCGGTCGCTGCAGCGCGAAATGATTCGCCGCGACCCGAAGTGGCTCGGCGGCAACTACGATCAGTCAGAGCCGCCGCTCATGGGCCAGCGCCTCGCACGCAAGTTGGGAATGATCACCTACCGCTCGGCAAAGGAATGGGAGCAGCGCTTCGGTCGCGAAAGAGCCACGGATCAGGCAGAGCCAGGTGATCCGTTCAAGATCGACTTTGTGGTCGAATCTTACTTGCAAAACCACGCTGAGAAATTCAGCGGCGCGTTCGATGCAAATTGCTATTTGTATTTATCACGCGCGTCGGACCTGTTCGACTTTGCAGAGCACGGCGGCTCTCTAAAAGCAGCCTTCGAACGCCTGCTGCTTGAGCGCACGCTCGTTATCGGGGTCGAAACTGACATTCTTTTTCCGCCACATCAACAGCGCGAGCTGGCTGCGGGACTCGAGAAAGTTTGCAAAAACACGACGTTGGTTGAGCTCGATTGCATCCGTGGTCACGACTCTTTTCTCGTTGACATGGATGCGTTCCGCCCGGTCATTTGTGACTTCTTCGAAGGCGACTGCCGGTAGACGGCTACGGCGAACCTGTTTCCAGCAACAATTCCGGGTCGACAGCATTGCCGTTAAGATAAGTACCGAAGTGCAGGTGGGCGCCAGTGACGCGACCGGTTGCACCAACCAGACCGATTCCCTGTCCCACTGCCAACGCCTGACCTGCTTCGACACTGATCTCGCTCAGGTGACAATACATCGTGATGAAACCCTGCCCGTGATCGACAATCACAGTGTTGCCGTTGAAATAGTAATCGCCAGTTGCGGTGACGACACCTGCGCGCGGCGCGAGTATGGGAACACCCGTGCTCGCGGCGATGTCCATACCGCTGTGTGGTGATCTCGCTTCACCGTTAAAAAATCGGCGCGAACCGAAACTTGAACTGTGAGGTCCTGCGACCGGCATTATCAGATCGACGCCTTCAAGTTCCGCGGCGCGCCAGCTGTTGAGTGCGGCGTCGATGATCTTTCTTTCCCGGCCGACACGGGCGAGATTTTCTTCGCTCAGCGAAACAAAACCGGGAGCGACCTCCAGGTGTTGTTCGCGATAGGCGTGGTTTGCGATTTCGAAGTCTTGTTCAGTTCCATCGGGCAATGAAATCTTTGCCGACCCCGGCGGTGCATCGAGATGCACGCCAACGATGGCTTGCCAGCGACCCGCTCTGTTCGCGACCAGCACGCGCTTATTGCCGTAATGGACGACAGGAGCTGCGCCGTCGACTGGGCCCAGATCGATCCTGGCCAAGCCGCCGGGCCAGGCGGTCTCGTCTGCCATGGCTGCAGCGCTCAGCCACAAAAAAACAATTGCGAATCTACTCAGCATTATTCTTGACGGTCGCGAGCAGTTTCCCATCTGCCAGCCGCGCTCGAATATCGTCACCCGGTGCGACGTCCGCTGCCGACAGCAGTACCTTGCCTGACGTTGCATCTTCGACAATGGCGTAGCCGCGCTCCAGTGTAGCCAGTGGACTTACAGAATGCAGCCCGCGCATTGCGAGTTGCAGCCGGTGGCTGATGCCTGCAACGGACTTCGCCGCCGCAGCGCTCAGGCGTCGCTGCAAGCTCGCCAGTCGGGTGGCAGAACGTTCCAGGGCGACCGACGGGCTGGTTTGTACAAGGCGCCGGCTCAGCCAGTCGAGTGACTGACCCAGGTCTTCGAGCGAACGGCGACCGAGGCGAATAATTCTTGTCGTCAGTGAATTCAAAGCGCGGATCCAGTCCTGGCGGTCCGGGACAACCATCTCGGCGGCGCCAGACGGTGTAGGCGCGCGCGCATCAGCGACGAAATCGGCGATCGTAAAATCCACCTCGTGACCAACGGCGCTGACGATGGGTATCGGACAATCGGCAATGGCGCGCGCGAGTTGTTCGTCATTGAACGCCATCAGGTCCTCCAGTGAGCCACCGCCGCGACCCATAATCAAAACGTCGCATTCATTGCGACGAGTCGCTGTGGCCAGTGCGGCGATAAGTTCTGCGGGCGCTGCGTCACCTTGTACGGCTGCCGGATATACGATGACCGGTATGGACGGGAAGCGCCGCTTGAGAATACTGATGATGTCGCGAATCGCTGCGCCGCTGGCTGATGTGATAACTCCGATGCGCTGCGGAAAGTCCGGCAGCGGCTGCTTGCGGTCTTCGTCGAAAAGACCCTCGGCACCCAGTTTCTTTTTCAGCACCTCGAACTGCCGCTTCAGCGCGCCTTCGCCCGCAAATTCGATCTGCTCGACGATCAGTTGATAATCGCCACGTGCTTCATACAGGCTGACGCGACCGTATGCCAGAATCTGATCACCGTCTTTGAAGTTGAGAGTCGGGCCACGCTGGCGCTGGCGGAAGAAAGCAGCTCGCACCTGCGCAGAATTGTCTTTCAGCGTGAAATAGACGTGCCCGGACGCCGGTCGCGCAATATTGGAAAGCTCGCCTTCCACCCACAGTCTGCCGAGGCCCTGTTCCAGCATGGATTTGGCCTGGCGGTTAAGTTGGCTGACGGTTATCGCTGACATGCCGGATACGACGGCATTCGCTTGACCCGAATTTTCCATGCTCGCGAGTATATCGGAGGCTGCCCAGCTTTTGCCGAAAATCTGAAGCGCGTACAATGGTCGGTTAACCCCCAATTCGGACCCAAGACACCCCATGCGAATCGCCAAAGAAGCCTTAACTTTCGATGATGTCCTGCTGCAGCCGGGCTATTCCGACGTTCTGCCGCGGGAGGTCGACCTCAGCACCCAGCTCACTCGCGAAATCCGACTCAATATTCCGATGCTGTCTGCGGCTATGGATACCGTGACCGAGGCACGGCTGGCGATCGCCCTTGCCCAGGAAGGCGGCATCGGCATCATTCACAAGAGCATGTCTATCGAGCAGCAGGCCCGTGAAGTCCTGAACGTCAAAAAGTTCGAAAGTGGCATCGTTCGCAAACCGATTACGGTGACGCCCGAAATGACGATTCGCGAGGTCATTGAGTTGACGCGTTCGATGGGTATCTCCGGCGTGCCGGTCGTTAGTGGCAAAGAGACGGTTGGAATTGTGACCGGTCGCGACCTGCGATTCGAAAATCGTATGGACTCGCCCGTGTCCGAAGTCATGACGCCGCAGGATCGGCTGGTTACGGTTGGTGAAGGTGCTGAGAATGACGAGGTTCTGGGGTTGTTGCACCAACACCGTATCGAGAAAGTGTTAATCGTCGGCAATGGTTACGAACTCAAAGGCATGATCACGGCGAAGGACTTTCAGAAAGCCAAAGACTATCCACAAGCCTGTAAGGACGATCGCGGCGCGCTGCGGGTTGGCGCGGCTGTGGGCACGGGTTACGACACAGACGATCGTGTGCACGCGCTGGTAGAGGCGGGCGTGGATGTTTTGATTGTTGACACATCCCATGGTCACTCGAAAGGGGTCATCGATCGCGTGGCGAGAATCAAAAAGCAGTATCCGGATCTGCAGCTGATCGGCGGCAATATCGTTACCGCGGAAGCGGCAGAAGCGTTGGTAAAAGCCGGTGCCGACGGTATAAAAGTGGGTATTGGGCCAGGCTCGATCTGTACAACCCGGGTTGTCGCAGGCGTTGGCGTGCCGCAGATATCAGCGGTTGCCGAAGTCGCAGCGGCCTTGCAAAAGCAAGGCATTCCACTGATCGCAGATGGCGGCATTCGATATTCCGGCGACATCGCAAAAGCGCTGGTTGCGGGTGCGCATTCAGTGATGATCGGCGGCCTGTTCGCAGGCACCGAAGAATCACCCGGCGAGGTTGAGTTGTTTCAGGGCCGCTCGTACAAGTCGTATCGCGGCATGGGCTCTTTGGGTGCTATGGGCAAGTCGCACGGGTCGTCGGACCGATACTTTCAGGACGCCACCGAGGAACTGGAGAAACTGGTTCCGGAAGGTGTGGAAGGTCGGGTCGCCTATAAGGGCAGTCTCGTCGCCATCGTGCATCAGCTGATCGGTGGTGTGCGAGCCGCAATGGGATACACCGGCAGCGGTACGATCGACGAGATGCGCACCAAGCCGAAATTCGTAAAAATCACGGGAGCAGGCATGGCCGAGAGCCATGTCCACGACGTCACCGTGACGAAAGAACCGCCGAATTACCGCAAGAACTAAGCCATGAGCAAAGACATCCACGCGGAGCGTCTGCTGATTCTTGATTTCGGCAGTCAGTACACACAGTTAATTGCACGTCGCGTTCGTGAGTGCGGCGTTTATTCCGAGATATTCCCCTGGGACGTAGCGGATGACGCAATCCTGGCTTTTGATCCGCAGGGCGTAATTCTCTCCGGCAGTCCGGAGTCGGTGAATCTCGATGTGCCACCCAGGGTCTCACAGGCAGTCTTCAAGCTTGGCGTGCCGGTGCTCGGCATTTGCTATGGCATGCAGACGATGGCCGCAGAACTTGGCGGCAAAGTGGAGTCGTCGTCGCATCGCGAGTTTGGTTACGCGGAAGTGTCACCCAGGAATTCGACCTTGTTGGCAGGGCTTGATGATTTCGACAATGCTGGCGATGCGAAGCTAAAAGTCTGGATGAGTCACGGCGATCGGGTCGAATCCGTACCGCCAGGATTTCAGATCACAGCAACCAGCCCGAACTCGCCGATGGCGGCAATGGAAGATGCGAGCAGGCACTACTACGGCGTGCAATTTCATCCGGAGGTGACGCACACCCTGCAGGGGCAGGCTATTCTGAATCGCTTTGTGCATGACATTTGCGGCTGCGCTGGTGACTGGACACCCGGCAATATCGTCGCTGACGCCATTGCCAACGTTCGCGACAAAGTTGGCGAAGGAAAAGTGCTTCTCGGCCTGTCAGGAGGAGTTGACTCTTCGGTGGTCGCTGCCTTACTGCACGAAGCAATCGGTGATCAGCTGACCTGCGTGTTCGTTGATCATGGTTTGTTGCGATACAACGAGGGCGATCAGGTGATGCAGACCTTCGCCGCGAACCTCGGCGTCAAAGTCATTCGAGTTAACGCAGCTGATCGATTCTTCAAGGCGCTCGAAGGTGAATCGGATCCCGAGAAAAAGCGTAAGATCATTGGCGGCATGTTTATCGAGGTCTTCGATGAAGAATCGCACAAGCTTGAAGGCGTCGAATGGCTGGCTCAGGGTACGATATACCCGGACGTGATCGAATCTGCTGGTGCTTCTTCGGGCAAAGCACACGTCATCAAGTCGCATCACAATGTTGGTGGCTTGCCCGATGACATGCGTATGTCGCTGGTTGAGCCGCTACGAGAATTGTTTAAAGACGAGGTGCGCAAGATCGGTCTCGAGCTTGGCCTGCCGCGGACAATGGTTTACAGACACCCGTTTCCCGGTCCGGGACTCGGCGTCCGCGTACTCGGCGAAGTCAAACGTGAGTTTGTCGAGAAACTGCAACTTGCCGATACAATTTTCATTGAAGAATTGCTCGAGCAGAATCTGTACGACGAAGTCAGCCAGGCGTTTGCTGTTTTTTTACCGGTGAAGTCGGTTGGCGTGATGGGCGATGGCCGCCGCTATGACTACGTCATCGCTTTGCGTGCTGTGGAAACGGTTGATTTCATGACGGCTCGCTGGGCTCGTCTGCCGTATGAATTTCTGGAGCATGTGTCGTTACGCATCTTCAACGAGGTCGATGGCATCTCCCGTGTGACCTACG
>JBBKWL010000056.1:0-9513 GCA_037968975.1 Woeseiaceae bacterium | reverse complement strand
ACAATGCAGTCGGCGCCTTGCGGAAGAGCAGCGCCGGTCATAATTTCTATACAGTGACCGGCATCGAGCGTCAGTGCTGGATCACCTGCAGCCTGCATCGCCTGGATCGGAAAGCGTCGTGCGCCGTTTGCAAAGTCGGCGAACGCGAACGCAATACCGTCCATGGTGACACGATCAAACGGTGGTTGGTCGCGCTCAGCGACGACTATTTGCTGCAACACGCGACCGGTCGCATTCTCCAGTCGAACGGTTTCAGTGTCGGCCGCCGGCATGGCGGCCAGGATAGCGGCACTAGCTTCGTCTGTCGTCAGCACCTGGCTAGCCTGACGCCTGTTCGCGGGCGATCGCACGATGACCAATGTCGCGTCGCAAATAAACATCTTCCCAGTGGATCTGATCAACCGCTTGGTATGCGGTGCTGGCCGCGTCGCCAACCGAGTCGCCGAGCCCAACGACACACAACACCCGGCCGCCATTTGTTACAACCGAATCGCCGTCTACTGCTGTGCCCGCATGAAATACCTTTTGTGTGGCACCACTCACTTTTTCGAGACCGCTGATCGCTTTGCCTTTTGCATAGCGCTCCGGGTAGCCGCCCGCGGCCAGAACTACCCCCAACGAAGCGCGCGAATCCCACACCGTGTTTTGCTCGGCCAGGGTGCCGTTCAAAGTAGCCCTGCAGATCGAGACCAGGTCGGATTTGAGTCGCATCATGATCGGTTGCGTTTCCGGGTCGCCCATGCGGCAATTGAATTCGATCACCTTGGGCGTGCCATCGGCCATCACCATCAGGCCGGCGTACAGAAAGCCAAGGTAATTGGCGCCGTCGGACTTCATTCCGGCCAGGGTCGGACGAATTACCTCATCCATAATGCGTCTTTCGATCTCGGGCGTTACGACCGGCGCAGGGGAGTAAGCACCCATGCCGCCGGTGTTCGGGCCGGTGTCTCCTTCATCCCGGGCCTTGTGGTCCTGTGAGGTAGCCATGGGCAGGATCGTAGTGCCGTCCGAAATGACGATAAAACTGGCTTCTTCACCGTCGAGAAACTCCTCAACCACAATGCGGGCACCCGCATCGCCAAACTTGTTGCCAGCCAGCATGTCGGTCGCGGCTGCTTCGGCTTCCTCTAGGGTCATCGCCACTATGACCCCTTTGCCGGCCGCCAGACCATCGGCTTTGATGACGATCGGTGCGCCTTGCCGCCGAATATAGTCAAGGGCGGGTGCCAGCTGGACAAAATTCTGATACCCGGCGGTTGGAATATTGTGCCGCGCGAGAAAATCCTTGGTGAAGGCCTTCGAGCCTTCCAGTTGTGATGCCGCAGCACTCGGCCCGAAGCAGGGTAGCTTGAGTGCATCGAAGTGATCGACAATTCCAGCGACCAGCGGCGCTTCCGGACCGACAATTGTCAGCGTGATGGCTTCGTCATTTGCGAGCTGTGCCAGGGCTTCGATATCATTAGCGGAGACGGCAACATTACGGCACTTTGCTTCGAGTGCGGTTCCTGCATTGCCAGGTGCGACGAGGACTTCGGCGACATCAGACGACTGCGCACACTTCCATGCGAGTGCATGTTCGCGTCCGCCGCTGCCGATGATAAGTATCTTCATTAGTGCCGGAAGTGTCGCATACCCGTAAACACCATCGCCAGACCATGTTCATTGGCCGCCTGAATCACTTCGTCGTCCCGCATCGAGCCGCCAGGTTGAATAATGGCAGCGATGCCGGTGTCGGCCGCAGCGTCGATGCCGTCGCGGAACGGAAAGAACGCGTCCGATGCCATGACCGATCCCTGCAACGACAGTCCTTCGTCCGCGGCCTTGAGCGCTGCGACCCGGGTGCTGTAGACGCGGCTCATCTGGCCTGCACCAACGCCAACGGTAATGTTGTCTTTGCAAAAGATGATGGCGTTCGACTTGACGTATTTCACGACTGTCCAGGCGAATAACATATCTGTGATTTGCTTGGGGGACGGTGGAATATCCGTGACGACCTTGAGGTCGTCTGCGGTGATTTTGCCAAGATCGCTGCTCTGTACGAGCAAGCCGCCAGACACTTTCTTGAATTCCTGGCCGCCCGTCTGCGCTTCCCACGGACCCGTGTCCAGAACGCGCACGTTCCTCTTTGCAGCCAGCACGTCGGCCGCATCGGCCGCTACGTCAGGCGCGACAATGACTTCGACGAACTGTTTGTCGACGATGGCCCTCGCGGTCTTTGCATCCAGCGGCCGGTTGAAAGCGATTATCCCGCCGAAGGCCGATGTTGGGTCGGTCTGAAATGCTTTCTCATATGCCGTAGTGATGTCCTCAGCCACAGCGACGCCACAAGGGTTTGCGTGTTTGACGATGACACAAGCGGGTTGTTCAAACTGACGCACGCATTCAAGCGCTGCATCACTGTCCGCAATGTTGTTGTAAGACAGCGCCTTACCTTGCAATTGGGTTGCCGTCGCCAGCGATCCTTTCGGTGGCTGTTGATCGACATAAAATGCAGCATCCTGATGCGGGTTCTCACCGTAGCGCATGCGATCAATAAGTTTGCCTGCGTACAGGAATCGCTCGCCGAGCGGGTTGTCGCCCAAAGCGCCTGATAAGTACTTCGTGATCGCAGTGTCGTAGCTCGCGGTATGCGCATAGGCCTTGGCCGCAAGCCGGCGCCGCATTTCGGGCGACAAGACCTTGTCTTGCAGGGCTTCGAGGACTGTGTCGTAGTCGGCGGGGTCCACTACCACGGCAACGCCTGCGTGATTCTTGGACGCAGCGCGAAGCATCGCCGGTCCGCCGATATCGATGTTCTCAATGGCCTCGTCGATAGTTGCGCCTTTGCGTGCAATGGTTTGCTCGAACGGATAGAGATTCACGGCAAGCAGATCAATTGGCTCGATACCGTGCTCATTCATCACCGCATCATCGGTGCCGCGGCGTCCAAGCAGGCCACCGTGAATAGTCGGGTGCAGTGTTTTAACACGGCCGTCCATGATTGCCGGGAAGCCAGTCTTGTCGCTGACTTCAACGACGTCGAGACCAGCCTCGCGCAGCGTGCGACAGGTACCACCGGTGGACAAAATTTCTACGCCTAAGTCAGCAAGCCCGGAGGCAAATTCGATCAGGCCATGCTTATCGGAAACGCTCAAGAGCGCCCGCCGCACCGTCAACATGAATAAATTCCTACTGAATCAAAGAGTAATAACGCAGTTTCTTGCGCAGCGTGCCGCGGTTAAGACCAAGAATGCCTGCCGCCTGACTTTGGTTGCCTTGTGTGTAGTCCAACACAGCTTTGAACAAGGGTCTTTCTACTTCGCCGATGACCAGATCATAGAGATCGCCGGGCCGATCACCGTTCAGGCTCTCGAAATAATCTTCAAGCGCGTCTTCGGTATGTTTGTGCAGCGACTTATTGCCGTTGTTTTCGTTTTTATTGGCCACTGTGGTCAAATCCTGTAGCGACTAAGCAGCTCTCGAAATACCTCCGTCTTCACGGTCGAAGTATTCTCTGATTAGTCGAAGTTGTTCTATTGCCCGCTCGGCACGCACTGCCTGGTACCTAAACTCGCCTGCGTTTACGAGTTGTTTGCTGTACCAGGTCAGATGTTTTCGAGCCACCCGTACACCGACACTCTCCCCATAAAATCGGTGCAGTTCTTTTAGATGGTCGAGCATAGTATCACGCAATTCATTTTTTTCTAGCGGCACGATTTTTTTACCATCTTGGTGATAGGCCAGCAGCTCGCGAAAGATCCACGGCCGACCTTGAGCGCCCCGGCCGATCATCAAGCCATCTGCATTAGTTAGTCGCAACACTTCAAGTGACTTCTCTAAAGTGGTGATGTCGCCATTGGCAAAAACCGGGATCTGCACTTGCGCTTTGATTTGCGCAATGGTTTCGAATTCGGCGTCGCCTTTGTAGCGACATTGTCGCGTGCGACCATGCACAGCGAGCGATTGGATTCCGCATTGCTCTGCGATTCTGGCGATTCGCGCGCCATTGCGATGCTCCGGGTCCCATCCGGTGCGCATCTTCAAGGTGACTGGCACCGTTACAGCCGCAACGACTGCCTCGAGAATCCGCGCAACCAGCTTTTCATCCTGTAGCAGCGCGGACCCTGCAAGTTTCTTACACACATTCTTGGCGGGGCAACCCATATTGATATCAATGATTTGCGCGCCGCGTTCAACGCAGGCCTGCGCAGCAAGCGCCATTTGCGCAGGTTCCGAACCTGCGATCTGTACGGCGATCGGTTCGGCATCAAGGTCAATATCCAGTTTTCGACGGGACTGCGCAGTCTGCCAAAGGCTGATGTCTGCGGTCGTCATCTCCGACGTTGTTAGACCCGCTCCAAAGCGGCGGCAAATTTGCCGAAACGGCGCGTCAGTAACGCCAACCATTGGCGCCAGCACAAATGGGCTGCGGAGTTGGTACGGTCCGATCTGCATTACTTGAAATCTTCGATGGCGCACCGAAGTTGTCCGCTGGTCAAACGGTAGCAAACGTTTAGTTTGAATCCAGTTGCATCGACAGACGGCGAGTCAATGCTTATCACCGCATTGAAGGTCTCGTTGGGTTGCACCTGGCGCCGCGGGTCTGCGTTGTCGAACAGGTATTCACCCGGTTCCAGCACCCGGCTGCCGATGATTTCTTCAAAACGATCGGTCAAAGACACGTGCACCAATGGGTAGGGCAGCGTTTGATCGGAATTATTGCCGACGCGGGAATAGATGGTCAGTACCTGATCACTTTCGTCGGTGCTGCCTTTGGTGGCCTCAAAGCGCCAGCCCTTGATGTCCCAGGCGGGGGTAATGGGGCTGCCGACCATTCGATACACCGGTCCGATCGTATTTTGGAATGCCGGCGAAATCGCCAGCGCTTCGCGGGAATGGTGGATGATCTGTATAAACAGGATGACGAACAGCAACGCGGCTGCGGCGGCCATGCTGTATTTTGGCGGTTGCCAGTCGCTCAGCTTTTCTTTTTCCGTGTTGAAGCCAGATTTCTTGAGGCTCAGTGAGGCAGCCTTGCGACCCGCTTCAAGGCGTTGCTGTTCTTCCTCGTTATGGACAGATTCGCCCTCCATGACGATGGTTTCCATCAACGGGCTGTTTGCCATCGCCGCGGCGGAGAAAATGTCGTCAACGTTTGCTTCACCCGCGTCTTCTTCGTCAGCTGGTTCTGGGTCCGGGTTGGTATGATCTTCGATATCTGCGGCAGGTTCTTCGGCGAGCGCGTCGTTCTCTGCCGGAATATCGTCCGTATCGGATATCTGCTTTTGCACGATTGTCGACGTGAATCCGTCGTCGTCTTCGACAGCGATTGCGAGCAGGTCCTGATCGATCATCATGTTGATCGTGCGTTCTTCTTCCGTGGGCTCGGGTACGTCGGAATGTTCCGGTTCCGTGAATTCACTCAGTGCGATATCGTCGTCTTCGCTGTCCTCGATCAATCCTTCCAGTGCCTGTTCAAGGTCAGCCTCCAGCGCCGCCTCAGCATCGTGGACATCGTCGTCGGCGACGTCTTCTTCCGCAGCGTCCTCTCCCATGAGCGCCTGTTCCAGGACCCGATCTTCCAGCGCATCTTCATGCACAAGGTCGTCGAGAACCTCGTCTTCGGCGATCTCGTCTGCTTCGCTGATGACCTCCAGGTAATCGTCCTCATCGAGGATTCCTGCTCGTGATAAATCGTCTGGCTCAACGTCGTCTAAATTGATCTCATTGGCGTCGACAGCATCAAATTCTATATCGACCTCTTCTGGCTCCTCTTCTACGAGTTCGATTTCAGCCAGCTCGATGTCATCCAGTTCACTCTCATCCAGTTCAATTTCATCCAGCTCGATCTCATCTAACTCGATCTCATCAGAGGCTTCTGCCTTTGCGGCAGCTTCGGCTACAAATGCCGCAGCGATCAGGTCCTCATCAATGGAGGTCTCGCGTTCTGACGCTGCAGCGACCTCATCGTCAGCGACATCATCATCCACAACGGCGTGCATGCCGCTGAGGTCAATACCCATTTCCTCGGCCTGCAGTGCAAACTGCGTGTCCATATCCAACGGCTGCTCAGCATCTGCAATTGCGTCGGGCAACGCCGCGAGCTCTGCCGAAATATCGGTTTCTTCTACGGGCTTTGCTTCCTCGACAGCCGCAACTGCCGCATCCTCCAGATCGTCGAGCAGGTCTTCCCATTCACCCGCTTCCCCAAACGCCAGATCGATGCGTGAATTTTCGAGCGCAGGTGGTGGCTCTGGGGCGATCTCGACCGAGACCAGTGCAGGTGCAGCAGGCGTACCAAGATCAAAGTCGTCGGGGAGCGGCGTGTTGTCGTCGAAGCGCATTTCCTCGTGCACCCTGCCGGGCACAGGGTCATCGGCGAAATCGTCGTCCGCATCTTCGTCTGCGTCGATGACGCGCCATTCGACGCCCGTGTCTTCGATGCGGATATCTTCGCCGGCCAGTTGATCAAGCGTTTTCAGAAGTGCGGCGCTTTGCTCCGCCGAGATTGACTTGGGTGGCGTCCCGGCTTCGAGTTCGCCCGGTTCGTCAGTCTCAATTTCCAGGGCGTGCGGCGGCGGATCGTCTTTGACAGGCGCGACCGGGTTTTCCTCGGACAGGTGTGCGAGCGCATTGAAGGCAATGCCACAGCCGCCGCAGCGGACTTTGCCGGCTGCCTGCTTCAGAACGTCTGCGGTAACGCGAAACGCGACCTCGCATTCGGGGCACTGGGTATACATCGCTCAGTCCTCGGTCCTTCGACCGTTTAGTCGTGCCCAGATTTGCCCACCTTGTTCTCGGAATGCGGGTTCTTCGAACTCGATCCAGGGCCGGTAGGCAGTGAGCACCTCTTCAACCTGCTCGGAGAGTATGCCGGATAACGCGAGCAAACAACCGCCTTTGACATGCGCTGCGATCGAATCAGCCAGCTCGATCAACGGCCCGGCAAGAATGTTTGCGACGACGACATCGAATTCGCCGGCAACACCGCCCGGATGATTGCTGACGGTCATACGATCGCGTACGTCGTTGCGCATGGCGTTGTCTACGGTCGCGCGGACAGCCTGGTCATCGATGTCCATGGCCGTTGCGCGATCGCTCCCGAGGAGTAAGGCCGCGATCGCCAATACGCCGGAGCCACAGCCATAGTCGAGCATGCTGCCGCCGTTGAGATCGAGCCCGTCCAGCCACTCCAGGCAAAGCGCTGTCGTCGGGTGGGTGCCGGTACCAAAGGCCAATCCGGGGTCGAGTCGAACCACAACTGCGTCCGCCTCGTCGACGACGGAATCGCCCGGGCAAATCCACAGGCGCGATGCGAATTTCATCGGGCCAAAATCCTTCAGCCATTCGCGTTCCCAGTCACGATCTTCCAGATCCGAGATCTCGTGCCTTGGCAAAGCATGGATGCCCAAAACAGAAATCAGGTCGGACTGCAACGCGTCAAAATTGGCATTCGCCGGGAATAGACCAGTGATACGCACGTCTGGCCACAGTGGAGTTTCGCCTGGAGCAGGTTCCAGAACTGGTTTATCACCCGCGTCTGTCAATGTGATTGAACAGGCTCCATTGCGCGCGAAGACTTCCTCGACGGTTTCCGGATTCAGTGTTTCAAGATCCATGACAAATTGTCGCCAATTCATCGTCGCTAGGGTGTGCTCTCGATCACACTAGACCGAGACGTTTCTCCAGGTAATGGATATCTGTGCCGCCGGTCTGGAATGCTGCGTGTTGGAAGATTTCCTGATGCAGCGGCACATTCGTCTTGATTCCTTCAATGACGATCTCGCCGAGCGCATTTTTCATGCGCGCGATGGCAGCGTTGCGATCGCCGCCGTGGGTGATGACTTTGCCAATCATCGAGTCGTAATAAGGGGGCACTTTGTAGCCGCTGTATATGTGACTGTCGACGCGTACGCCAGGACCACCTGGCGCGTGCCACAAGGTGATCAGGCCCGGCGAGGGCATGAACGTTTTCGGATCCTCAGCATTGATGCGGCATTCGATCGCGTGACCAAGGAGCTTAACCTGATCCTGCGTGACGCTGAGTTTCTCGCCCGCGGCGATGCGCAGTTGTTCTCTGACGAGATCGATGCCGGTGATCATTACGGTGACCGGGTGTTCGACCTGGAGACGCGTGTTCATCTCGATGAAATAAAACTCGCCTTTCTCGTACAGGAATTCGAATGTGCCGGCACTATGGTAGCCAATCTCCTGGCACGCGCGTACACATCTTTCGCCAATTCGATTGCGTTGCTCTTCTGTAATTCCAGGTGCAGGTGCTTCTTCAATGACTTTTTGGTGGCGACGCTGCATCGAGCAGTCGCGCTCGCCGAGATGAATCGCGTTGCCGTGCTTGTCGGCGAGAATCTGGAATTCAACATGCCGCGGTGTCTCGAGGTATTTCTCCATGTACACCACGTCATTGTTGAACGCGGCACGAGCTTCTGCCTTGGTCACTGTAATTGCAGCGACCAAAGAGGCTTCCGCATGCACGACGCGCATGCCGCGACCACCACCGCCACCGGAAGCCTTGATAATGATCGGATAACCGATTTCCCGGGCGATGCGAATATTCTCGTCAGGATCTTCGCTGAGCGGTCCGTCAGAGCCTGGTACACACGGCACGCCGGCAGCTTTCATAGATTTGATCGCGGACACCTTATCGCCCATCAGCCGAATCGCGCTTGCCGGCGGACCAATAAAAATAAAGCCGCTGGTTTCGACGCGTTCCGCGAAATCTGCGTTCTCGGACAGGAATCCGTAGCCGGGATGTATGCCGGTTGCGTCCGTTACTTCCGCAGCGGCAATGATAGACGGCATATCCAGATAGCTGTCTGTCGACGGCGGCGGCCCGATACAAACGGTTTCGTCGGCGAGCAGTACATGTTTGAGGTTGTTATCGGCAGTCGAGTGCACGGCGACCGTCTTGATGCCCATTTCCTTGCAGGCACGCTGGACGCGCAAAGCGATCTCGCCGCGATTGGCTATAACGACTTTCTCGAGCATGCTGGCAGCGCCCGCTTAGTCGTTGTGCCGCTGGTCGATTACGAACAAGGTTTGTCCGTATTCAACCGGTTCGCCGTTTTGCATGCGAATGGATTTGATCACACCGCCAACGTCGGCTTCGATCTGGTTCATCATCTTCATCGCTTCGATAATGCACAGCGTATCGCCTTCGTTGACACGGTCACCAACCTGTACGTACGGTGCCGAGCCGGGTGACGATGATCCGTAGAAAGTGCCGACCATCGGCGCCTCAACCTGGAAGCCTGTTTCTTCTGGCTCCGCAGCGGGGGCAGCTACGGCGGCTGCCGCTAATGGCGCAGCCACGGCCACGGGCGCAGCGACCGGTGCCGCCACTACGGCAGGCGGGTTTTGCGAGTAACGACTGATGCGTACCGACTCTTCGCCTTCTGTAATTTCGATTTCAGCAATGCCCGATTCGTCGAGCAATTCGATGAGTTTTTTTACTTTTCTAATGTCCATTATTTTTCCTCGGCATTCGTGATGTGCCGATTGGCCGCGTAAATAGCC
>JBBKWL010000055.1:0-63533 GCA_037968975.1 Woeseiaceae bacterium | reverse complement strand
GTACTATGTGCTCCGCCCTATCCGTGAAATGCATGCCGTCGGCAGCGGACCGAATACGATCCCCTGGCTCTTCACAGGGACCTTTTTTGCGATGCTAATTGCGACGCCGATTTTCGGCTGGGTTACATCACGATTTCCTCGCAGACAATTCCTGCCCTGGATCTACCTGTTTTTCATCCTGAACATGCTGATCTTTTGGATCGTGTTTTTGATCTATGCAGACAGGAATCAGAGCCCTATTTGGCTGGGGCGGATCTTCTTTGTCTGGCTGAGCGTATTTAATCTATTCGTCGTTTCGGTGTTCTGGAGTTTCATGGCAGACATTTACTCGCGCGAACAAGGTCGACGACTATTCGGTGTTATTACAGCCGGTGGCAGCATGGGCGGTCTGATTTTTTCGGCTGTGACCAGTTTTCTATCGGTCAAGATCGGCTCTGAGAATCTGTTCCCATTCGCGGCAGCACTATTGGCCATGGCGACGATTTGCATCAGCCGACTTCGCCGATGGGTGTCTAAAGAACGTGAGCAAAAATCGATGACGACAGCTCGTGAAGGAGAGCCGCTAGGCGGCAGCCCGTTCGCCGGCATCACGCACGCGCTATCGTCCAGCTATTTTGGCGGCATCGCAGTATCGTCCATAATCGCCAGCCTGCTCGGAACCTTTCTCTATATGTATACGGCGCAGCTGGTAGAACAAGCCATTCCTGATCCGGATCAGCAAACCCGATTCTTCTCAAATATCAATGTCGCAACACTGGCCATTTCGCTAATCGGCCAGTTATTTCTTGTCCGACATGTAGTCGGTCGTTTCGGGATCGGTGTTTCATTGGCGCTAATGCCAGTTCTTTCGGTTGCGGGATTCGCGATTCTTGCGGTCAACCCCACGCTTGCTGGTCTGGCAATTTTAACGATTGCCCGACGCGGTCTCGGATTCGGTTTCACTAAACCGACGACTGACATGCTGTACTCAGTAGTCACGCCAGAGGACAAGTACAAGTCCAAAAATTTCGTGGATACAGCAGTCTATAGAAGCGGCGACGTAATTGGAGCATGGTCAATACGTGGACTGGCGGCACTCGGCCTCGGTATAACCGCGATTTCCTGGATCATGGTGCCATTCACAGCAGCATGGGCGTTGGTCGCGATCTGGCTCGGCCGCGATTATCGGCGCCGTGCAAAACTTGGAATAGGTGCGCCGGAATGATGAACAAACCCACCAGTCTGATGCGACGTATCGGAGCAATGCTGTATGACGGACTGCTGATTCTCGCCTTGTTATTTCTGACAACAATTCCGTTTATCGCCTGGCGTGGCGGAGATCCTGTCGAATCGGGCGGAAATTTGCCCTACCAGATTACGCTGGCCGTCGTGATCTTCGCTTTTTTCGTCGGCTTTTGGTCGCGCTCGGGTCGTACCCTCGGCATGCAATCCTGGGGGTTGCGTGCGGAGACTGAGACCGGTCAGATCCCCTCACTCGGGCAGGCATGTATTCGCTTTTTCGCCGCGATTATTTCATGGCTGCCGGTCGGTCTCGGATTTCTTTGGCAGTTATGGGATAAGGAAAGCCTCACCTGGCACGACCGCATCAGCAAAACACGATTGATGCACTACCCTAAGGAAATACAACCCGAAGACACAGAGTCGGAATGAATCTCAGCGCACGCGTTTAAGTGCAAAAATTGTAACGATGAGCAACACTCCCGATGGCAGCCATGCGACCACTGCCGGATTCAAACTGTACACCTGACCGGAGTTCGCCAGCATCTCACTCGCGAGATAGTAACCTAGCCCGATCACAACACCGATCATCAATCTCGCACCGGCACCACCGGTTCGCAGGGAGCCGAATACGAACGCCAACGCCAGCAACGGCATGATGGTGACTGCAACCGTGCGCGAGATCCGATACCAAAGCTCGGTTTCGTAGCGGTTGGCGTCCAGATTATTGCGTTTCAGATAGTTGATGTAACTCATGAGGCCACGGCCTGAAAGACTCTGCGGTTTGACCAGCGAAATACCCAGAACTTCAGCGTCGATATCAAATGATTGCACTGCGCGCGACGATTCCACGATTTGCACGCCGTCGTCCTCGAATCGTGTCTCGCGAAAATTTTGCAGTACCCAATTGTCGTCGTCATCGATACCCGAATTCTCCGCGCTTGCAATCGATATAAGTTCGTTGAATTCGTCAAATCGATACAGGTAAATGCTGCCGAAGTCGTAGTCGGAACTGACCCGTTCAAAATGCAGAAATACCGGGCCGTCCCTGACCCAGGCTTCCTGCCCGAGTCGGTCCTCCGATTGTTCGGAGCGTGCGTCCTGACGCATATTGCGTGCAAAATAATCAAGCGGCGGTCCAATGAATTCGCCAAGCAAGCCAGTCAGAATCAGCATCGTCAAGCCAGCGACACCGACCATGCTGGCAAGGCGCATTACAGAAAGTCCCGCCGAGCGCATGACGATGATCTCGCTGTTCGATGCAAGCGCGCCAAGGGCCAACAACGACCCGATAAGCGCAGCGATAGGTAACATTTCGAACGCAAGCTGCGGCAGCCGCAGCAAGGAATACAGCACGACCTGCGGAGTCTGATAGTCGCCTTGCGTGTCATCAAGCTCGGCGATGAATTCAAACAATCCGGCCAGAGCCAACAACACCAGCAGGACCAGTGCGGTAGTTGTCAGAATGGCACGCATCAGGTACTGAGTAAGAATGCTATTCATGCACGTATCCTGCGATAAAACATGCCCTGAGACCCGAGTAACCCCAGCGCAAATAGCAATACACAGGCATGCACCCACCACAATCCGAGGCTCGGCGACAAGGTGCCTTGCTCGATCCAGGCTTTAGCGGCACTCAGCATGTTCAGGTAGATGATAAAAACCAGCAGGCCAATAGCCAGCCGACCATAACGGCCCGCCCGTGGCTGCGTTCGACTTAAAGGCACTGCAAGAATGGCCAGAATTATCGTTGCTATCGGCACGCCAAGGCGCCATTGCAGTTCGGCAATATGCGGCAACTCGCTGGACAGCAGGAGGCTCTCGAAAGTCATTGCCCGCGGCCTCGGATCCGGCGGATCGAGACTTGGCAGGCGGTATGGAATCCCGTGTTCCAGAAACTCAACAACTCGAAACTCGGAGGTGCCGGGTATGCCTTCGTAACGGCGACCCTCGTGTAAAACCAGGAATCGAATATCCGGATCGTCTGACTCCATTTGCTCGCCGAGACGCGCGACCACAACCTCCATGCGTCCGTCCTCCATGCGACGCTGCAGGAAGACGTTTTCCATGACACCGTCTTCTCGCACGCTTTCGCCGTACACGACCGCATTATTTGGTCCTATCGATACAAAACGCCCCGGTTCGATACTCGCCAGATCCGCCTCGCGACGCGCTTCGGCACCTACCCGCTCAATCGACTGCAATGCGCGCGGCCCCAAATCGATGGATAACCACGCCACACCCAACGACAACGGCAGGAGCAGCCAAAAAAGCGGCCGATAAATTCCGGACGGGCCGACCCGACACGCCATCATGGCCGGCAGTTCACTGTCACGATAGAGGCGCCCCAGAGCGAGCATGATCGCGAGAAACAGACCAATTGGCACCAAAATAGTCAGATACTGAGCCGCAGACAGGCCGATCACGTCAAAAGCGGCGTCTTTGGGGAGCTTGCCCTTGGCAACATCCCCAAGAACCCGGGCAAACTGATTGGTCAGCAGGATCAATAGCAGGACCATAGTGACGCCGAGCCAGGTGGAGGCTATTTCTCTGAATATGTAGCGATCGAGAATGCGAAACATCAAGGGCCGGTTTTTGCTTAACCAAAGAAGGCGTAATCAGTTAGACTACCGTTTTTGTTTTGCCTGCGACAGCCCTTGATTCATCACGGATCCGACCTGCCCGGCACCCAACTGAAAAGACACTCTATGCAATATTTCACAACGACGAGCAAAGCGTCGCGCAGGGCTGTCGACTGCGTGGTAGTTGGCATTTACAAAGGCGGCAAACTCGGAGCCGCTGCGCGCGACATAGATGCCGCCAGCAAGGGGGCAATTCAGCGCCTGATCAAGAGCGGTGATCTGGCATCAAAACCTGGCAGCTGCAGAATTTTGAACGGCGTCGCCGGCGTTAAAGCAGCGCGAGTTGCCGTTGTCGGCCTTGGCAAGATGGGTGAATTTGGTGCAAAGCAGTTCACGGCAGCCACAACGGCAGCCTTGCGTGCCGTGTCTCAAACCAAGTGCAAGAGCGTTTTGAACTGCCTCACGCTGGAAAGTATTTCTGATTCGACTGTTTATTACCTTGCACGGCACACGGCGCAATCGGCGGCCAGTGTTTTGTATCGCTTTACGCAAATGAAGAGCGGCCGCAAACCGGCGGCGAGCAATCTGCGGCAAGTCGGTGTCGCAGTTAACTCCAAAAGCGATGCGGCGAAAGCGAAGCGGGGTTGTGAGCACGGCGACGCCATTGGCACTGGTATGTCGTTAGCAAGAGATCTCGGTAACCTGCCTGCCAACGTCTGCACGCCGTCACATCTGGCGCGTACCGCTCAGAAACTGGCGCGCGAGAATAAGAATCTGCACACGCGCGTGTTAAGCGAAGCCGAGATGAAAAAGCTCGGCATGGAGTCACTCCTGTCTGTCAGTGCCGGTTCCGACCAGCCGGCCAAATTGATTGTGATGCAATACAAGGGTACGACCAAACAAGACCCGATCGTACTGGTCGGTAAAGGCGTTACATTTGACACTGGCGGCATTTCGTTGAAACCCGGTGCCGGCATGGACGAAATGAAATTCGACATGTGTGGCGCGGCGGGCGTTATCGGCACCATCGCGACAATTGCCAAACTGCAATTACCGGTCAATGTGAATGTCATCGTACCGACTGTTGAAAACATGCCGAGTGGCAGCGCGACGAAACCCGGCGACATAGTAAAAAGTATGTCTGGGCAGACGATCGAGGTTCTGAACACGGATGCAGAAGGCCGCTTGATACTGTGCGATGCGCTTACCTATTCGCGTCGCTTTAAGCCAGAGACGGTCATCGACGTCGCTACGCTGACCGGCGCCTGCGTCATCGCGCTCGGGCATCACCGCAGTGGCGTCATGAGTAATAACGACAAACTGGCGAGCAGCATCGTTGCCGCTGGCGCGGCGTCGAATGACCTGGCCTGGCAACTGCCGCTGGACGAGGAATACGCGCAATTGCTGGAGAGCAATTTTGCGGACATGGCCAACATCGGTGGGCGCGCGGCTGGCGCGATTACGGCCGGTTGCTTTCTCGCCAAATACACAGACGGCCTGAATTGGGCGCACCTCGACATCGCAGGCACGGCCTGGGAGAGCGGCAAACAGAAAGGTGCAACCGGGCGACCCGTTCCGTTGCTAACAGAGTTTGTGCTCGACAGATGCGGCGCGCTGCCTTAATGGCACGCGTAGACTTCTATCTTCTCAAAGAGGCTGGTGTTGAATCGCGTTATTCATTCGCCTGCCGATTGGCAGAAAAGGCCTATCGGCTGAACAACACAGTACACATTCACCTGGTCAGCCAGAGTGACGTTGATCGGATTGACGACCTTTTATGGACGTTTCGGGACGGCAGTTTCGTGCCGCACGAAACCCTCCACGGTGCCGCATCGGCGCGACGCTCACCTGTAACGATTGCCTGCGGCACCGCCGCCGTCGAACCCAGCGATTTGCTGATCAATCTGTGCGATGAAATTCCGGAGTTTGCTGAGACTTTCCCGCGCGTCGCGGAGCTTGTAAGCTCCGACGAGACCTGTAAACAAGAGAGCCGCAAACGATTCACCGCCTATCGAGACCAGGGCCATACACTCGAAACGCACAACGTATAGCCCCTGCCCGACCCGCCTGAACATTACATCCCATGGATAAGTCTTACCAACCAGCCGATATTGAACAACGCGTCTATGCGCGTTGGGAAGATAACGGGTATTTCGCGGCACAGGGTGACGGCGAGCCGTATTGCATCATGATACCGCCGCCGAACGTGACCGGAACGCTGCATATGGGGCATGCGTTCCAGGACACGATCATGGACGCACTGACTCGCTACAAGCGCATGATGGGCTACAGCGCGCTTTGGCAACCCGGTACCGATCACGCCGGAATCGCAACGCAAATGGTCGTCGAGCGCCTGCTCGCCAATGAGGGCACGCATCGACGCGATATTGGTCGAGATAAATTCGTCGCGCGAGTCTGGCAGTGGAAAGACGAGTCCGGCGGCAAGATCGGCAATCAGCTGCGTCGTCTCGGTGCATCGGTAGACTGGAGCCGGGATCGATTCACTATGGACGAAGGTCTGTCCGAGGCAGTCTCGAAAGTTTTTATCAGCTTGTACGAAGAGGACCTGATCTATCGCGGCAAGCGCCTGGTTAACTGGGATCCGGTCCTGCACACGGCATTGTCCGACCTGGAGGTTTTGTCAGCTGACGAGCCAGGACATTTGTACCACTTTAATTATCCGCTCGCTTCAGGCGATGGCCACCTGACGGTCGCTACCACGCGCCCGGAAACGATGCTGGGCGACAGCGCGGTCGCAGTACATCCCGGCGATGAGCGCTACAAAGACCTCGTGGGCCAGGATATTCTGTTACCGATCGTCGGGCGGCGAATTCCGGTAATCGCGGACGACTACGTCGAAGCAGAATTTGGCACCGGCTGCGTCAAAATTACGCCGGCGCATGATTTTAACGACTACGAAATCGGCAAACGCCATGACCTGCCGATGTACAACGTATTAACCGATGACGCTGCGATGTCGAATGACGTCGTCGAGGCTTACCGCGGACTTGATCGATTCGTCGCGCGCAAGAAAATTGTGGCCGAATTCGAAGCGCTGGGACTGCTCGACAAAATTGAAGACTACGTTGTCAAAATTCCGCGGGGCGATCGCACTGGCGCTGTTGTTGAGCCGTACCTTACGGATCAGTGGTATGTGAAAATCGAACCACTTGCCAAACCGGCGATCGAAGCGGTCAAGTCCGGCCAGATCAAGTTCGTGCCTGAAAACTGGTCGAAAACTTACTTCGACTGGATGTACAACATTCAGGACTGGTGTATTAGCCGCCAACTTTGGTGGGGACACCGCATACCTGCCTGGTACGACGAGGACGGCAAGATTTACGTCGCGCGCAATGAAGCGGCCGTGCGCGAAAAGTACAGCCTGGCCGACGACATCGCGCTGCGGCAGGACGATGACGTTCTGGACACGTGGTTCTCTTCTGCCTTATGGCCGTTCAGTACTCTCGGTTGGCCGGACAAAACCGCAGAAGTCGACAAGTTCTATCCCGGCAGTGTTCTGGTCACCGGCTTCGATATCATTTTCTTCTGGGTCGCGCGCATGATCATGATGGGCATCAAGTTCATGGGCGACGTGCCGTTTCGTGAGGTCTACATCCACGGCCTGATTCGAGATCAGGAAGGCCAGAAAATGTCGAAGTCCAAGGGTAATACATTGGATCCGCTCGACTTGATCGATGGTATCGACCTTGACTCGCTACTGGCGAAACGCACGACCGGCTTGATGCAGGATCACCTCAAGCCAGCGATCGAAAAATCGACGCGCAAACAATTCCCGGACGGCATCAATGCTTACGGTTGCGATGCACTTCGCTTCACGTTTGCCGCGCTGGCAACAACCGGCCGTGATATTCGCTTTGATCTAGGCCGAATCGACGGCTACAAGAATTTTTGTAACAAGCTGTGGAATGCCGCGCGCTACGTATTGATGAATACGGAAGATATTGGCGAAGGCGAAATCGAGCTTAGCGCCGCGGATCACTGGATTCAGGCGCGACTCGATCACGCAGTCAATATTGTGCACGAGCAGATGGCGGTGTATCGCCTCGACCTTGCTGCACAGGCAATGTACGAATTCACGTGGCACGAGTTTTGCGACTGGTACCTGGAGTTGTCCAAACCTGTTCTGCAATCCGAAGAAGCGTCGGAAGCCGCGAAGCGTGGTACTCGCCGCACGCTGATCACTGTACTGGAATCTCTGTTGCGGCTGTTGCATCCGATCATCCCCTTCGTCACCGAAGAGATCTGGCAGCAGGTCGCCCCCCGCGCCGGCGTCGAAGGCGACACGATCATGTTAAGGCCCTTTCCTACAGTTGACGATGAGACGGCCTGCGAAGAAGCCGAGGCGGATATCGAATGGGTCCGGCATTTCATTCTCGGTATTCGCCAGATTCGTGGCGAAATGGATATAGCGCCCGGAAAACCATTGCCCGTGATTTTGCAGAACGCCACTGCAGACGATCAGTCGCGTGCCGAAAAATTTATGCATTTGTTGCAGCGCGTAGGACGTGTCGAATCGATTACGGCTTTGCAGATTGACCAGGACCCACCGACCGCTGCCACGGCTCTACTCGGCGACCTCCGCTTATTGGTGCCGATGAAAGGCCTGATTGACGTAGAGGCCGAACGCGCCCGCCTTGAAAAGCAGATGCAACGCGCGAATGCTGATCTTGCGAAGACTCAAGGCAAACTCGGCAACGCAAATTTTGTGAACAACGCTCCTGCTGAAGTGGTCACACAGGAAAAGCAGCGAGCGATTGATTTCGAGAAAACCATCGCGCAACTGGCGGAGCAGCTCGAAAAACTGACGGAGCTCGACTAGCCCCGCCTGTTTTTTTGATAACTGCATCACAATCCTGCCCGCTTTGAGTGCAATCGTCGCGACTATCCGCGACGATATAAGGCTACGCAGGAGAACTCTATGCCGGGCGGAAACCCGATCGAAAAATTGCCTTTGAGCAAAGACGCGAGCCGCGTCGCGCTTGACGGTGCCCGCAAAGCGCTGGGTAGCATTATTCTCGGCAAGGACGAGCAGATCGGACTCGCATTGTCGTGCCTCCTCGCCCGCGGCCACTTGCTCATTGAAGATCTGCCAGGACTTGGCAAAACCATGCTCGCTCAGGCGCTCGCGCGAATTCTGGGGCTCAGCTTTCGGCGCATCCAGTTCACCAGCGATCTGCTACCCGCAGATATTGTCGGGGTATCCGTTTTCAAGCAAGACAAAGGCGAATTCGAATTTCAGCCCGGTCCTGTATTCTCGCAACTGATTTTGGCCGATGAGGTCAATCGCGCGACCCCAAAAGCACAAAGCGCGCTGCTCGAAGCAATGGAGGAATATCAGGTCAGTGTCGATGGCAATACTCGGGCCCTGCCCGAACCGTTCTTTGTGGTGGCAACGCAAAATCCGGCGGACCAGATCGGCACTTTTCCGCTGCCTGAATCACAACTCGACCGATTCCTGATGCGCCTGGAGCTCGGTTACCCGAACGCAGAGAATGAACGCAAGCTTCTGGTGGGCGGTGATCGCCGCACTATGCTCGAAGACGTAGCTGCCGAACTATCACCGGACGTCGTTCGCGAACTACAAAAGTCAGCAGCTTCGATACACATGAGCGATCCTTTGGTTGACTACATTCAAGAATTGGTTCGACTGACACGCGAGTCACCCGACATCGACATTGGATTGTCTCCGCGTGGTGCGATTGCGCTTGCAGCGGCGGCCAAATCACACGCCTTCGTGCACCACCACTCCGGCGTCTATCCCGACGACATCCAGGCCGTTTTTGCGGCTGTCGCCGGGCATCGCCTGAAACCCGCTGGGAACACCAGTTATCGCACCGCAGCCGAGCTTTGTCAGCATGTCCTCGATTCAGTGGCCATTCCCTAAAGCCCGCTTCGCCTCGGGAATATCGTCCGCTGCCAACGCGCGGGTACAACGCTGGGCCAGGAAGCGTCAGGGCGTCGACCCGCACGTAACCACACTAGGCCCAGGCCGCGTTTATATACTGCCGACCGGGGTCGGGCTCATCTACGCCCTGATGTCGTTTGCGATGTTGCTGGGGTCGATGAACTACAACAATAATCTCTCGTTTGTCCTCACCTTTATGCTGGCCGGGCTCGGTTTCGTCGCGATGCATCAATGCCAGCGCAATCTGGTCGGCCTTGAGCTGAGTTTCGCCGGCGTCGAACCGGTCTATGCCGGCCAGTCAGCGATATTTCGTATCGCCGTTACCAACCACAGCAAGAATCCGCGCCACGGCGTGATGCTGTATGCCGACCAGTCCGTCAGCGAGGTGCACGATCTGCCAGCCGGTGAAAGCAAGGTTTTCAAACTCGTTGTCAAAACAGACCGTCGTGGCTGGGTGCAACTCGAACGCTTCGGCATTCGGACGTTTTTCCCATTCGAACTGTTTCGCTCCTGGGCGTGGCTGCACATGAATCTTCGTGGACTCGTTTACCCCACAGCAGCCGCGACAGCGCCGCGCCCGCCGCCCACGGAGTCTGCACAGGGCCACCGCCAGCATGACGCACGGGGCGAAGAGGATTTCGCAGGCTTGCGCAGATACCAGAACAGTGACTCGCCGCGTAACGTCGCCTGGAAAGCGTATGCCCGCACGGGTCAGTTGTTGTCGAAACAATTCGCCGGCGCTGATACCAGTAGCCAGTGGTTCGACTTCGATGCGGTGCCTGAAGACAATGTGGAGCAGCGCCTTTGTATTCTGACGCGCTGGGTCACTGACACAGATCAGTCGCGCGCCGACTACGGACTGCGCCTGCCCGGGCGGGAGTTTTCACCGGCACACGGGGAAGCCCAAAGACAGCGATGCCTGGAGGCTTTAGCATTGTTCGGCCTGGACGACGCACATGGCTAAGCCACGCGGCACAGACGGCTCGCTGCTCGCCAGCCTGCCATGGACACTCGCTGCGCTGACTCTGTCGATCATTCCACATGTGCAGTTTCTGCCCGTATGGATAACAGTCGCATTCATCGCCTGCGCCGCCTGGCGCTACATTATCGAACAGCGTCGCATGTTATTGCCGTCTACCTGGTTTCGGGCGCTGCTCGCATTGACCTGTTTTCTCGGCGTGTTGTTTACCTATTCGTCGATCAGCGGCGTGGGCCCTGGTTCCGCTCTGCTCGCGATCATGGCCGCACTGAAACTGCTGGAAACGCGCCGGCGGCGCGATCAATTTGTACTCCTGTTTATCTCGATATTTCTGGTCATGTCGTCGTTGTTGCGAGAGCAATATTTATGGTCTTTGCCATATTTGATGATCGCAGTGCTGCTCATCATGACGGCCTGGCTGCGCATGTCGGCAAATCGGGCGGAATCTCCTGTGCGCAGTTTTCAAACCGGTGGACGACTGGTTATGTATGCGTTGCCGTTAGCATTAGCAATGTGGGTGTTCTTCCCCCGTATCGGTACGCCGTTCTGGGCAGTTCCGATTGATACCAGTTCCGGGACCTCGGGTCTCAGCGACACGATGAGTCCCGGCGACATAAGCTCCTTGTCGCTTTCTGATGCACTCGCGTTCCGCGTCACTTTTGACGGCACTATTCCGGAACCACGGGATCGCTACTGGCGCGGGCTGGTGTTGCATCGCTTTAATGGTCGCACCTGGTCCGGCAATGAACCGATGCTGGGTAACAACCAACGCGAGCTCGAAAAAATCATTGTGAGCGGTGACCCGATCAAGTATTCCATCGCGCTGGAGCCAACCCGCCAGCAATGGGTGTTCGCTCTGGACATTCCGTACAGCTGGTCGCTGGAACGCACATTCATGGGCGGAGAGCAGCAGCTCTCGCGCGTGCAGCCAATCGATCAACGGGTAGTGTACGAGGCCGTCTCGTACCCGGAGTATCGAAGTGATGTTGACATGCGTGACCTGAAAGCTGACTGGAATATACGGCTGCAGCCAGAGACTAATCCGAGAACAGCCGAACTGGCCCGGCAAATGTTTGCTGCGGCCGGCTCCAAAAGCGCCTACATCGAATCCGTACTGCGCAAGTTTCACGAAGAAGAGTACTTCTACACTCTGGAACCGCCTGCGCTCGGTAACAATCCGGTCGACGGCTTCCTGTTCAACACGCGGCAGGGCTTCTGCGAGCACTATGCCTCAGCGTTCGCCGTGATGATGCGCTCGGTTGGCATCCCCGCACGTATCGTACTTGGCTACCAGGGTGGCGAACTGAACCCCAAGGCCGGGCACCTCATTGTGCGCCAGTCGGATGCCCACGCCTGGACAGAAGTCTGGATGCCCGGCACTGGCTGGTACCGGGTGGACCCGACGGCAGCAGTTGCTCCCGAACGCATTGACGCGGGCATGAGTGGCTCAATGTTAAGCGGCGCTGCCGCTGCATGGGGCCTTTCCGCACCGTCTGCTTTGCTGCACAACCTGCAAATGTCCTGGGACGCAATCAACGCGAAATGGAATGACCTGGTACTCGGCTATGGCCCGGACAAGCAAAACGAACTGATGCAATGGCTCGGTATGGACGATCCCGACTGGCGCAAGATGATGCTAACAATGGTAGCTCTGGTCATCGGTATTATCATTCTTATCAGCCTTTTGCTTGCCTTCCGCTATCGCACTCCGCGTCCGGATCGAGCGACAATTCTGTACCGGAAATTCGTTAAAAAATCCGGGCTGCACACCCAGATCGGGGAAAGTCCGGTAGCGTTTGCGGCAAGAGCGCATTCCGAGTCCGCGATTGAAGATGCCGCTATTGACGCTGTTACGACTGCGTATTTAGCTGCCCGCTATGGCATGCCGGATGCGCGCTCGCTACAGCGATTGCAACACAGCGTTAGTCAACTCTAGTCAGTAGCAATCCGCCACCGATGAACAGCGGCAGCAAGACGACCAGTACGATCCCCGGGCTTGGCGATAGCATCGCTGAAAATCCGACAATCGTCGGCCCAATGACGTGCGAAAACTTGGTCATCATATTGTAGAAACCGAAGAACTCGCCCGGCTGATCTTTCGGGATTAACGATGCATAAAAAGATCGACTCAGTCCCTGTACGCCACCCTGAATGCAGCCAACAATTATGGCCATCACATAGAACTGGCGAATATCGGTCATGAAGACTGCCCAACTCGACACCAGCACGTAGATGAACAAGGCCAGATAAATGCCGCTCCGAGCGCCAAATTTCTGGCCGAGAAATCCATACAATAGTGTTGCCGGAAAGCCCGCGAGATTGGTGATCATGAATGCAAGCACCAGGTCGGAGTCTTTGAACCCGAGTCGTTGACCGTAGTTGGCGGCCATTGAAATCACAGTAAAGACGCCGCCGATGTACAGCCAGTATGCAATCAGGAATCGAACAATATTGCGGTACTGGCGAATATGCGAAAACGTTAACGCCAACTCCCGAAACGCCGCACTGACCAGTTTGCGCGACGCCAGCGTTGCATTGCGTTTCTCGGGCACGAACACGATCACGGGTAGCATGAAAATTGCCCACCACGCGCCGACAGATACGAATGCAAATTTGATTACTTCAGAACTATCGGCCATGCCAAAAGTTGCTGGAGACTTCAACATCCACACGTGCAAACCAAGCAGCAATGCGCCACCAAGGTAGCCGAGCGAGTAGCCCAGCGTTGACACGAAATCGTACTTGTCGGGAGTAGCAACATCGACCAACAGCGAGTCGTAAAATACGGTTGATCCGTAAAATCCGATCGACGCGAGCAAGTAAAACGCGAGTGCCCATGGCCAGGCGCCCTGCCCCGGCAGGGCCAGGGATGCGGTCATCGCAGCCCCCAGTAACGCCAAAATGACGAGAAATCGTTTGCGATAGCCACCGCTGTCGGCAATCGCACCGAAAACCGGGGCGGCCACGCTGACGATCAATGCCGCCGCTGCAGTGATGAATCCCAAGCGCGTCGTCACCGCAGCGCCGGCATCGCCAGCACTCCAGTAAGTCCCTAGAAAAATGGGAAAAAGTACGGCCAGGACGCTCAATGCGAACGCGGAGTTGGCCCAGTCGTATAATGCCCAGGCGAAAACCTTGCGGTTAATCATTAATGCTCACGGGTCTTACAAAAATCGATGTCGGGCCAACGTTCTTCGGTTAAATTCAGGTTGACCCGGGTAGGCGCGATATAAACCAGTCTGTCACCATGATCCAGTGCCAGGTTGTCGTGTGCCTTACGCTCGAATTCGGCCAGCATCTTTTCATCGTCGCATACCACCCAGCGGGCCGTTGCAACGTTGATTGCTTCAAACTGGCATTCGACTTTATATTCATCCTGTAATCGATGCGCAACAACATCGAACTGCAGCTGTCCGATAGCGCCAAGAATCAGGTCATTATTGCGCATTGGCTTAAACAGTTGCGTTGCCCCCTCCTCACACAGTTGCGCCAATCCTTTCTGTAGCGCTTTCAGTCGGAGCGGGTCTTTAAGCACCGCACGGCGAAACATTTCCGGCGCAAAGTTTGGAATACCAGCGAACCGTAACTGCTCACCCTCGCTGAAACTGTCCCCGATGTTGATCGTGCCGTGATTGTGCAGACCGATGATGTCACCCGCATACGCTAGATCGGCGTGCTGTCGATCTGCAGCCATAAACGTAATTGCGTCGGCGATCTTCATTTCTTTGCCCGAGCGTACATGCAGAATTTTCTGCCCATTCTGAAACTCACCGGAGCAAATTCGCATGAAAGCAATACGATCGCGATGCCCTGGATCCATATTCGCCTGAATTTTGAAAACGAAGCCGCTCAACGTATCTTCATTGGGCTCAACAATGCGTTGATCAGTAGTACGCGGCAATGGTGACGGCGCGTGTTCTACAAACTCATCCAGCAATTCCTTGACGCCAAAATTTGCCAGTGCCGAACCGAAAAATACAGGTGACTGCTGTCCCGCCAGGTATTTGTCTACGTCCAACGCCGGGCACGCGCCTTTGACCAGTTCGATCTCATCCCGAAAAACGTCGGCGTCCGCGCCGAGGGCTTCAGTGGCCAGATCCGTGTGCAAGCCATCGATAATCGTCTGCCCGGACTTCTTTTGTCGGCCGACATTCTCGTACAAGTAAATTCGGTCTTGTATCAGGTGATAGACACCGGTCAGCGAGCGCCCCATCCCAATCGGCCAGGTGATCGGCGAGCATTGAATTTTCAGAATTGATTCGATTTCATCCATCAGATCGATCGGCTCTCTACCATCGCGATCGAGCTTATTGATGAACGTCATAATCGGTGTGTCGCGCAGGCGACACACTTCCATCAACTTGATCGTGCGCTGCTCCACGCCCTTGGCACAATCGATCACCATGAGGGCCGAATCAACAGCAGTAAGCGTTCTGTAAGTGTCTTCGGAGAAGTCCTCATGGCCCGGCGTGTCGAGAAGATTCACCACATGATCGCGATACGGGAATTGCATAACAGACGACGTTATCGATATTCCACGTTGCTGTTCCAGCGCCATCCAGTCCGAGGTTGCGTGTCGACTCGCCTTGCGCCCCTTTACGGTTCCGGCGAGCTGGATAGCGCCACCAAACAAGAGCAATTTTTCCGTGAGCGTGGTCTTGCCGGCGTCCGGATGCGAAATAATCGCAAAAGTACGCCGCCTGCTAACCTGATCGGAGATCCGAGACATAGTGGTTTCGCTGCCAGCGTCAGCTGTCAGACGTCAGCTTCTTGACGAGAACATTGGCGTCTTCTCGACCCTGTGAAGCTTGATAGTACGCTGGCCGATCCGCCACTTTGTGAAAATCCTTTTTCCGATAAAGCGCCAGTGCATGCTCATTCGATGGCCGCACTTCGAGAAAAATTTGCCGTACTGACGACGAGCGCGCACGGAACAGAATTTCATCAAGCAGTTTTTCACCATAGCCCATTGAGCGGTTGTCTGGATGTATACATATATTCAAGATGTGCGCCTCACCGGCCGCGATGGACAGAATCCCATATCCAACTACTGCGTCGTCACGCGCCAGCACGATGCACTGATAGCCAGCTAGCAGGCAGTCCCGAAATACACCATGGCTCCAGGGAAATTCATAGCTTTGCCGTTCGATATCAGCCACCACGGACAGGTCCTCGTGCGTCATTGTTCGCACCACTACCTGAGCTTCACGAATGGGCGTAATCATGCAGCGTGCCCTGCCGCCACATCCATAGCGAGACAAATATCCTGCCACGCTTTGCGTTTCTGCGTTGGGCTACGTAAGAGATAGGCAGGATGATAGGTAACCACAAGGGGAATCCCACCAAGATGGTGCAACTGACCCCGCAGTCGGCCGACCGGCGTATCCGTATCAAGTAGCTGCTGCGCTGCAATCCTACCCACCGCAAGAATGATCTTTGGCTGAATCAGTGCGATTTGCCGTTCCAGATAATGACGGCATGCTGCAGACTCCTCCGCCTCGGGATCGCGATTATTCGGTGGGCGACATTTCAGGATATTTGCGATAAACACCTGGCCACGTTCCTGACCGGCGGCACGCAACATCTCGGTCAGCAATTTCCCGGCTCGACCGACAAAAGGCTCGCCACGCCGATCTTCTTCCGCACCTGGCGCTTCGCCGACGATCAGCCAGTCGGCGTTCTCGTTGCCGACCCCGAAGACGGTCTGGGTGCGACTGACGTGCAGAGGACAGCGGGTACATGCGGCTACCGAGGTACGCAACTCTGGCCATTCCATCGCGCCAATATCCGAACTTTCTCCGGGGGGTTCTGCACCGGATTGCGGCTGGTCGCTCGGCACCCAGACATCAATTCCGAGTGCCTGGAGGTAGGCGCGGCGCTGATGTTCTGTCTGGATCACTCGGATGTTCCTTGCGGGCTGATGGTCGCTAGTCTGCCACGGCGAATGCCGCATTTCACTTAGCTGTGCAGTAATTTGGCGATCAGGTCTGACCCCGCAACCACGGTCTGGCCCGGCTCAACCAAAACGCTACTGGATATGGGCAGGTGGACCTCTGCGTATCGCGCCAGCCTGAGATATGCGCAGCGCTTACCCTGTCCCACTCGTTCACCAAAGCGTATGATCGCGCGAGGCGCGAGACCCAGGCGGTAATTCATGAACTGCAGAACGACGTCATCGCCCTCGTCCGTTTGCACCCACAACGCATTGGTTTCGTAATCGATGGGTTTATCGGCAACGAAGGAGTGCAGATCCATGATTTTGCCCTCGACCGGCGAACGTGCGGTATAGGTCCCGAAGCTATCGATTTCGATGCGAATGCGGTGCGCCGTGCCCTGCAACACGCCTTCCTCTGCCCGATCCACTGCAACAACTTTTCCGTCGACCGGACTGACGACACCCAATGGAGCGGACGGGACCTGCCGCCTCGGATCACGAAACAACAAGTACAGAGCGACGAACAGCAGGCCGAAAAACACTGCAAATACGATATCCAGATAGCGTACTGCTGCGACGCAGGCTGCGCCCACCAGAAGCAATAACGGAATTCCTTCCACTGCAACAAACGGGTTTCTTCTTCCTTCCACGAGAAACTACCAGACTGAAACAGCGGCGACGATCCCCTGCTTTGCTCTTTCTGTCAATACAGTCCGGTCACATAAGCCACAAATCGGGCAATGAATGCTCTAGAATTCGCGCCTTACAGTTTCCGCTATTGCGATCAAGGTACGTACGACATGCGATTTTCCGAATTCGGTCTGACGACACTCAAAGAGGTTCCTGCCGAGGCAGAAATCGTCAGCCATCAGTTGATGCTGCGAGCAGGATTGATACGTCGTCTTGCTTCCGGGCTGTTTACCTGGATGCCGATCGGCGTGCGGGTGCTGCGCAAGATCGAGCAGATTGTGCGCGAAGAAATGAACCGCGCCGGCGCGCACGAGTTGCTGATGCCGTCCGTGCATCCGGCCGAGTTGTGGCAGGAAACAGGGCGTTGGGACCAGTACGGCCCACTATTGCTGCGCATGGCCGACCGCCATGATCGGGAGTATTGCTACGGGCCGACGCACGAAGAAGTCATAACGGATATCGCCCGCCGGGAACTTCGTAGTTACAAGCAATTACCGATAAATTTCTACCAGGTACAAACCAAATTTCGTGATGAAATTCGGCCGCGATTCGGCGTAATGCGCTCACGCGAATTTATAATGAAGGACGCCTATTCGTTTGACGTCAACGACGCTGGCCTCGAAGAGTCCTACCAAAAGATGCACGCTGCCTACACCGCGATATTTACGCGGTTAGGACTGAATTTTAGGGTGGTATGGGCCGATAGCGGCGAAATCGGCGGCAACAAATCGCAGGAATTCCATGTCATCGCGGATTCCGGGGAAGACGCGATTGCCTATAGCGATGCAGACGACTTCGCCGCCAACGTTGAGACAGCGGCAACCTTGCTGCCAACAGGTGTCCGAGCAGATGCAACGCGCATAATGGAGAAGATCGCGACACCCGGCATTCGCACGATCGACGATCTGTGCCAGATGCTCAAGATAGCGGCGGCAGAAACGGTTAAGACCCTGATAGTTGAAGGCGAAGACGGTCCAGTTGCTCTGGTTCTTCGCGGCGACCACGAGCTCAATGCCGTCAAAGCACAAAAACTCACGGGCGTAGCCTCGCCACTAACAATGGCTGACAGCGACACGATCAGAAAGGCCACCGGTAGCGAGCCGGGTTCCCTCGGTCCGGTCAATATCAGGCTACCTGTCTTTTTCGACCATGCTGTCGGAGCGATGTCCGACTTCAGCTGCGGTGCCAACGAAGTTGAGCAGCACTTCACCGGCGTGAATTTCGGCCGGGACCTACCCGAGCCGCAGACAGTGGATATGCGCAACGTCGTTGCCGGCGACCCGGTACCCGGCGGCTCGGGCACACTCAAGATTGCTCGCGGAATCGAAGTTGGACACATTTTTCAGCTCGGCACCAAGTACAGCGACGCCATGGGAGCAACTGTCCAGGATCAGGACGGCAAGGACCAGAAGATGCTGATGGGCTGCTATGGCATCGGCATAACTCGCATAGTTGGAGCCGCGATCGAGCAGAATCACGATACCAACGGTATTATCTGGCCGGAGGCGATCGCACCGTTCGATGTCGTTTTGGTACCGATCAATCTGCAACGTTCGGAAATTGTGCGCGACGCTGCCGAGGAACTGTACGTCGAATTGCAAAGCCTGGGTCTTGACGTGTTGTACGACGATCGCGATGTGCGCCCCGGCGTCAAGTTTGCCGATGCCGAGCTCATCGGCATTCCGCATCGAATTGTCATCGCAGAACGCGGACTGGCCGCTGGAGAGCTCGAATATCGGCATCGACGCGATCCAGAAGCCCGTAATCTGAAACGTGAAGCTATTCTCAAATTACTTCAAGAGTAAGCGGTAAGCTGTTAATTCTATTATAGTATCTTCAAATTATGCCGATCGGACGCTTCATATTCATTCTGTTACTCGCCACGGTGCTCTTCGCCCCTGCGAGCGCTAGCGCGCAGCAGGCACCGGACCCTGAGTTGCGTGAAGCGTTGCGGGTCGCTGCCAGTGCGGCGGATAGTTTCGATGACCGCTTCGCAGCCGAAGTCTGGTTGGCCGATATGTCGCGTCGCCTGGAACGTCAGGTTAAGGACCCGGCCGAGCGCATGCGGATTTTGACTCGCGTCCACTACGAGGCTTCGATCGCCGGCCTGGAACCCGAACTGGTCCTTGCGGTTATCGAGGTCGAAAGCAATTTTGATAAATACGCCGTTTCGGTCGCGGGCGCGCTCGGACTCATGCAAATCATGCCTTTCTGGCGCGACGAAATTGGCAGGCCTGACGATAATTTAATTCATCTCGAGACCAATCTTCGCTATGGATGCACGATCCTGAAGTTCTACCTGAACAAGGAAAACGGCGACTTGCGGCGCGCTCTGGGTCGCTACAATGGCAGCCTCGGAAAACGTAAATACCCGAACAAGGTAATCGAAAAGCTCAGCGGGAAGTGGTTTCAGGGCTGATCAGACGAACTGCGGCGTAAGGCATCCAGGGCGCTGGCTTTCGCATTCACCGCATCGCGGCGCGCCATATTGTACTGGCGCTGGACGATAAAACCCTCAGCGCTTTGCAGGTAATCCAAGGCCGCTTGCAAATCGCTCGGTGCGAGTTCCTCCGCACCGGCTTTTTTCGCGACCGAAATCGCCTGTCGGGCGTCACTCATCTCCTGTACTGGCGCACTTTGGCAGCCGGCAATGGCCAACAGGGCAGCAAGCGCAGTGACTCGCAGAAAATGTGACAAACGGGTAGCAAGCATTGTTATTCTAATAATTTGGCAACCCACCAAAGCTACCAATAGGGCGACCACGCCGTCAAGGAATCCTGCAAATGCTTACCATCTACCACAACCCGCGTTGCTCAAAATCGCGGAAAACACTGGAATTGCTACAAGAATCGGGAATTGAACCGGCGATAGTCGAGTACCTGAAAGACGCTCCGACTGCCGACCGAATCTTGCGCCTGGCTGGGCTGCTGGGAGTCCCGGTGGCCTCTTTACTGCGCCGCGGGGAAGAGGATTTCAAGCACGCACACGACCTTCCCGAGCTGACTGATGATGCGGCCCTCGCCGCCTGGATCGAACGCAATCCGAAAACCCTGGAAAGACCGATCGTCGTTGATGACGAGACTGACCGTGCCGTGATTGGCAGACCACCGGAAAACGTCCTCACGCTGTTTCAGACGTGAGTGACATCCTGGTCTTGTTCTATTCCGTGCACGGCGCTACCGAAGCGCTGGCGCGCGAAATATGCACTGGCGTTGATTCGGTCACCGGAATGGCATCGCGATTACGCACAGTTCCCGCCGTTTCGACGGTCACCGAAAGTGTCGAGAATGACATTCCTGACTCCGGACCACCCTTCGCTGCGGCGACTGACCTGACCGAGTGCAGCGGCCTCGTGATGGGGAGTCCGACGCGCTTTGGCAATATGGCTGCTGCGCTAAAGTATTTTTTGGATGGCACGGCGAGTGAATGGCTATCCGGCGCTGCAAGCGGTAAGCCCGCCGGACTGTTCACGTCGACCTCGACTTTGCACGGTGGCCAGGAAACCACACTGCTGACCATGGCTATTCCGTTGTTACACCACGGCATGTTGATCACTGGCATTCCATACACGCAAGAAGCGCTCAGCACTACGACTTCGGGCGGCACCCCATACGGCGCCAGCCACGTAACGTGGAATCGAAAGGCAGACTCCTTGTCGGCAGACGAACGCGAGCTTGCCCGCATGTTGGGCAAGCGCGTCGCGACCATCGCGCAGCAGTTGGGCTGATTCGTTCTAGGGTTGTTCCAGTACTGCCTTGACGAAGGGGATGGTGAGTCGGCGCTGCGCCCGCAATGCCTCATCGTCTAACTTGTCCAGTACACTGTATAAGCTCGCCATGTCTCGGCGGTTTCTACTCAGAAGAAATTGCGCAGTGTCGTCCGGAAGATCCAGACCGCGTTGAGACGCACGCAATTGCAAAGCCTGTTGCGTTGCAGCGTCACCCAGCGGTCTGACCTGGAATATCGGGAGCTGGCTTAAACGGCTCCTGAGATCCGCCAGTTTAAACCCCGCTACTCTGGGCGCGGCTTTTGCAGCCACAATCAGCCGGCCCTCAGCTGCGAGAATCTGGTTATAGAGAACGAACAACGCTTTTTCCCAATCCGCTTGGCCTGCGACCAGGTGCAGATCATCGATGCAGATCAAAGCGCGATTCGCCAAACCGTCGAGAATTTCCGGTGACGCCTCGGTAAACAGACTGAGCGGAATGTAGACCGACTCGTCGCCCGCCTCGTCACAGACTGCCTGCAGCAAATGGGTTTTGCCGCTACTGGCGGCGCCCCACAGCCAGCACCCTCCGCCGCCACGGCCGGCGGCAAGATCTCGCAAAGTCGCAAGCAAAGTTTCATTGCCGGTTGCGAGAAAACTTGCGAAGACCGCGTGATCCGCGAGCCGTAAAGGCAGGGCCAGTTGGCTCATATTTCGATTTCGGGATGTTCTTTCAAATAACGATCAAAAGCGAAGCGAACCAGCACCGACAATACGGCAGCCGCTGGCAGTGCCAGCAAAATGCCGAAGAATCCGAACAACTGGCCGCCGGCCGCTACTGCAAATATGATGATCACAGGATGCAGGCCAATACGGTCACCGACCAACTTTGGCGTCAGGAAGGAACCTTCGAGCAGTTGCGCGACCGTGAAAGTGACGACGACGCCGACCATAAGCCACAAGGGATTCGGTTCAAGAACTACAGTCAGTGCGGCCAGGCCGATGCCGAATACGAAACCCAGGTACGGCACGAAGCTGACCAAACCGGATACCACACCGATAGCGACGGCGTATTTCAATCCAACCAAACTGAGTCCAGTTGAGTAAATCACCGCAAGGGCGAACATGACGAGCAGCTGGCCGCGGAGGAATCCACCGAGGACCTCGTCGGTTTCGCGGGCGAGTCTGAGCACAGTTGCGCGTTCCCTCGTAGGTATGAGTGCGCTCAAGTGAGCCAGAATCCGGTCCCAGTCCCGCAATAGGTAGAACGTCAAAATCGGAATCAGGAACAGGCTTAACACAGCCGTAGCAACGGCACCGCCCGACTTTGAAACCGACTTCAGAATCGTCGATGCCCAGGTGCCGGCCATGTCGCTGTAGCGAGCGAGGAAAGCGCCCATGCCGACATCATCACCGGGTTCGACACCGAGAAAGCGCATGATACTTGGTAACCACTCTTGCTCGACGCTGACGATGATATTCGGCAGTGCGGAAAACAGCGCCGATATCTGCGACTTAATTAACGGGCCGACGAGCAAGATCAGCAGTGCCAGCACCAAAACCGTCAGCAGGAAAACGACAACGACAGCCAGAGTGCGCGGCAATTTCAAGCGTTCGAGTCGGTCGGCCAGCGGGTCGCCAATGTAGGCCAGCAGTGCCGCGGCAATAAATGGCGTCAGAACCGGCGCGAGCAAGTATACGAGCCCTCCAACAAGGGCAATAGCAATCAGCCAATTGACACGTCGATCCTCCGCCATACTTTAAGTCTCCGTTCGGGCGCTGCGAATCCAGTTCGAGACGTAGTCGTAACCGCTGATAACGACCGTAACCAGAACAGCAGCGCCCAGTACTGTTATGGTGATATCGTCCGGCCAGCCGAACCCTGCTTTCCAGATTACTAGCACGATAAATACAAATTCAAGCGCAGTATTCAGCTTACTGATGCGCGTCGGCTGACCTTCGAGTCGGCGTACCAGGTAGTGGTACATAAAAGACCCGGCAACGATCACCACGTCACGAAAAATGACTATAAAGGCGAGCCAGGCAGGAAGATAGCCAAGGAAAGCGAGGGTTCCATACGACCATGCGATCAGGAGTTTGTCGCCAGCCGGGTCGAGAAAAGCACCGAGGCGCGTATCCCAGTGGTATTTTTTAGCCAGATAGCCATCAATGCCATCCGACAGTCCAGCCCCCAGAAACAGGCCCAACGCCCAGCCGAATTGCTCATTCACGAACAACCAGAGAATCGGCACAATTACCAGGATTCGTGATATCGAAATAGCGTTCGGTAACCAGCTTAGGGACATGGGATGAGCTGCTGCTTTGTTGTTATTCGGCGCTGTAGAAGAATTCCAGCGATGCGTTCATCGTTGTATCCAGAGACTCTATCCGAATTCGGTCGCCATCGAAGCCATTTTGCTCTATCAAGCCGCTAAATCGCAATGCGCGCCGCAATCGCTCGACGCCGCCAATTGCCTCAACACGGAAATTGATTCTATCGCCGGCGACCTCATTAATCAGGAAACTTTCAATCACAGTTGTTGCTGCAAGCAGGTTTTGTACTGCGCCGTATGCCTGCACAGAATCGATTCCGGAAACATTGAGATCGACATACTCCAGCGGCGCGTCGCCGCGAATGGCAAACTCAGCCGCCAGTTGCTCGGCAACGAGCCCCAAGACCATTTCGGGTTCGCCGTTCCAACTGCGCTCGTCGTCCGCCAGGTAGTAATTCCAGCGATTGCGCTGGCTGGAGCCCGGGCGAACCCGCCCGACCAGGATCGAATCCGCGCCGTAACGTTTTGAGGCCACCAGCAGTTGCTCGTCGAAACCGCCCCATATATCGCTGAATGTGACGTTTTGCTGATCTGCGGTGTCCAGCAACGGGAACAACACAGGAATGCCGCGTCGCTCTGCCATGTCCAGAATTCGTTGTCGCATCAATCGGTTACGGTCGATCGAGCGGCCTGAGTCACGACTTTGATCGGGGTCACCGGCAGCAATAATTTCACGATCTCCCCGCCCCCAATCGACAGCCAACCAAACCAGGGTGACGGGTCGATCGCCCCCCCAAACCGTCTGTCCTGACCGCCGTAACACTCGCTCTATAGCGTCGCCATCAAAAGAAACCCACAAAGTGTTGTCCTCGCCAGGGCGAAATTGCACCACGTAAGACGCAGGGCTTGGGAACAGCAGCTCGATCATTTCCGCATCTGAACTCAACTCGGATCCGGAAACGCGCAATAGCACCTCCGCCAGCGCAGCCTTGTAAGCCTTCTGACGCGAGTTGTTCTGCGCTTCATCCAGCGCAACCTGCGCTGTATAGAGGGTCGCGACTTCAACCGCCCGTGCCGTAGGTATGCCGGTGTAGATAAGCATCGACAGCATCAGCACCAGTGTTGTGGCGCCTTTTCGTCGAATGCCGGGTGACGTAATAAATCGCGAATTTAGCAAGGATGGTTTCCCCGTCTGTGTCCAGGCTCTATTATATCGCCGAATTCGGGCGTGGCCCGCAACTGTTTTTCAATCTAACTATTTCGAGCGCCCATGAGCAGTGACCGTTTAACCTACAAAGACGCCGGTGTTGATATCGAAGCCGGCAGCAGTCTGGTCGAACGAATCAAGCCACTTGTAAAGCGGACAATGCGGCCGGAAGTCCTTGCTGGTTTGGGCGGTTTCGGTGGATTGTTCGCACTCCCGCCCGGCCGCTATCACGAACCTGTGCTCGTATCCGGCACCGACGGGGTCGGTACAAAACTTATGATAGCGCAGCAACTTGGGCGCCATGACAGCATCGGCATCGACCTGGTCGCGATGTGCGTGAACGACATCCTGGTCCAGGGCGCGGAGCCGCTGTTTTTCCTTGACTACTTTGCCTGCGGCCAGCTCGACGTCGACATCGCTGCCAACGTCGTCGCGGGCATTGCTGAGGGTTGTGCGCAATCCGGTGCGGCTCTGATCGGCGGCGAAACGGCGGAGATGCCAGATATGTATCCGCAGGGCGAGTACGACCTCGCCGGGTTTTGTGTCGGTGTCGTCGAGCGCGCCGAGATGATCGACGGATCGAAAATTTGCGTTGGTGACGCCCTTATCGGTATTGCATCCAATGGCGTGCATTCCAATGGTTATTCCCTGGTTCGTAAGGTGCTCGCGTTGGCACCTGACGACAAGATCACGGGTCGCGATGCAAGTGACATCTTGCTCGACCCGACGCGCATATACGTTAAGTCTATTCTCGCATTGATAAAAACAGTCACTGTGAAAGGACTTGCTCATATCACTGGCGGCGGTATCAGCGAAAACCTGCCGCGTGTTATTCCAGATGGCATGCACGCAGAAATTGAGACTTCAAGTTGGCAGCAGGGACCCGTGTTCGACTGGCTGGCAGCAACTGGAAATATTGAAATCAGTGAGATGCGCCGAACCTTCAATTGTGGTGTCGGTATGGTTGCTGTGGTTGCAGCGGCTGACGTCGCAGGTACCTTAGATGCGCTTAAAGCGGCCGGCGAAGATGCCTGGCACCTGGGCCAAATCGCCGCCGGCGGCGGAGAGGTTCAGTATCTTTGACCAATAGCCGTTGCCGCGCCGCGATCCTGATCTCCGGCTCAGGCAGCAATCTGCAGTCTTTTATTGACCGGGCTGCCGATGGTCGACTGGATCTGGAAATCGCCGTAGTCGTTAGCAATCGTCCCGCAGCGTTCGGATTGCAGCGCGCGGCAAACGCCAATATTCCCACGTTCTGCATCGAGCATTCCGCCTACGAGAATCGCAAGACTTTTGATCAGGCGATCGCAACCCGACTGGACCAGGAAAACATAGACCTGCTGATCCTGGCTGGATTCATGCGTATCCTGAGTCCTTGGTTTGTCCGGCATTACCAAGGCATGATCTTGAATATTCATCCGGCATTACTGCCCGCCTACCCCGGGCTGAATACGCACCAACGTGTACTCGACGCCGGAGACGAATGGCATGGCAGTACCGTGCACTTCGTTACCGAAGAACTCGATAGTGGACCACTCGTAATGCAAGGTCGCTTGCCGGTCAGTCCGGCTCAAAATGCAAAACAATTGGCGGCGCGCGTACAAGCCGTTGAGCATCAGATCTACCCTGAGGCTGCCAGCTTGTTTGCCAATGGCGAACTGCGATTCGAAAACGGTAGTGCCGTACTAAACGGCAGCAGACTCAGCGAGCCGATCAAACGGGAATTTGAATGACAGCTGCATTGGTCGGGACCAGGAAACAGATTCGAGCTGTGGCAAAAACTTAAGACTTCGTATTTCGCGTGCTGGCGGGCAGAAATAGTGCAGCAAACAGGACAGTTGCGACGCAACCACCGAGCAACAGGTATTGCATATCAAATCCAAAATTGCTGCGATGTCCCCAGGCGATCAACGGTAAAACCAGTGCGCCCAATCCCAGCGACAAGACATACTCAACTGAAAAGGCCCGTGCGCGCCAATTGGGTGCGACAAAATGACCCAACAACCAACTGGTAATGGGTACCTCCGCAAACATGAGCAACACGAGGACCATCGCGATTGGTATTACAGCCGCACCCTGGGTCGTGGCGATCACGACAAGCAGTGCAATTTGCGGGATCAGCAGTCCGATCAATAGTGGGCGCGCACCGTAGCGATCCAACAGGTCGCCAACCGGTAGCTGTGCGAATGCTGCAACGCCAAACACAAGTGCGGTGTAACCGCCGATCTGCGATAGATCCACACCGCTGGACAGCAAGCGCTCATCGAATAGTTTCGGCAGCGTCATCGTTACGGCATTGAATACTGCGCCACCAAAAATGGCCGATACGATGACCACGATGAATACCCGAAGCTGACTGCGTCGGGTTACGTTGACAAACGAATGACTCGGCGCATCGCGTGCGTTCTCAGCCGCAATGGGTAGCCGCAGATTCTGCAGCGCATAATAAATTCCAATCGCAACCGCAACCGCGCCAGGAACAATAAACGCGCTGCGCCAGCCGAACTGTGCAGTGAGCAAACCAGTAACAAGTGCAGCGCCGGCAAGACCCATATTTCCAAAGACGCCGTTGATCGCGAGCGCACGCCCGGGGCGCTCCGCCAATTCGATCACAAGCGACATTCCCACCGGGTGGTAAATGGCTGCAAACGCACCGAGGAATGCCAAACCCGTTGCAATACTTAACGCGCCTGAGGCCAGGCCAGTGTAAATACTCGACGCCCCGCAGCCGAGAAAGAAAATCGCAATGAGCTTGCGTCGATCAACATGATCGCCCAACCATCCCGCGGGCAAAGTTGCCAGCGCAAACGCGACATACATTGAGGTGCCCATCGCCAGTGCTTCACCGTAACTCAGGTTCCAATCGCTTTCGATGGCGATCACTGCGGTCGGAAATACAAGCAGGAAATAGTGGTCAAAGAAGTGAGCGAGATTCAGGTACATCAACCCGGATTTCCGACTCATTCAAGCTGCTCCAGTCGAATGTTTGCGGCTAGGCCCTGGGCAGGGTAACGCCTTGCTGCCCCTGATACTTTCCGCCGCGATCCTTGTACGAGGTCTCACACTCCTCATCCGATTCGAGAAACAGCATTTGCGCCACACCCTCATTCGCGTAAATCTTGGCAGGTAGCGTTGTCGTATTTGAAAACTCCAGGGTCACATGGCCTTCCCATTCCGGCTCGAGCGGCGTTACGTTGACGATGATTCCGCAGCGGGCATACGTCGATTTGCCGAGACAGATGGTCAGGACATTACGTGGAATGCGAAAATACTCAACCGTGCGCGCCAGTGCGAAAGAGTTTGGCGGAATGACGCAAACCTCGCTGTCCACATCGACAAAACTTGTCTCATCAAATGCTTTCGGATCAACGATGGCGGAATTGATATTGGTAAAAACCTTGAATTCGGCAGCACAGCGTACGTCGTAGCCATAACTCGACGTGCCATAGGACACAATTCGACCGCTGGCGTTCTCGCGTACCTGCCCGGGCTCAAATGGCTCAATCATGCCGCTCTGTGCGGCCATGCGGCGGATCCACTTATCCGACTTGATGCTCAACTCGCGTCCTCAACAACAATCTTCGGAAATTTGCTGCTGTAATCTTTGTTTTGTCGTCCCAGCGCCGCGGACATGCGCCGCGCGGCATTCTTGTATGCCTCGGCCGCGGCCGAATCCGGCTCAGCGACGACTGTCGGGTTACCGCTATCAGTCTGCTGTCGAATACTCGCCTGCAACGGCAACTGCCCCAGTAATTCGACGTCGAAGTCAGTAGCCATCTGTTGTCCGCCACCGCTGCCGAAAATCGCTTCCTCGTGGCCGCATTCCGAGCAGATATGCGTGCTCATGTTCTCGATAACGCCCAAAACCGGCACCGAAACTTTACGAAACATTGCCAAACCTTTGCGGGCATCCAGCAATGCGATGTCTTGCGGCGTGGTCACGATTACGGCACCACTCACTGGCACCTGCTGTGACAAGGTCAACTGGATGTCGCCAGTGCCTGGCGGCATATCGACAATCAGGTAGTCCAGATCATGCCAGGTGGTCTGCAGCAAGAGCTGGTTCAGGGCTGATGTCACCATCGGTCCACGCCAGACCATCGGCTGATCAGCATCGACCAGAAAGCCAATCGACATCACTTGCAATCCGTGTGCCTGCAATGGCTGCATCGTCTTGCCGTCAACGCTATTCGGTTGTGCCCCGGCAAGACCCAGCATATGCGGCTGACTCGGGCCGTAAATATCGGCATCCAGCAATCCCACTGACGCGCCGTCGGCGGCAAGTGCCAGGGCCAGATTGACGGCGACGGTCGATTTGCCAACACCGCCTTTACCCGAGGCCACCGCAATGACATTGCGAATTTGTTCGAGTGGTTTGAGATTATGCTGCACACCGTGCGCGACAATTCGAGTCGAAAACTCGATTTCGACCTCTCTTGCGTCATTTTTTGCCGCGAAAGCGGCGACCACGGCCGCCCGAAAGTCAGCGTGCGCGCCGTTCGCCGGAAATCCGAGCTCTATCCGTGCCACAACGCGGTCGTTCGCGTCGTTCACGTCGAGTACTCGCCCGACATCGCCTATCGTTCGCCCGATACCCGGTAACTCGATGGATTTGAGGAAGTTTTTCACATTCGATTCTGTTGACGGCGTCACATTTCAAACACCGGTATTAGGTAAAATAAAACTCGACTTCCCGCTTTGGCGGGGGATCTGTGCGCGCACATTGTATCGAAGCCGGCAGCGGTGCCAAGCATTGATTTGCAAGGGCCTCCGGAACATTGTGCTTTCAGGCGTTGTGGCATAATGCTGCAGCGGACTTTTTTGATAGCGAAATACGAACTTCGCCCGGGCAAGAGCGAACCGATTGACTAGCAGAACGAAAGGATCATTGCTAACGCGCGCAGGGAGGCCCGTCTTCGGTCCCTTCAACAGCGTGCTCTCGGGCCAGATTTCGGCGGCCTGGTCATGAGTCTGCTTGGGTCTTTCCGGGCCGACCAGCTCATTTCCAAGCTCGCTGCAGAAACCAAGCCCGACTCCCGGGCCGCGCAGAGTCTCGTCAATCGATTGAAGAAAATCGGTCCCAAAGTCATTCCAAAGGCGATGGATGCACTGGCCCTGTCTGACAAGTCCCACACCATGGTCTTCGTCGATATTCTCGCCAGCCTGGTCAGTGACAAGACCCTGGACGCGTATCGGGAAGGCCTTGCCGACGGCAACGAACGCGTCGTATCCGGCACCTCATGGGCGCTATCGAGCAGTACCAACTACAACGCGAATAACCTGTTGGCTTTCTTTGACGATACCGAGGTGTCCAAGCACGCACTCATTGAAATTCTGCGAGTGCACAAACAGGATCTCAGCGTACATGATTTGCTGCAACGTGCTTACGAGACCGACCCGAATGAGTCGGGCGAACTATTTAAAATTATCGAAGATACGATCCGACCAGAGATGGTTCCGGACCTGGTCGCTCGCATGGGCGGCAAGGACCCGTATATCAAGATTCATCTCATTGGCCTGCTGAGTCGATTTGACCAGCCAGAGGTCAATCAGGCGCTCGAGATGCAGCTCAGAGATACCCACAAACTGGTCCGCGGCGCCGCGCTTTCAGCGCTGGCGACACGCGCCTCTGGCGTGAACATTGCTGCTGTCAGCAAACTCCTGCAAGACCCGGACCTTGACGTACAGAGCAAAGCGGTCGACATGATTGTGCAAATGCGGCACCCGGATACCGTGCAGCACCTCGCAAGCGCACTTAAGGATGATTCGGAGTATGCCCGCAGAGCGGCGGTCGAAGTGCTCAATGAGTTGGGCGACCGCGAATCGGTTAAGGACTTGCTGCAGGTTCTCAAAGATGATGACTGGTGGGTACGCTCCAGGGCCGGCGATGCACTTGCCGAAATTGGTGGACCGAAAGTTGTCAGCGCTGTTGTTGCGCTCATCAAGGATGAGGACGAAGAAATTCGCCGCACCGCGATCGAGATTCTCAACGCAACCAAAGACCCCAGCGCCGTTGATCATCTGATTAAAGCGACTGACGATAGTGACTGGTGGGTCCGCGAACGATCGGTCGACGCCTTATCAAAAATTGGCGGGCCGAAGGCACTACCGCGCCTCCTTGAGATGCTCGGCAAAGATGCGAAGACCGATACGGTTGTCATTCGGGCGCTGTCCAAAATTGGCAACCAGGACCACATAGCAAAACTCGTACCGATGTTGAATCATGCAGAGCGTGAGGTGCAGGTCGAAGCGATCAAAGCCATTTCAGCTCTGGCCGACGCCACGCATGCCGGGACAGTCCGGAGCGTTCTGCAAAAGATCAAACAGTCCGACGAACCCACAATTATCAACAGCGCTGACAAGGCGCTGCAGGCGCTGGATGCACGCTTCTCGGATACCGCCGTGATTGCTGAGAATAAACGTGCGGAAAAAATCGGCGAACACACCAAGACATTACTTCTCGAGAATGAAGAACTCGAAAAGCTATTGAGCGCGCATCAGAAACAGGTGCAACCGCTACCGGACTCGGCACCCGAGGCACCGGCAACTGTTGCGGCCACCGCTGCGCCGATCCTGGATATCTCGAAGCTGAATCCCGGCGATATCATTGACGGTCGATACAAGTACATGGAGAAAATTGGTAAGGGTGCTTTCGGTACGGTGCTCTTGATGCATGATGAAGTTGTCGACGAGCAACTGATTCTGAAGTTCCTGAACCCGAATGTTTCGTCAGACGAAGAAATGATGAAGCGTTTCGTCCACGAGCTTAGATACTCACGCAAGATCACACATCGCAACGTCATTCGCATCTATGATTTTTTAAATCTGCAGGGTTGCTATGCAATATCGATGGAGTACTTTCCGTCGCATACGCTGACCGGCGAAATGCCCAATAGCAAACCCATGTCAATGCAGAAGGCACTCAAGTACTCGCGCGACATAGCAACCGGCATGTCGATTGCACACCTGGCCGGCGTTATTCACCGTGACCTGAAACCGGCAAATATTCTGGTTAACGAGGATGGCTTGCTCAAGATTGTGGATTTCGGTGTGGCAGCGGCGGCATCGAGTGGCGATACTCAATTAACGAAGACGGGTTACGTGATTGGCTCGCCGAAATACATGGCGCCCGAACAGATTCTCGGCAAAAAGGTTGACGAAACTGCCGACGTTTACAGCATTGGAGTCATCATGTATGAGATGACGACTGGCATACCACCGTATAGCCGCGGCGATCACATGTCGGTCATGTACCAGCACGTACAAGGCAAAGCGAAACAGTGTCAGGAGGTCAATCCCCAGATCCCCGACGCTTATGCAGCGATTATCGCCAAAGCCATGTCGGTCGATAAGAGCAAGCGCCATCAGTCGATGAACGAGCTGACCGAAGCGCTGGATACGGTAGCGCTGTAATCGACCGCAAATTCCCAAAAATGTGATGTCGCTCTGGAATGCGACATAATTTCAGCCTAGGATAAGCGCAACTGATTGATTTCTAGGCAGCTGCTTCCATGGCTCGAATCGACGCCTTTCTAAAACTTGGCCTGGCACAGGGCTGTTCGGATGTGCATCTGGCCGTCGGCGTACCGCCGATGCTGCGGATGAACGGTGATTTATTGCCTATCAAGTTCCGCCAGCTGTCGGATACCGAGCTCGAAAGCTACATACTCGAGATCCTCACCAAGAACCAGCAGGACAAGCTGCACGCGGGCAACGACATCGATTTCTCCTACGTTGCCGAAGAAGGCGGCCGCTTTCGCGCCAATGTCTTTCGCAAAGCAACGGGCTACGGCGCCGTGTTGCGGCACATTCCGGGCGACGTACCGTCACTCGATCAACTTAACGTGCCTGCGGTTCTCACCGAATTCTGTAGCTTTCATCAGGGCATGGTGCTGGTCACAGGCGCTACCGGCACCGGCAAATCGACGACGCTCGCGGCAATGGTTAACCACCTCAACGAAACCCGCAATCTGAATATTATCAGCCTCGAAGATCCGATCGAATTCGTGCATCCGAGCAAGAAGAGCCAGGTTATACAGCGAGAGCTCGGCACGCATATCACCTCATTCGCGGATGGAGTGCGCGCGGCGATGCGTGAAGATCCGGATGTCATCCTGGTCGGCGAGTTGCGGGATGCGGAAACAATATCAATGGCGATGATGGCAGCCGAAACCGGCCATCTCGTGTTGGGCACGTTGCACACGACCGGGGCAGTCAAAACCATCGATCGAGTCATCGATGCCCTGCCCGGTGATTTACGCGAACAAACCAAAGCGTTCCTGTCCATGAGTCTCAAAGCGGTTGTCACACAGGTGCTGGTAAAAACGCCGGATGGTCGCGGCCGCAAAGCAATCGTGGAAATTCTGGTCAACAATCGCGCGATCGCGAAACTCATCACAACCGATCAGACCCACCAGATTCCGTCAGCATTGCAAACGGGTAAAGACGTCGGCATGCAATTGCTCGACCAGGCTTTGCTTGATGCAATTCACGCCAAGGAAATTGATCCCGATGATGCGTATCGCTACGCCAATGACAAACGTAAATTCCAACGCTATGTAACGAATACCGACCTGGTTCCATTGATCGATATTGGCGGCAACGAGAAATTACTCAATGAGTAAGATCGACACCTACCTTCAAGAGGCGCTGAAAAGCCGCGCGTCCGACCTGCATTTTATTTCCGGCGATCCGGTGCGCGCCCGAATTCATGGCGAACTACAGGTTCTAATGGACGAGCGCCTGACGATCGATGGCGTACAGAATTGCCTGTTTGAAATAATGGATGACACCGCGAAACGGGTGTTCGAGGAACGTGAGTCTGCGGACTTCGCCTACTCAATTCCTGACGTTTCCCGCTTTCGGGTCAATGTGTTCCGCCACCTCAATGGCATTGGTGCGGTTTTTCGTGCGATTCCATCGCAAGCGCTAACGCTGGACCAACTAAAAATGCCCCGGGTTATTCACGATCTCTGCAAGCACACTCAGGGCATGATCCTGGTGACTGGCAAGACCGGCTCGGGCAAGTCTACGACGCTGGCAGCAATGATTGATGCCATGAACAAGAATCTGAAGGGCCATATTCTCACAATTGAAGATCCTATCGAATTCGTCCACAAATCGCAGGGCTGCCTGATGAGTCAGCGCGAAGTTGGTGAGCATAGTGCGTCATTCGCCGCCGCCCTACATTCGGCATTGCGCGAGGATCCAGACGTCATTCTGGTCGGCGAAATGCGCGATCTGGAAACCATAAGCATCGCGGTTACCGCTGCGGAAATGGGCATTCTCGTCATGGGCACATTGCACACTAATGGTGCAGGTCAGACGGTTGATCGTATTATCAATTCCTTCCCTTCTGACAAACAGGCGCACATCAGGACCATGATCTCAACATCGTTGCGCGGCGTAGTCTCGCAGCAATTGTTGCCAACCAAACGTAATGCCGGTCGAGTCGCAGCGCTGGAAGTCCTGATCAATACCTCGGCGGTTGCCAATCTGATTCGTCAGGGCAAGCTCGATCAACTCGAAACTGCCATGCAATCAGGCGGTGCCTTAGGTATGCAGACGATGGATTCAGCCTTAATGAAGCTCGTCGAGGGGGCCGAAGTTTCGGGTAAAGAGGCGTATTTGCAGGCCAATAACAAATCCAAGTTCGAACGATTCAAGAACGAAGAGTGAAACATGGCATAATCGCGGCCTTTGACCCGGCCCGACAACGCACATGCCTGACCAAGTACGCAAAATTCTCGTATCCAATGCCCTCCCTTACGCCAATGGATCAATCCATATGGGCCATCTGGTGGAGTACCTGCAGGGTGACATCTGGGTTCGCTTTCAGAAACTTCGCGGCCATGTCTGCACTTACGTCTGTGCCAGCGACGTGCATGGCACGCCGGTCATGCTCAAGGCACGAGAACTTGGCGTTTCCCCTGATGAACTAACCAAAAACGTGACGGCCGAGTTTCTGCGTGACTTTTCGGCTTTTGATATCGAATTCGACAATTATTACACCACGCATTCGCCGGAAAATGAGGCGCTGGTCGGTGAAATATTCAAGGTCCTGAGCGAATCCGGTGACATTTACACGAAAACGATCGAGCAGGCCTACGATAAACAGGAAGGCATGTTTTTGCCGGATCGATTTGTGCGTGGTACTTGCCCGCGTTGTGCAACTCAGGATCAGTACGGCGATGCCTGCGAAAATTGTGGCGCAACCTACGATCCGACTGATCTTATTGATCCGATTTCGGTCCTGTCCGGTACCACACCCATAGCTCGCGAATCTGAGCACTATTTTTTCAAGTTAAGTCACTACGAAAGTCGCCTGCGCGACTGGATCAAGAATGCCAAACTCGAGAAAAGCATGGTTGCGAAACTCGAGGAGTGGTTTGAAGCCGGACTTCAGGATTGGGATATTTCTCGTGATGCGCCCTATTTCGGTTTCCAGATACCTGGCACCGATGACAAGTACTTTTATGTCTGGCTGGATGCACCGGTCGGCTATGCAGCGAGTTTCATGAACTTGTGTGAACGCCGCGACGATCTCGACTTTGACGAATATTGGCGACCGGGCCACGATACCGAGCTGTACCACTTTATCGGCAAGGACATCATGTATTTTCACACGTTGTTTTGGCCTGCCGTACTGGAAGGAGCTGGATTCAGAACGCCGACCAGCGTCTTCGCACACGGTTTTCTGACTGTTAATGGTAAAAAGATGTCGAAAGCCCGCGGCACATTCGTCAATGCGCGAACCTATCTTGACCACTTACATCCCGCACACCTGCGTTACTACTACGCGGCGAAACTCGGACCGACGGTCGAGGATCTCGACCTCAACCTTGACGATTTCGTTGCGCGGGTCAATTCTGATCTGGTGGGCAAACTCATCAACATCGCAAGCCGCTGTGCTGGTTTCATCAACAAGCGTTTCGACGGCCAACTCGCCAAAGAGCTACACGACCCTGCCCTGTTCGCGTCGTTCGCCGCTGCATCCGAAGAGATTGCTGAGCACTATGAGCAGCGCGAATATTCGAAGGCAATGCGGCGAATCATGGCTCTTGCGGACGATGCCAACCGCTATATCGATGAGAAGAAACCCTGGATAATGGCCAAGGATGAGGCGCAACTCGCCACGGTCCAGGCGGTCTGTACGCAGGGAATCAACCTGTTCCGCAGCCTGATCATCTACCTTACGCCCGTAGTTCCAAGCGTTTCTGCCGACGCCCGTACGTTTCTGGCCGAGGACAGCTGGCACTGGAATGACGCAAGCGCGCCGCTGCTCGGCACGACGATTGCCAAATTCAAGCCACTGCTAACTCGGGTCGAGGCGGACCAGATCAGCAACATGGTCGAGCAATCCAAACAAAGCTAGTTACAATACGTCTCTGTTATGACAGAGCTAATCGTAATTCTCGTCGGCACGGTCCTGGTCAACAACTTTGTGTTGGTGCGGTTCCTTGGCCTGTGCCCGTTCCTGGGTGTCTCGCGAAATATCGAGGCAGCCGCCGGGATGTCACTGGCTACTGCTTTCGTCCTCACCTTATCTTCAGCAACCGCCTACCTGTTACACCAATATGTGCTGCTGCCCCTGGATCTGGAATATTTGCGGACGATCAGTTTTATTCTGGTAATCGCCGCCAGTGTGCAGTTTACGGAAATTATGGTGCGCCGAATGAGCCCGCTGCTCCACCAGGTTCTGGGTATTTTCATCCCGCTGATCGCTACCAATTGCGCCGTGCTCGGTGTGGCGTTGCTCAATGTGCAGCAATCCAAGGGTTTTGTGCAGTCAGTATTCTTCGGCTTTGGTGCCGCCGCTGGATTTGCGTTGGTCCTGGTCATGTTTGCATCGATACGCGAGCGACTTGACGCGGCCGACATACCTGCTCCGTTTCGCGGCACGGCAATCGCATTAATGACCGCCGGTATCATGTCACTCGCCTTTATGGGTTTTGTCGGAATGGCGCGGCCATGATCGCCGTCATCACTATCGCTGTGCTTGCGCTTCTGGCAGGTCTCGCGTTGAGTTACGCAAATCGTACTTTAACCGCCCAGGCGACCGGACTGATCGATCAGGTCAACGATTTACTGCCGCAAACGCAGTGCGCCCAATGCGGTTATCCGGGCTGCCGCCCCTACGCCGCTGCAATCGTGGATGACGGCATCGCGATAAACCTGTGCCCGCCCGGTGGTGACGAAACGGTCCGCCGGCTGGCCGACCTGCTTGGAAAAGAGACGCTGCCGCTGGCGGAGCAGGCGGCCATTAAACGCAGTGTTGCCGTGATCAACGAGGAATTGTGTATTGGCTGCACACATTGCCGCAATGCCTGTCCCGTCGACGCCATTGTCGGAGCACAGCAACTTATGCACACGATCGTCGCAGCCGAATGCACGGGCTGCGAGCTATGCGTAGCGCCCTGCCCGGTGGACTGCATCAGCATGCAGAGCGTCGCATGAGCGCCCCTACTTACGACCTTGGCAAGTTACACGGCGGATTGCGGCTGCAGGGTCACAAAGAAGAAGCGACCGAGAATCGTATTCAACAGGTGCCGGTACCTGCGTTGCTGGCATTGCCGATAACCCAGCATGTAGGCGACCCGTCGCAACCTATCGTTAATATTGGTGAACAGGTTTGCAAGGGCCAGCTGATCGCCGCGGCTGACGGCAGTATCAGCGCACCCATACATGCGTCGTCGTCCGGCACCGTAGTCGCAATCGAGCCCTGGCCTGTCTCACGACGGCTCGGCAATAACGGGCCATGCATCATTATCGAATGTGATGGCGAAGACCGCGCCATCGCAAGCAGCGCAACCGGACCCGACTTCCGGTCTATGTCGCCGGCCGATTTGCTCTCCCGCATTCTGCAGGGCGGCATTGTCGGGCTCGGTGGCGCTGTGTTTCCGACCGCGCAAAAACTGATGCAGGCCGCAACTTGCGACCTGGACTACCTGATCCTTAACGGTGTGGAGTGTGAGCCCTATATCAGCTGTGACGATGTGCTGATGCGTGAACGCGCAAAGGAAGTTCTGGGTGGCGCGCAAATTCTGCTGCACGCCCTGCAACTAAACCGCTGCTACATCGCTGTTGAAAGTGATAAACCGCAAGCAATCGAACGGCTTGTCGAGCAGATGACCGTTCTTGGTGACGACCGCATAGTGTTGAAGCAAGTACCCACGATTTATCCGTCGGGCGGCGAAGACCAGTTGGTGCAATTGGTGACAAACCTGGAGGTACCGTCCGGTGGATTGCCAAGCGATATTGGCTGCCTGGTACAGAATGTTGGCACGGCAACTGCTATCTACGAGTGGATCGTCAACGACAATCCTCTGCTATCCAGAGTGACGACTGTGACCGGCGATGGTGTCGCGAATCCTATGAACGTAGAGGCCCGAGTTGGCACGCCGGTCGCCGACATCATCGCTTTTGCAGGCGGCTACACCGACCGCGCGCAACAGTTAATTATTGGCGGCCCTATGACAGGGAAAGCGGTGACAACGGACCGGGTGCCGTTAGTCAAAGCAACCAACTGCATCCTCGTTTTGTCTGCGGCACCTTCAGTCGGAGCTGAGATGGCATGCATTCGATGTGGTAATTGTGCCGACGTCTGCCCGGTTCAACTTCTGCCGCAACAACTATTCTGGTACGCCTGCGCAGATGATGAGAAGAAGATGCGTCTGCATGGCCTGACCGACTGTATCGAATGCGGTTGTTGTGATCTGGTCTGTCCTAGTCACATCCCGTTAACAGCAAATTTTCGAACCGCGAAGGCACGCATACAGGAACTCGCCGATGAAAAGGCTCGTGCCGAACGGGCTCGCGCCCGCTACGAGGCGCGCAACGATCGACTCGAAAAAGAGCAGCGCAGTCGCGAAGACGAGCTGGCACAGCAAAAGGAAACCGCCAAGCAGACCGGACCTGCAGCAATTGCCGAGATAATGCGGCGTGCGCAAGACAAGCGGGACGAGGACTAGTCGTGGAATTTGCACGTAAAGAAGCACCATTTTTGGCGCCCAGCGCGAACGTCGCAACGATGATGTTGCAGGTATTGCTGGCGCTGGTCCCGGCTGCGCTCGCTCACATGTGGTACTTCGGCCCAGGTTTCCTGCTTAACCTCATTATTGCGACGATTTTCTGTGTAGCAGGTGAAGCACTAATGGTACGGGCTCGCGGCCGCGATCCGATGATCGCGTTGACTGACTACAGCGCGTTGGTGACCGCTGCTCTGCTCGCATTCGCGCTACCGTCACTGACGCCCTGGTGGGTAACCGCGACTGGCGCTTTGTTCGGTGTCGTTGTCGCAAAGCATATGTATGGCGGTATCGGCTTTAACGTTTTCAATCCGGCTATGGCAGGCTACGTCGTAATTCTGGTCGCATTCCCCATGGAAATGAATCTGTGGGTCGCACCGAGTATGGGCGACATCGATTATATCGACCTGAGCATTCTGCAAACTCTGCAATACACGCTCACCGGGGCGCTTCCGGAATCACTGGGATTTGACGCCATCAGTCGCGCGACACCGCTTGATGCAATGCAATCCGGATTGCGCAGTATGCAAACTTACGCAGAGGTCCGCACCAACCCGATGATGGGTGACTTCGGCGGGCGTGGCTGGGAGTGGATTGCAAACTTCATCGCCATCGGTGGGTTCTGGCTGTTGGTGCAGAAAATTATTCGCTGGCAGATACCCACCGGAGTATTCGTCGGGCTGCTATTGCCTGCGGGAATCATGTATATGGTCGATCCCGGCAGCAACGCCAGTCCTGGGTTCCATTTATTTTCCGGTGCCACGATTCTTTGTGCATTTTTTATTGCGACCGACCCGGTTTCCGCGGCGACCAGTCCCAAGGGCAGGTTTCTGTACGGTCTTGGTATAGGGCTGCTTATCTACGCTATTCGACGCTGGGGAGCATACGCTGATGGAGTCGCCTTCGCGGTTCTCCTGATGAATATGGCGACGCCAGCGATTGACTACGTCACTCGACCGCACATCGTGGGCCACCCACGACGAGGCAAATTAAAGTGACTGCTGCAAGCACCGTACTGAAAAGCGGCATTACGCTGGCGCTGATTGCGGCAATATGCACGTCACTCGTTGCAACTACCTATCACTTTACGGCTGATCGAATTGCAGCGAATGACAAGGCCTTGCTCGAACAAAGTTTGCATCCCGCCCTGTCTGATATTTTCTACGACAGCGGTGTCAGCGAGTCTCTGTTAGTCCTGTCGCCACCACACGAGCTGCCGGGTTCGGACAAAGCGCTGATCTACCGCGTATATGCGGGTAACGAACCAGTTGCCGCCCTGTTTGTCGTAACCGCAAGAGACGGTTTCTCTGGTCCGATTCGAATTCTGCTCGGTGTCGATAGTACCGGCGTAGTCACCGGCATTCGCATTCTGCAACATCGTGAAACTCCCGGACTGGGAGACAAAATCGTCGCGTCACGCTCTGACTGGGTTCACCAATTTGCAGGCCGCTCCTTGGGCAATCCGGTCGTCACAGACTGGGCTATACGCCGGGATGGCGGAGAGTTCGACCAATTGACCGGTGCGTCGGTTACGCCACGTGCTGTGATCAAGGCAATGCGCGACACGCTGATCTATTTCGAAGCGCATAAGGACGAAATTTTCGCTGCTTCTGCCACGGGAAACGATTCATGAACGGCGACGGTATTTTTGGAAGGCTGCGAACGGGAATCTGGGACGACAATCCCGGACTCGTACAGTTATTAGGTTTGTGCCCGTTGCTGGCGGTAACCACAACGCTGGTAAATGGCATCGGCCTGGGCCTTGCGACGCTATTCGTATTGACCCTGTCAAATGCCCTGGTGTCCGCAACCCGGCGCTGGATACGCAATGAAATACGGATTCCGATTTACGTTCTGATTATTGCCAGCCTGGTTACCTGCATCGAACTCATTTTCAAGGCGTGGTTTCCGACACTCGACCGATCGCTGGGCATTTTTATTCCCTTGATCGTCACCAATTGCGCGATCATCGCACGCGCAGAAGTATTTGCGTCGCGAAATTCCATCGCAGCCAGCGTTATTGATGGCGTCAGCATGGGTACCGGCTTCGCCCTGTTACTGATGGCGATTGGCGCATTCCGCGAGTTCTTCGGTCAGGCGTCTATTTTGTCCGACTTCAGCATGCTTACCGGCGACGACGGTTTTAACGGTTTGTCTTTCGCAGACAGCGGGTTATTGCTGTTGATTCTGCCGCCGGGCGCCTTCTTCAGTCTGGCGCTGGCGGTAGCGGCGAAAAACGCTCTTGACCGTCGACGCCGCAGGTCGCGCAACACCGGAACTTCGCGCAGCCTGCGACGAACTGGCTGAAAAAGTGAATCGAGAGAAACGCACAGCTATATTCGGCAAGTTGCGGGAACAGGACCCGAGCCCCGACACTGAATTGCATTACAACAATCCTTTCGAGTTACTGATTGCAGTGATTCTTTCGGCACAGGCCACTGACATCAGCGTCAATAAGGCGACAGACAAGCTGTATCCGGTCGCCGCAACTCCCGCAGCCATTCTTGCGCTCGGTGTTGCCGGCCTCAAACCCTACATTCGCACGATCGGTCTGTTTAATACCAAGGCAGAGAACATTATCAAGACCTGTCAGATCTTGATTGAGAAGTTTGAGGGCGAAGTTCCGCAGACTCGCGCCGAACTGGAGTCGTTGCCCGGCGTGGGTCGAAAAACCGCCAACGTAATCCTGAATACGGCGTTTGGCGAGCCCACTATCGCTGTGGACACGCATATTTTCAGAGTTTCCAACCGCACCGGGATCGCCAGGGGAACGACGCCACTGGAAGTCGAGAAACGTCTCGTACGGCTGACGCCCGATGAATTCAAGAAGGATGCACACCACTGGCTGATCCTGCACGGGCGCTATACCTGCAAAGCACGGAAACCCTTATGTGGAGAATGCGCCATCATTGAATGGTGTGAGTACACTCGTAAGGAGTTGCCGTGATTTTCAGCCAGGACCGTAACGAGTTGCGCAAGATGTATGCGGATGCGTGGGGGAAACGCAATTCTCAACTACCGCTGTCGCCGCTGGAAGCTCAAATAGTGCAAGTCATTGCTGAGCATCCTGAGTACCACGGTACCCTTGCCGGCGATCTGCAAAAAGACTTTACTGTTGAACATGCCGAAACCAATCCATTCCTGCATATGGGCCTGCATCTCGGTATTCGAGAACAGGTTGCGACCAACCGTCCCGCCGGAATTGCCGCGATTTTTGAGCGACTCGCAAGCAAAAACGGCGATGCTCATGACGCTGAACACCGCATGCTTGACTGTCTGGCGGAGACATTGTGGGAAGCACAACGCGAGCAGCGACCACCCGATGAATTGCATTATCTGGAGAGCCTGCGGAAACTGTAATAAACGTGGCAAAAGTAAGGTCTAGTCCAATATGAGCGAATCGAAGTCAATCTACCCTGTCAGCGGTGCCGGCCTCGGTTTGCGGCGGCCACTTGCCGACAAGCTGAAGGATGTGGCCCCGGGCGAAATCGACTTCATGGAGATCGCTCCGGAGAACTGGATTCATGTCGGCGGAGCGATGGGCAAGAAGCTGCGCTATTTTACAGAGCGTTACCCGTTTCTTATTCATGGTCTGTCTCTTTCAATCGGCTCCCCGGCACCGCTGGACGAACAGCTGGTGCGGGACATCAAGGAATTCATGGCGGACCACAGTATCCGCATGTACTCCGAACACCTGAGTTACTGCGGCGACGACGGCCACTTATACGACCTGATGCCGATCCCGTTCACCGAAGAAGCCGTTCACTATGTCGCGGGCCGGGTACGACGTGTTCAGGACATTCTTGAACAGCGAATTGCTCTGGAAAATGTCTCCTACTACTCACCGACCGATACCTCGATGACTGAGGTCGACTTTTTACTCGCTGTGCTCGAAGAAGCAGACTGCGACTTGATGCTCGACATTAACAACATTGTTGTCAATAGCATCAATCACGGCTATGACACGCATGAGTTCATGCGCCAAATGCCCGCTGAGCGCTTGCGCTATTTTCATCAGGCAGGCCACTACGTCGAAGCGCCCGATTTGCGTATTGATACCCACGGCGCCGCGGTGGACGACCAGTCCTGGCAATTACTGCAAGACGCATACGAACACTTCGGACCTGTTCCTACGTTGCTGGAGCGAGATTTTAATTTCCCACCCATCGCAGAATTGCTGGCGGAAGTCGGTAGAATCCGATCGCTACAATCCGCTGCCAGCAACAAGGCTGCCGCCCATGGCTAAGCCAGCCGGATTTCAAGACAAACAATACGCATTCGCGGCACATATTCGCGACCCCGAAAACGTCGCCGCGCCGTCCGGAATCGAAGCTCGTCGCATGGCGATCTATCGTGAATTATTTTTTAATAATCTTAAAAGTCTGCTGTCAAACATGTTTCCTGTGCTCAAGAAACTTTACAGCGACGAAGACTGGTCACTTATTATTCGACAGTTCATGGTTGTGCACCGCGCGACAACACCTTATTTCCTGCAGTTACCGCGAGAGTTTCTCGCTTTTCTCCAGGACGAATATGAAACTCAGGAAAGTGATTTTCCGTTCCTGCTCGAACTTGCGCACTACGAATATATAGAACTCGCACTGTCCATATCAGAAGCCAGCAACGATATGGCTGGCGTTGAGCCTGATGCTGACCTGCTCACTAACGTGCCGGTCAAGTCAGAATTGGCGTGGGCATTTGCCTATCAATATCCGGTGCATCGTATCGACGCCAACTTTCAACCAGACCAGCCGGGAGATACACCTACCTACCTCGCCGTTTACCGTCGGGCGGATGACAAGGTCGGCTTTCTGGAACTAAATCCCATGACTGCAGGCTTACTGGACGCAATTGACAACAATGAGCAGGGCCTGAACGGCGAAGCCTTATTGCGCAATCTGGCACAGCAATCGAACTACCCCGAGGTCGACGCATTCGTTTCGCACGGTGCGGTGGCGCTGGAGGAGATGAGACAACTCGAAATACTAACTGGTGCCCGGTCACCAGATTAAGGAGCACATCGATGGACAAGTTACTTGGACACTACAAGCGCGTCGCGGATTTGCTCGCCTGCGCTGGCGTATACGGCGCTGGACTAATTATGATTCGCCTGCTCTTGGCGTACGAATTCGGTAAGGCCGGTATTGGCAAGTTCAACGGCCAGAACTGGTTTGGCAACATTCAGGACAACTTCATTTTTCCATTCAATATTATTCCAGTCGACGTCAGTTGGTTTATGGCGACCTGGTTTGAAATACTTGGCGCATTCGGGTTGTTGCTCGGCCTGTTCACACGATTTTGGGCAATAACGTTGATCGTAATCAGTATCGTGGCAATCTCCGGCGTTCACTGGCCAGCAGAATGGAGCGGGCTCAGCGAATTGTGGGAAAGTTATCGCATCACGAAAAAAGATGGCTCCGGAAATTTCCGCGTGCCGTTGCTGTTTATCGCGATGCTTATGCCGCTCGTGTTTCACGGTGCCGGCAAATTGAGTATCGACCACTTCCTCGCCAAACGTTTCTTTAAGTAAGGCATCCTACGGTGGATAATACGTTTACTGCGCTGCAGTTCTTAACCAACCTGCTGATATTCCTGTTTGGGCTTGGGATTTTGGCCGTTATCGTCATGTATATCGTCGACGTCACCCAAACGTCGCACACTGTGCGAAGAAATTTTCCGGTTATCGGACGATTTCGCTACGTGTTCGAGGAGTTGGGCGAATTCTTCCGCCAGTACTTCTTTGCGCTCGACCGTGAGGAGATGCCGTTCAACCGGGCACAGCGCTCCTGGGTCTACCGTGCGGCAAAAGGTATGGATAGTACTGTTGCGTTCGGATCGACACTAAACCTCACGGCGACCGGCACGGCGATCTTCGTAAATTGCCCCTATCCGACCATGGAAGAAGACGCTGCCGAAACTGCGCCGATGTTGATTGGTCCGTACGCAGCCCGTCCCTACGAAGCAAAGTCGATATTCAATGTCTCGGCGATGAGCTACGGCGCGATCTCCAAGCCGGCAGTACTGGCGCTGTCCAACGGCTCGCGCATGGCAGGCAACTGGCTGAATACGGGCGAAGGCGGGGTATCACCGTGGCATCTCGAAGGCGGTGCCGACATCGTGTTTCAGATCGGGACGGCCAAGTACGGCGTCAGGAACGAAGCTGGCGGCATCGATGACGAAAGGTTGCGTGCCGTCGCGGCGAACGAAAATGTGCGCATGATTGAGCTCAAACTGAGTCAGGGCGCCAAACCGGGCAAAGGCGGCATCCTGCCGGGCAGCAAGGTAACCGAGGAAATTGCCAATATCAGGGGTATCCCGGCAGGGCAGGATTCCATTAGCCCGAATCGGCACCCCGAAATTGAATCTGCAGAGGACTTGCTCGATATGATCAATCACATTCGTGATGTCTCTGGCCTGCCTACTGGATTCAAGGCCGTGATTGGTGCCTACGGATGGCTGGATGAACTATTCGAACTGATCCGCGAGCGCGGCCTGGAATCGGCGCCGGACTTCATCACGATCGATAGTGGCGACGGCGGGACCGGCGCTGCACCAATGAGCCTGATCGACAATGTCGGTCTGCCCATTCGGGAAAGTCTGCCATTGGTCGTCGATAAACTTAAGCGCTACGGCCTTCGTGATCGAATCAAGGTTGTCGCAAGCGGCAAATTCATCAATCCGGCTAACGCGGCAGTCGCACTTTGCGTAGGCGCCGATTTTATCAATTCGGCACGCGGCTTCATGTTTGCGCTCGGCTGTATCCAGGCCCTGCAATGCAACAAGAATACCTGCCCTACCGGCGTCACGACGCACGACAAGAAACTGCAACGCGGCCTGGTTCCTGAAGACAAGGCTGAGCGGGTAAAGAAATATTCCGAGACCATGCGCAAGGAAATTGGCGTTATCGCTCATTCCTGCGGCGTGTCGGAACCACGCGGATTGCGGCGGTATCACTGTCGCATTGTGCAGAGCAATGGACGTTCAGTTCCGCTCGACGAATTGTACCCAGAGGTAGAGAGTGGGTATTCCTAGAACTGCGCTTCTGCCCGCTCTTTTAGTTACAGAAAGCACAGCGGCGAATGCAAATGCGCCTGACATCGAGATTATTGAGCAAGCAATTTGCGTCCTGGCATTTCTCGCGAGTCGCTAGTGCAGGCGAGCTAGCGTTTCTTTGGCATGTAGAGATCGGTCAGAGTGCCGTCATAGGCCTCTGCCGCGAACGCCACTGTTTCAGACAGGGTTGGATGCGGATGAATCGTCATGCCGATATCCGCAGCGTCGGCACCCATCTCTATGGCGAGTCCAATCTCAGCAATCAGGTCGCCGGCACTGGGGCCTACAATCGCCCCGCCGATCACACGTTCTGTCTGCTTATCCCACAACAACTTCGTAAAACCTTCAGCTCGGCCCAATGACAGGGCGCGGCCACTGGCCGCCCACGGAATTTGCGTCTTGTCGTAGTCGATTCCCTGCGCCTTCGCTTCAGTCTCTGTGACGCCGACCCATGCGATCTCAGGGTCCGTGTAAGCCACTGATGGAATCGTACGCGCATCGAATGCGCTCTTCTCTCCGGCAGCAACCTCAGCGGCAACCTTCGCCTCGTGGGTCGCCTTATGTGCCAGCATCGGGCCTGGCACTACGTCGCCTATGGCAAATATGTGCGGAACGTTGGTTCGCATTTGCTTGTCGACCGAAATGACGCCGCGCTCATTAACTTCAACGCCGGCCTTGTCTGCATCCAGTTTGTCGCCGTTGGCACGTCGACCCACCGCAACCAGCACTCGATCGTAAACGCCTATTTCCGGCGCGTCCGCACCTTCAAAACTCACTTCAATTCCGGGCACTGTCGGACGCATTCCAGTCACTTTGGTGCCGGTCATGATGGCTTCGTAGCGTGGCTTGACGATCTTAAGAAATGGTCGCAACAGGTCCTTGTCCGTCCCCGGCATCAATGCATCGGTCAGCTCGACGACACTTACCGCCACGCCCAAAGCGCTGTATACGCACGCCATCTCCAGGCCGATGATACCGCCTCCAACGACGAGCATGCGCTCGGGCAACGGATCCAGCTCAAGCGCGCCCGTGGAGTCAATAATTCTTGAATCATCCGGCAGACCCGGTAGCATTACGGGTTGCGAACCGGCCGCGATAATGCATTTTTCAAATTCAATGACGTCGCCAGCATCAATGCGAACGCTGGTTGCGGACTCAAACATGGCCGTGCCATGTATGATTTCAACCTTGCGTTGCTTGGCCAATTGCACCAGACCACCGGTCAGCTTAGCAACAACCTCGTTCTTCCAGCCGCGCAATTTGAGCGCATCGATCGTCGGCTCGCCAAACACCACTCCGTGCTCAGACATCGCTGCAGCATCATCAATTACTTTCGCTGCATGCAGTAGCGCCTTGGACGGAATACAGCCAACATTGAGGCAGACGCCGCCAATGACGTCATAGCGTTCAACGAGAATGACTTCGAGGCCCAGGTCGGCAGCTCGAAATGCTGCGGTGTAGCCACCCGGTCCTGAACCAATGACCAGCAACTGTGTTTTGCGCGTCACGCTTCGCTTCCCTCCAGCAAACCAGCGACATCGCCGAGCACCTGTCCCAGAAAGGTCGTAAACCGAACCGCGGATGCACCATCGATCACGCGATGATCGTACGAAAACGACAATGGCAGCATCAGCCTGGGCTCAAACTCCGAACCGTTCCAGACCGGCTGCATCGACGACCGCGATACACCCAGGATCGCAACTTCCGGCGCATTCACGATTGGCGTAAATGCGGTACCGCCAATTCCGCCGAGGCTGGAAATGGTGAACGTCGCGCCCTGGAGCTGATCGGCCTTAAGCTTGCCGTCCCGTGCTGCCTGCGATAGTTCTGCAAGATCTTCAGCCAGTTCGTAAACACTTTTCTTGTCCGCGTCGCGAATCACCGGAACCATCAATCCCTGCTCAGTATCTGCCGCAAAACCCAGATGAATATACTTTTTCATTACGAGGCTTTTGCCGTCTTCCGACAAGGAGGAATTCACTTTTGGGAATTTCTGCAGAGCAACCACGCAGGCTTTGAGCACGAATGCCAACGGTGTTAGCGATATCCCACGCTCTTTGGCGGGACCTTTGAGCTCTTGTCGCTTCGCCTCAAGTTCTGTCGTGTCAGCCAGGTCGTGCTGCGTCACATGCGGCAGATTGATCCAGCTCGCCTGAAGGCGCGGGCCCGATATTTTCTGAATGCGTGTAAGGGGTACTGTTTCGATTTCGCCAAATTTCGCGAAATCGACACTCGGCACTTTGGGCAATGCTGCGCCCCCAGGAGCGCCACGCTGTCCGGACATTACTGCCTTAACAAACGCTTTGACGTCATCATGCAGGATGCGGTTTTTCGCACCAGAGCCCTTAACCTGTGCCAGGTCTACGCCCAGCTCACGCGCGAGCTTGCGAACTGACGGACTCGCATGAGCCCGTGAGAATCCCGCTTCGTTAATCGGCGGCAGACTGCCGCTGCCTGAAGCCGGCGGTGGAGTATGTGGCTTCTGTGCAGGCGCCGCTGCCGGTTGCGGCTGCTCCGTAGTCAGTGGCGACATGGTTTGCGTCGCCTCAACCGGTTGCGCTGCTGCAGCGCGCGCCTCAATGATGGCGATCGACGAGCCTTTTGAAACCTTGTCGCCGACTTTTACCAGAATCGATTCAATGCGCCCACCGACAATCGCCGGCACATCCATGGCGGCCTTGTCGGTCTCCAGCGTAACCAGCGAATCTTCAACATCGACTTCATCGCCGCTGGATATGTGCACTTCGATGACTTCGACATTGTCAAAATCTCCGAGGTCCGGGACCACCAGCGTTTGCACACCACCCGATTTTTGCGGCGTGCCCTCAGCTTTCGCCGGCGCTGCCAGCACCGTTGTATCACCGGTCGGCTCATGCTGCAGCGCTGGCGCGATTACAACCGTATCGCTGACTTCGACCGATAGTTTGCCGATAATGTCTCCCGTCGACACGGTGTCGCCTACGGCCACGCTGAGCGACTCGATGACGCCGTTTTCCGGCGACGGAATGTCCATCGCAGCCTTGTCAGTTTCCACCGTTAGTAAGCCGGTCTCACGTTCAACCGCGTCACCAGCCGCTACCAGAAGCTCGATTATCTCGACATTCTCGAAATCGCCGAGGTCAGGAATAATAATGTCTATGCTTTGTGCCATATCAGAATCCGACTGCGGACTACAGGGTCACCGGATCGGGACGATCCGGATCGATGTCATACTTCTGTATCGCCTGAGCGACCGTTTTCTGATCGAGAGCACCGTCGTCGGCCAAAGCCTTAAGCGCAGCAACGGCAATGAAGCGCTCATCAACCTCGAAATGTTGTCGCAGCGCCTTCCGACTGTCACTTCGCCCGTAGCCGTCAGTGCCCAAAGTGATAAATCGACCCGGGACCCAGCGTTGAATCTGATCCGGAATGATTTTCATGTAATCAGTGGCAGCAATGAACGGTCCGCCACGATCACCCAGGCACTCTTCCACGTAACACTTGCGTGCTTCTGTCGCAGGGTGCAACTGATTCCAGCGTTCGACCTCGAGCGCATCGCGACGCAGTTCGTTGAAGCTTGTCACCGACCAAATATCCGACGGGATACCAAAGTCCTTTTCGAGTAGATCTGCAGCGGCGATCACCTCACGAAGAATCGTGCCAGACCCCATCAACTGTGCTCGAATCTTGCCCTTGCCACCGACATGTAAAAGATACATGCCTCTCAGGATGCCGTCTTCGACGCCTGCTGGCATCGCCGGGTGCAAATAGTTCTCGTTCATGCAAGTGATGTAAAAGAACACATTTTCTTGCTCGGCTATCATGCGCCGCATACCGTCTTGAATGATGACCGCCAGCTCATACGCATAGGTCGGATCGTAAGACACGCAATTTGGAACGGTCGAGGAATGCACCAGACTGTGGCCATCCTGATGTTGCAAACCCTCGCCGGCGAGCGTAGTCCGCCCGGCGGTGCCACCAATCAGAAACCCGCGCGATTGCTGATCGCCGCCAGCCCAGATGAAGTCGCCGATGCGTTGAAAGCCAAACATCGAATAGTAAATGTAAAACGGCACCATCTGCTGGTTATGGTTTGAGTACGATGTGCCCGCAGCAAGCCACGAACAAAAGGCTCCGCCCTCGTTGATTCCTTCCTCAAGAATCTGGCCTTGCTTGTCTTCCTTGTAGTACATCAACTCACCGGCGTCCTCCGGAGTATAGAGCTGACCCTTCACCGAGTAGATACCGACACTTCGAAACAGTCCTTCCATGCCGAACGTGCGTGCTTCATCAGGAACGATCGGTACAACGTACTTACCAATCTGTTTATCGCGCAACATCGTCGTGAGGATTCGAACAAAAGCCATCGTCGTCGATGCCTCCCGTTCGCCAGTGCCATCCAATTGAGTCTTGAACGTTTCCAAAGACGGAACTGGCAATGCAGCCGCCTTCTTGCGTCGCTGCGGCAGCGAACCACCCAGCGCATGACGCCGTTCCATCAGGTACTCAAGTTCAACGCTGTCAGCGGCAGGTTTGTAGTACGGAACGTTTTCGATATCTTTGTCCGACACTGGGATATTGAAACGATCCCGCATTTTCTTGAGCGCTTCGAGATCCAGTTTCTTCTGTTGATGTGCCGTATTCTGACCTTCACCGGCCGTTCCCATACCATAACCCTTGACGGTTTTTGCCAGGATAATCGTCGGCTGCCCTGTATGCCGCATCGCAGCGTCATACGCCGCATGCACTTTGCGTGCATCGTGGCCACCGCGATTCAGGTGCCAGATTTCGTCGTCTGACATATTGGCGACCATCGCAGCTGCTTCCGGATGCTTGCCGAAAAACTCCTTGCGAACATAGGCGCCGTCTTTCGATTTGATCGTTTGGTATTCGCCGTCGACAGTCTCTTCCATGATCTGGCGCAAATGACCGTTTTGATCTTTGGCAAGCAGTGGATCCCAACGTCCTCCCCAAACAACCTTGATCACGTTCCAGCCAGCGCCTCCGAATGCTGCCTCCAGTTCCTGGATAATCTTGCCGTTGCCACGTACCGGACCGTCAAGGCGCTGTAAATTACAGTTCACGACAAACACCAGGTTGTCGAGCCCACCACGAACCGGCACCGTGATCGCACCCATTGACTCGGGTTCGTCCATTTCGCCGTCACCGAGGAAACACCAGACCTTGCGATCCGACGGTGGGATCAGGCCGCGATTTTCCATATAACGCATGAAGCGCGCCTGGTATATCGCCATCATCGGACCTAAACCCATCGATACAGTGGGAAATTGCCAGAAATCCGGCATCAACCAGGGGTGTGGGTATGAGGACAATCCGCCACCGCCGACTTCCTTGCGGAAACGATTCAGTTCGCCTTCATCCATACGACCCTCCAGATAGGCTCGCGCATAAACTCCAGGTGACGAGTGCCCCTGAAAAAACACCATATCGCCAAGATGTTCTTTCGTCGGCGCTCGCCAAAAGTGATTGAAACCGACTTCGTAAAGTGTTGCGGAAGACGCGAAGCTGGAAATGTGGCCGCCATACTCGGAACTAACGCGATTTGCCTGTACTACCATCGCCATCGCATTCCAGCGAATGTAGGCCTCAAGCCGTCTTTCGATCGTTCGGTCGCCGGGATATTCGGGTTCGCGGCCGGTCGCAATCGTATTCAGGTAAGCAGTATTCGGGCTGTACGGCAGATACGCCCCGGATCGACGTGCGTAGTCGATCATCTGATTCAGTAGAAAATGCGCCCTCTCAGGGCCATGTTGACTTAGGACCGAATCAATTGATTCAACCCACTCACTGGTCTCAAGGGGATCAATATCATCGAAAGGATTGAACTTGCTCATAAATCATCCACAATACGCCCACCGCATCGGCGGCAAGCTTCGGTATAGGGTCGGAGGCCGTAATATTCGTTGTTTGAGCGGTGGCGGTCAAGCAATCACCAAGGAAGCCATAGATATGCAGGAATTATTGCCGAAAAAAAGCAATATTCGAATCACTCAGAAAATTGGTAGGACCGATGCCAAGACACTCAACAGTGTCGACCAATTGATACTGATCCTTCCCAATCGACCAAAACCCGAGGTGTGGCGGGCGGTCCCGCAAGGCAATCGACTCAAGGCGGCCATGCGGAAACGACGCGGCGGTGACATTCCTGCATTGCATGCGCGTCTGAATAACCAGCGACAAACTTTGGTTCTGGGCGCAACTGTTTCAGCAGATACCAGTGCGTTCGAGTTGCTGACGATTTCGCGCAAACTGGTGACGGCTGCGACTGTCGAAAAAGCGGGCAGCGTCGGCGTGTTGGTCGTCGGCTTCGACAACACGACCGCCATCTCCATCTATTCCGCCATCGTTGCCGCCGCCCTCGCGTGTGGTTTCAATTTGCCGACCTTCAAGAGTAAGGCCACACCAGCCAGCATTCGCAGCGTTCGCTTGCTGGGCTTGTCAGAGAAGATCGATTTGCAACGCACGCTCGCCGAGGCCAATGGCAATAACCTGGCGCGATGGCTCACAACCTTGCCGCCGAACAAGCTGGATGCCGCAAATTATGCCGCAATTGTGAAAGACATGGCTGCAAGCTACCACTGGCAAATGACCCGATTGACGACCAAGGAACTCAGTAAAATCGGTGCGGGCGCCTTTCTGGCCGTCGCGCAAGGTAATGAAAACGACAGCGCATCAATTATTCACCTGCGCTATCGGCCGGGCGAAAAGGCCGCACAACCCGATGTCAGCCTGGTCGGAAAAGGGATTATTTTCGACACTGGCGGCACTAACCTGAAACCGTTCGCGTCGATGCTCGACATGCATGGTGACATGCAGGGAAGTGCAGTTGCGTTGGGTACTTTTGTCGCGATTTCCGAACTCGAACTGCCGCTGGCGGTCGATTGCTGGCTGGCAATTACCGAGAACCGCACCGGGCCCAAAGCGTACAAGTCGCAAGACATTATTACGGCAGCGAACGGCAAGACCATTCAAACGATTCACACGGATGCTGAGGGCCGCATGGTGCTGGCCGACACGCTCACGCTGGCCAGCCGGGAAAAACCGAAGCTGATATTGGATTACGCGACGTTGACGGGTTCCGTTATTAATGCGATCTCGACGAAATACAGCGGCGTCTTTACAAATCGGCCCGATTGGCACCCGCGGCTGAAGCGGACTGGTCAGGAGTGTGGCGAACGTGTTTGGCCTTTTCCGATGGGAAAAGAATTTCTCGCCGATCTTAAGAGTGACATTGCCGACGTTATGCAGTGCTCACCCAATGCATCGGGCGACCACATTCTGGCCGCAAGTTTTCTTGCAGAATTCGTCGAACACGATACGCCCTGGATTCACTTGGATCTTGCAGCGAGCAACCACAAAGGTGGCCTCGGACATGTACCAACTACTGTAACCGGTTTCGGCGTGCGCTATACGCTGAGCCTCCTGCTCGACGAAGCAATCCTAAAGGCGCAATAAATTGAGCAATGATCCTGTAATGGCGGAACGCTTCCGCGGTTTCCTCCCGGTTGTCGTAGATGTAGAAACGGGTGGCTTCAACAGCAAGACGGACGCATTGCTCGAAATCGCCGCCGTTCTCGTCGACTTCGGCGACGGTGGGGTTCTTACGCGCGGCCAAACGATTCGCTATCACGTCAAGCCGTTCGAGGGCGCCAATATGGAGCCTGCATCGCTCGCGGTAAACGGCATTGATCCTGACCATCCGCTTCGACCAGCTATCGACGAGCGCGACGCGCTACAGCGACTTTTTCGCGAAATCAGAAAAGCGATTCGGGACAACGGCTGCAGTCGCGCAATTCTCGTCGGCCACAATGCAGCCTTCGACCTTGCATTCCTCAATGAAGCGATTGCGCGCAGCGCCATCAAGCGCAACCCGTTCCACCCGTTCAGTTGTTTTGATACTGCGACTTTGTGCGGCGTCGCGTTCGGTCAGACCGTACTCGCCAGAGCCGTTGCAGCAGCAGGATTCGAATGGGACGAAGCGTCAGCGCACTCAGCAGCTTACGACGCAGAAATGACAGCCGATTTATTCTGCGAAATCGTGAATCGCTTCCAACCGGTCTATCTATCCCGCAAGTAATTACTGCTCAGGCGTCAAGCAACTCCTTGAGCTCGCCGGAGTTGTACATTTCCACAACAATATCCGAGCCACCGATCAATTCGCCTTTCACGTACAGCTGCGGAAATGTCGGCCAGTTTGAATAGACTTTCAGTCCTTCTCGAATTTCCTGATCCTCAAAAATGTTGACGAATGCGAACGGTTTACCGATCGCATTTAATGCCGCAACTGTCTGGCCAGAGAATCCGCACTGCGGAAAATCGGGTGTTCCCTTCATATACAACAAAACATCGTGTGTTTTGAGTTGTTCTTCAATTCGTTCGTTTACGTCCACGCTTAGTACCCTCTAATTCGAAAATTCGACCGTAATTTTGTTCTCGACTGCCCTGACTCTGTCGGTCGCCAGCGCCAATTTCTCAGCGTTCTCGCGTGCCGCATAACTGGACACTGAACCCGATAGCCTCACCATTCCGGCTTTAGTGCTCACATAGATCATCTGTTGGCTCAGCTCCGCGTCTGCGGCGAACGCCCGCTTGACCCTGTCGGTAGTCGCCGCGTCAGCCGCCGCCGCCATTCTCGTCGCGCGATCCTGTTCAGCCGTACGGCTTGCAGGCGTTGCGGCGCCAACCATCATGGCTGAGCACCCGGACAATGTGATTACGAATAGCAATAAAACAAGGCCGCGCATGAACTTCCTCCCTCTGAAGCGATGATTTTACCTTATAATGTCCGCTGTGCCGCGGCGCGAGCACACCTAATCCGGAATATACCAATAACCAAACTCGGAGAGCGAACGAATGAATCCCTTAGACAGTGTACGCGGTACTATTATCGCCGGCATCGTTCTTGCGGTAGCCATTGGCTTAGCAACGATGAACGTCGCATTTAACGTAGGTAGCTTCATCCTTTGGATACATGTCCTTGCCGGCATTACCTGGATCGGGCTTCTCTATTACTTCAATTTTGTGCAGGTCCCGGCGCTGGGAGAAGCAGCCAGCGATGACGGTGGCCCTGGTGGCGCGGGAATTACCAAATACGTCGCGCCGCGCGCATTGTGGTGGTTTCGCTGGGGTGCGCTGCTGACCTGGCTTTCCGGCGCTTCGTATCTCGCTCACATCAAAATGTTCGGCAGTGCATTCATGTTGGGAATGGGCGGGGAAAGCCTGAATTCGCCAGCCATGATTATCGGCGTCGGGGCATGGTTCGGCACGATCATGCTGTTTAACGTATGGGTGCTGATCTGGCCAAACCAGAAAAAAATTCTGGGAATGGTCAAAGCAAGCGCGGATGAAATCGCTAAAGCGCGCCGCGTTGCGTTTCTGGCGTCTCGCACCAACACCCTGTTGTCGATTCCGATGCTCATGAGCATGGTTGGCTTCGGTCACGGCGGGTTCTTTATCTAACAAATCCCGCCAGAAAAAATGAGCCCGACCATTGCGTCGGGCTTTTTTTGGTCTGCCTCCAGCGGACCTAGGCTACGGCACGGGTGACGCGTTTCGGCTCGGAAACGCCATAACCCTGCGCGTAGTCAACGCCCATGCCGCGCAACATCGTGATGATTTCTTCGTTTTCCGCGAACTCGGCGATTGTCTGTTTACCCGTTAGGTGACCGATTTCATTAATCGATCGAACCATTTCGCGATCGATCGGGTCGTGCAAAATTTCTTTCACAAAACTGCCGTCGATTTTTAGAAAATCGACCGGAAAATGCTTGAGATAGCCGAACGATGACAGGCCAGTACCGAAATCATCCAGGGCGAACTTGCAACCGAGCTCCTTCAACGCATTGATAAATCTGTTGGCCTGAGAGTAACTCGCGATCGCCGCAGTCTCGGTAATTTCAAAACAAATTTTGGTCGCGTCTATGCCGCTCATCTGAAACTGATCTACGACGAACGGCAGAAATTTCTCATCGCCCAGGCTTTGGCCGGACAAATTGATCGAGCACAATGCCAGGCGTTCACGCTCGTCCGCCTCAGAAACCAGCCAGCGGAATGCACTGCGTATCACCCACCGATCGATGCCCGGCGTAATGCCGTAACGTTCCGCCGCTTCAATGAATAGCCCTGGCGAAATTATGCCGCCGTTCTCGTCGCGCATACGCAACAAGATCTCGTAGTGCGCGCCCTGCTCTTCAACCTGCAGTGGCTGAATTGTCTGCCGAAAAAGCTCGAACCGGTTTTCTTCCAGAGCGTTATTAATCCGCGCCGCCCATTGCATTTCGCGGCGGCGCCGCATCAGGTCAATGTCATTTTCCTGGAAACTGTGAATGCGGTTGCGGCCCGCTTCCTTCGCTGCGGCACAAGCGCTGTCTGCCGCGCTCAACAACGCCGCAACGTCTTCATTGTCGGCAGTAATCGGGACGACGCCGATGCTAACGCCGAGTCGGAAGCTGCGCTCATCCCACATAAACCTGTACTCGCCGATGGCCAGGCGAAGTGACTCCGCCGTCTGCATGGCCTCCTCCAGCGAACAACTTTCGAGCAAAACGCCGAATTCATCACCACCCAGACGCGCCAAAGTATCGCGCCAGCGAATCTTCGACTTCAGCAAAGCACCGAGTTGGCCGAGCAGCGCATCGCCCGCACTGTGGCCGCAGGAATCATTCACAATCTTGAATTGATCGAGATCGAGATAGCACACCGCATACGACGTCTCGCGCGCCCTGGCACTCTTAAGCGCTCGTTCCAGGCGATTCTCAAACTCGCGCCGATTGACGAGACCCGTAAGGATGTCGTGGCTTGCGTGGTAGCTGAGACGACGATTGAGCTCACGAGACTCGCTTACGTCATGAAACACGAGGACGCCTCCGGTCACGTTGCCTTTGCCGTCGCGGATAGGCGATGCTGTGCTTTCTATATAGAGTTCGTTGCCGTCTCTGCGAATCAACAGAGTCGGCCGCACGGACTTGATAGCCCGATCACGACGAATTGCGACCGACAATGGATTTTCCAGCGGTTCACAGGTCTCTTCATGAAAACCACGAAATATTTCGTCAATCGGTCGTCCGCTCCCGTCATCAACTTTCCATCCGGTCAATCCTTCCGCGACCGGATTTACGTACTCGACAGTGGAACTCGCATCCGTGGTGATGACTCCGTCGCCAATAGACTGCAAGGTAATTTGCGCGCTTTCCTTCTCACGAAACAGAGCTTCCTCGTAAAGTTTGCGCTCGGTGATATCGACCTCGACACCCAAAAGCCGTATGAGTCGACCATTCTTGTCGAGCACCGCTTTGGCCCGACTGCTCATCCAGCGCCAGTCACCATTTTGATGTTTCATGCGATGGACTGACTCGAATAAGGGTGATCTGTTTTCGAGATGCTCGCGCATCCTGCCTTGCACTCTGGCCATGTCACTGGGGTGCACAAGATCGTACCAATCCAGCTTTACTTCCTCGTCGTCGATGTCGTAGCCCAGCATTGATTTCCAACGACGCGACAGAATTATACGTTTCGACGCCCCGTCGAAGTCCCATATGCCGTCATTGGCGGTAACTGCAATCAGTTCGTTGCGCTGATGCAGCTCATCGAGAATATGCTGGTCACTGATGCGTTCCATACCCGACGCCAATGAAGCGCCGATCAGCTTCAGCAGCAAATGCAGGTTCGCATCCCAACTGTCAACCGCACCCTCATTCGCCAATGCCAGGAAACCGGCGATTTCATTGTGCACGGAAAATCCGATCATCAAGACTGAGCCGATATGCAGGTCGGATAGCCGCTCTAGCTCCGCCGTTGCGACTTTTGAGCCATTTAACGTATCAGCTACCTCGATTATCTTGAGATGGCCCAGACGTTCTCGCAGCCACGGCCAGTTGTCCAGTGGCTCGCCACTGATCACTTCTGCTTTGCATTGTGCGAAGCCCATACTCGCCGACAACACTGTTTCGAATTCATTGCCGTCATCACTGATCAGTGCAACGAAAGCCGAGTCGCAACCCGCCGCATCCGGCATTTCGGTAATTATGGACTGCAATTGTTCCTGATATCTCGCCGGCTCGAGGTTCTGTATCGCGACGGCGATTTTTGTCTGCAACGCATCCGCAGCACCGCGCGTGCGCTCTCCGACTCGCGGTCTGCGATGCCGAATTCCGGTGGTATCAGTACTGTCAGGTGGTAGGCTCAAGAGACATAATCCCGCACGCAAACACTTGCGTTTTACGGTGAAGTATTTTGACATGTTACCGCAGTAATACAAGGTAACCTGCTGTATTTTTTGTGCTTTATCCAAGAGTACGTCTAAGCCTGTCAACGAAATGTGCCAACAGCCGTTAAAGCTGCATATACGCACACAAGGACAGGGCTATGACTCTTTCAAACTTTCGAACAATGGCAATGCTGCTCACTGCTCTATTTATGAGCGCATGCGGCGGCGGCTCCAGCACCACTGAAAATCCAGACGCCACGCAGGCGGCAGCGTGTGATCCGGGTGACCCTGCAACAATGGATGAATGCGGCACCGTACTGATCGGCTTCACCGACGCTGACGGCGATTTCCTGAACTACGCCGTAGATGTCGTCAGACTCACTCTAGAAACGGCCAACGGCCGCACAGTCGAGGTATTACCGCAGCAGACTCGCATTAACTTCACTGATTACGTTGATCTGACCGAATTGGTTACTGCTGCCACGGTGCCACCGGCAACTTATGTCGCAGGAACTATTAGCCTTGATTACAGCGACGCGGAAGTCTTCGTTGCAGCGGGCGATGCAAGCAAAGCAGCCGTGGTGACTGATCGTGACGGCGCCCCCTTGCAACAGGTGGATTTAAGGATTGTGCTGTCCAATCGCGACCAACTCAGGGTGGATAAGAGACGCGCAGCATTTTTGCAACTCGATTTTGATCTTGAGGCATCGCACGAAGTCGATATCCTGCCTACGCCCGCGATAGCCACTGCCAACCATTTTATCCTCGCCGAAGTACATCCCGTGGACGAGAAAAACATTCGGGTTCGCGGGCCACTAATCGCAGTTAGCGAAGCCGAGATGAATTACGTCATTGCGATTCGCCCATTTCATGACCGCATCGGCGACTTCGGGAGATTCACTGTAAACGTCAGTGACGAAACAGAAATTGATGTTGATGGCAGCATGTTTATCGGCGTCGAAGGATTGCGTGCGCTAAGCGCTGCCGGTCAGGGAACGCCAACAATCGCCAAAGGAACTCTGGCGGTCGCAGAGCGCAGTTTCGTGGCGAATCGAGTGCTTGCAGGTTCCAGCGTTCCGGGCAGTGATCTCGACGCCGTCGTTGGTAACATCATCAAGCGTAGCGGCAATTTCCTGACGGTACGGGGTGCAACCATCATTCCACGAGATGCGGCAACGGATCGACGCATCCATTTCCACGATGACGTCGTGGTTGAAGTCGGGCCGAACACGAAAGTCTTCAAGGACGGTGATCGTGATTCCGACCTGCGCATCAACGCACTTTCGATCGGGCAACGCGTTTCCGTTCGAGGTAGCCAATCGACGCCGTCAACGGACTCGCTCGCGCCACAGGTCTTATTCGACGCGACTGAAGGCGCTGTCCGCATGCATATCACGCATCTTGCAGGCATCGTGAATACAGTCATGCCGGGTCAGACCGACATCACCTTGCACGCGATTGATCGGCGTCGTTCGAAGGTTTTCGATTTTGCCGGCACCGGTGCTTCTCCCGACCTCGACGCCAATCCCGAAAACTACGAGATCGCTACCGGCAACCTGACGCTGGCCGATTTCGCCTCGGGCCGTCCCATTGTTGCCTACGGTTTCCCCGCTGCGTTCGGCACTGCGCCGCCTGACTTCGATGGCCGCACGGTAATTGATTTTACCGACGTCCGCAGTTCGCTTGGAATCGCCTGGGGTAGTGCAGGAACAATAGCCCCGTTCGCCAGTATTGGTCCGGATGGTATCGTGCTTGCACTGGATAATGGCGACATCGGCTTGCGGCATCACGTCAAGCAAGGTCCGGTCCTCATCAACCTGCTTTCGCTGGGAACGAATACGACGATACTGCCGCAGGCGACGGATCGGATGCTGTTTTCAATAAAGACAGCCGACAGCCTGAGACTGTACTCCGACTTCGCTGACTTCGTCGCCGATCTCAGTGACAGTTTGAACGGCGCGACCACTGCGCGCTCAATGTACGCACGCGGCGACTTCAATGTCGACACCAATACGATTACGGCGCGCAAGATCGGTGTCTTGCTACTGGATCCCCCAATGTAGAACAACCACACGGTTTTCTACAGTCTCAGCCCTGCATTCCTTTGCAGGGCTTTTTTTTAAGTAGCGGCTTGCAAATCGGCTAACCAATGCCGGATTTGTTCGCGTAGCGAGTCTTCCTCGTCCTGCCATTTCTTCATCGCAACCTGCACTCGTGGGTCTTCCACAACCTCGGCATACTGCGCCTGCTTAAAGGTCTCTTCCCAGCCGAGGTTGAGCAACACCGTTTCTGTAAACAGGTGCTCAAGCGCAACGTCGGCAGCAAGGCTCGATTCGCCCTGCAACGCGAGCGTCGCGAACCGCACTTCCTGGTTATCAGTCAGATCCACTCCGTAGGAGTGCGCGATGCCGCGCATATGATCAATTCGCTGGTTAATTTCTTCCTGGCTCATGGTCGTATACCAGGCATCAAACGCAGTCAGTTGAACACCGCGGTATTTTGACGGCACCGCATCAGCGTGAACATCGAGAATTCCGGGCGCCTGTTCTTCGAGGTACGCGATTTCCTCTTCTACGCGCCCTTTCGCGGCAGCCACGCGCAAAAGATGTTGTGCTGCTCCGCCAAAAGCAAAACGCCGATCAGAGACATCATTTTCAATGGCCCGACGTGCGCTAGCGATGCTGGCATCCAGATCGCCGACCGCCATCGCGCGTTGTAACTCTAGGCGATAAGCAATTTCGCTGGTCGGCGCGACCGCCATCACACGCTTACGAAAATCGTCACCCTCCTCTACGAGTTCCAGATTATATAAAAACCCCGCAATCATGCCCGGCAATTCGTGGTCAACCGGATCGACTTCAAGCGCCTTGAGAAAAAGCTGCAGATACTCCAGGCCATCACCTGCCTGCTGGCCGACTCTGGCCAGATTCACCCAGGCGTTAGGTTGCGCAGGCTCGAGTTCCAGAGACCTCCTGATCGAAGCGCCGGCATCCGACCAGCGTTGCAGACCCGAATACAAATTGCCCAATTCGTAATGGATCCGTGGGTTAAACGGATCGTGAGCTGCCGCCTGCAACATGTACGCAAGCGCGTCCTCGACTTGCTGATTATTGCGTGACAAGCGCACGAGAAAAATTCGCGGCTCCAGCAGTGTCGGATCCTGATCGATGAGTAATTTTAATTGTTCGACCGCAGCGAGTCCCGCTTCACCGTCTCCTGCTTGCCCGGATTCTTGTGCGTTCGCATAAATCTGAATCGCATTGGCACCGACGTCGTCAGGCTTCACTGCCAACACCTGATCTGTAATCGCCTTAATATCGGGGTACGCGGCACTACCATTTATCAAACCAGTTTCAATCTGCTGCAAATAAATGTTGGCGAGAGCGGTCTTGGCATCCAGGAATTCGGAATCGATTCTCAATGCGCCCTTCAGCAAATCTTCTGCCGCAGATAAGCCACCATACGAATAGGTCGCTCGTTCTTTTAGTGCCTGCAGATAAAGATCGAAGGCATCCGGATTCGTCGTGCTTACGCCGTCAATCGTTACGTCGCTCGGCGACCCGAGCAGTGATACTGTAAGCGCGCCGCCCACCTTGATCGCAATTTCATCCTGAATTGCAAATATATCGTCCAGTGTTCTGTCGTAATTCTCCGACCACACATGAAATCCATCGTCGGCACGAATTAACTGCGCTGTAATACGAACGCGGTCACCCGCCCGTTGCACGCTGCCCTCCAATACATGTGCAACCTGCAGTGACTGTGCAATTTCGCGAATAGTCCTGTTGCCGCCTTTGAATGAAAAACTGGAAGTGCGGGCTGCAACTTTCAGGTCCGGCACTTGTGCCAGCATGTGCAGCAGAGTTTCAGTAAGGCCGTCTGAAAAATACTCATTGTCCTTGTCATTCGACATATTCACGAACGGCAACACTGCCACTGATGCATCATTGATCGGCACGGCATCGCTGACTATCGGCTGGGCAACGCCAGTCTCGGTTGCCGTTTGTCGGGCACTAAACGTGCCGAAAAATATGATGCCGACGATAACGGCGCAAATTGTCACATAGTCGAGTTTTTTAGCAGTGGTCCGGGTAATCGATTCGTCGCGAACTACTTCGTGCTCACGTTTGATGCCATCAGGCGTTAGCTCATAAACCCAGGACAACGCGACGGCCGGTATGAAGCCAAATGCGAAAATCAGAATGACGGCCCGCGAAGTCCAGTCGGGCGCACCCAGGGTCGGTAGAATGGTCGTCGAAACCTCGGTTAATAACCACCCCACGACCAGATAGGCCGCCGCAACCCGGAAAACATTGCGCCGTTTGAGTTCAACGATCAGGGACATACACGGGTTTCGCTTATTTCCGAAGTGGTTAAGGTTACACCAGAATAGATGGGTGTAATCGTCTAAAGTTCAAAAACTTAGATGCGCGAAACGGGAATTTGGTTGTAACTAAATGAGCGGTAATCGGCAGGGCCGCCCTGCAGACGCGTGAAACACCGCGTTTGCTATAGCGCCTGCAGTGGGAGCCTGTGCCCACTCGCCCTATCGGTACTCTGTTTATTCCGGCGCCTGAATAATGCTGCCTTCAACTTGCACCCGTGCGCGGTCCGGATTGATGATCAGTCTTCAGCCTTCGCCCTCGTCTCGCAAGTTCATCCACGCAGGACTCAATTCCAAAGACGTTGGCATAGGCTCCCCAACATCGGGTGCCGAAACGCGAATGGGCACGTTGTAGTAGACTGATGCAAACGAAAGCAGGATCAATGCTGATTTTAGGACGGCGATGGAATTGATTCCAGAAAATGCCGACCTGCTGCTCGTCATTCTGGTGGCCATTTCGTTGGGTGCCTTGTTTAAGGGCATGACAGGTCTGGGACTACCATTGTTCGCCGTGCCGGCGATGTCCATGGTTACAACGGTCGAGAATGCCGTGATCCTGATGATCATTCCAGGCATTGGCGCAAATCTGTGGGTCGTGTACAGCCGACGGCAGCATTACCAGCAAATTCGCAAACACTACCGATTTCTCATTGCCGGCTTTATCGGCGGTCTGCTCGGTACCGGGTTACTGCAAGCTATGTCCAATCGCGGCCTGAAAGTCCTGCTGGCAATCTGGCTAGCCGTTTACCTGGTGCAATATTTTTCGGGAAACAAAGTTCAGGCGCTATTTCACGGTCGCGGGAATCTCGCCTACGTAATTGGTCTTATCGCAGGAACAACGCAAGGTGCCACCGGTATTTCGGCGCAGGTTATTGCTCCGTACTTCCACGGCCGCTCGTTGCAGGCATCGCAGTACGCATTTATTGTGGCATTCTCGTTCATGGTGTTTTCCACAGCGCAAATGGCTGGCGCGTTGACGAACGATCTGATTACGGCAGAGCGCTTTCGACTGAGTTTGATCGCCCTGGTTCCAACGCTGATTTTTACCGGTGTAGGAATTAGCCTGGCCGACAAGATATCTATCGAAGCGTTTAACAAGATTTTGCTAGTGATTTTTTTCCTGATGGAATTCAAACTCATCGCTGACGTGCTATGAGCAAACACACTATTCCATCAATACTTTCACTATAGATCCCGAATAACCTCGAGCATCTGTTGTTGCGTCGCTTTGTCAGGCAGGCTGCCGTAACCGGCACCCAGGTTATCAACCGCGTGTTTCGGATTGGCGGTTTCGGTCAGGACGGTATTCACTGCCGGATTGGCAATGATAAACTTCAGTGCGAACTGC
>JBBKWL010000054.1:0-3298 GCA_037968975.1 Woeseiaceae bacterium | reverse complement strand
AGTTTCGTTGCCTTGCCGTTTCTGTTCACGCAAACGCTGGAGTTGCCGGTAACCGCGCACTGGAAGATCTATGTTGGCGCATTGCTGCTGTCGTTGGTCGGTACCGTGCCTCTGATCGTGCGCGACGAGCGCCAGGGCAAAGACGCAACCATCGGTCTGGCCGTTGTCCTCATTCTGATAGGACTCCTGCTGCTGGCGTTTACGGCCTTTTCGGTATTTCCGGTGTTCGTCGCGTTGACGCTGTTCTTCGCCGGTTTCAATTTTCTTGAGGCCGGGCTGCCCGCAAGGCTGTCCATTCTGGCCGATGGCGATGCTCGCGGCGCCACCTTGGGAGTGTTCTCCAGTTCGCAGTTTTTTGGCGCCTTTGTGGGCGGATTGATCGGCGGTCGTTTCCTCAGCTCCGGACATCCCACGGACGTCTTCTTCGTCTGCGCGCTGCTGGCAGGCATTTGGCTGGCCTCGACCAGCGTATCCCGCCCCTAAAACCAGGGGCCCCTAAAACCAGGGACAGTTTACTCAATTACCTTTTTCTTAACCCCTGGAAAAAGGTAATTGAGTAAACTGTCCCTGGTTTTTGAGGTGATTGAGTAAACTGTCCCTAATTACTAGAAAGTGGGGTGGTAAAACGCCGCGCAGGCTCTACAATAGGCGACCCTCATCGGCCCCGCAGCTGTGAGGAATAACTAAAATTACCAGACAGGGGACCTGCTATGGCCCGCGGAATCAACAAAGTCATTATCGTCGGCAACCTCGGGGGAGACCCTGAGACACGCTATATGCCAAGCGGCTCGGCGGTAACCAATTTAACCGTGGCAACCAACGAGAGTTGGAAAGACAAAGCCACCGGCGAGCAAAAAGACCGCACCGAATGGCACAAAGTTGCCATGTTCAACCGGCTAGCGGAAGTTGCCGCTGAGTACCTGCGCAAAGGCTCGCAGGTTTATATCGAAGGCAAGTTACGGACCCGAAAATGGCAGGATAAAAACGGCCAGGATCGCTGGACGACGGAAATTGTTGCCGACGAAATGCAGATGTTGGGTGGTCGTAGCGGCGGTGGCAGCGGCGGCGGTGGTGGATCCGCGCCGATGAATTCGCCGTCAGACTCAGGTCCGTCCAGTGCACCGCCACAACCGGGGCCCGACGATTTCGATGATGACATTCCGTTCTAGCTAGAACGTGAACATAGGCGTCATCGGATACGGCAGACACTCCAGTGCAAAATTGTATCCCGCGTTTCAGCTTGCCGGTGCCAGGATAAGCTGCGTTCTCACACGCAGCCTGGCGTCGGCGCAGACAGCCGCGGCGGCGCTTGGCGCTGACAGACCTTACGACGATATCGACACCATGCTCGAAAGCGAGGCGCTCGATGCCGTCGTTATCTGCGTCAATCCCGAAGATCAGGCGCCTCTGACGATTCGATGTCTCCAGGCAGGCGTTGCTGTTTTCGTTGAAAAACCGTTGGGACTGTCGGCCGATGCAGCGCGGCAGGTTGATGCAGTGTCCCAAAAGCACGACGTTGCTGTGATGGTCGGATTTATGAAACGGTTTGCGCCCGCCTACCAGCGTTTAGCCGAGCTGCTCGCGGACAAAGATCAGTTCGGGCGTATTCTCGCGATCGACGCCGCATTTTCATTTGCGCCCTGGACGACGGAGTTGCGGGTGGATTCGTTCCTGCGACAGGGCGCGATACACATGCTGGATATCTTGCTGGCGACCTTCGGTGCAGCGACCCTGGAAGCCGGTCACAGCAACACTGACAAGTCGGATATCGGTCTGGCGTATACCTTGCGTTTTTCCGACGGGGCGGTCGCGTCGGTGACCTTGTCGGCAACTCAGGCGCGCGCGAGTACTTTTGAGCGCATCACGGTGACGGGCACGAAGGGCTGGGCCGAGGCTGACAACCTGGAGTCGGTGAGTTATCGTTTTGCTGGTCAGAACGGGACAAGACGAGAACAATGGGACGCGCACTTGGCTGTGCCCGACCAGGCAGGGCAGACCCTTGAGCTCTGTAAAGAGGGCTTTTACGGCGAAGCGCAGCATTTCCTGGAGCGGCTTGCCGCAAATGAAATGCCCGCTGCTTCAGCAACGGAAAACATAGCTACAATGGTGTTATGTGACGAAATGATCGAGATGGTGCTTTGAAACTTTTTATCCAGACAATGGGCTGCCAGATGAACGAGTACGACTCGGACAAGATGGCAGACGTCTTGCGCGAGTCGCATGGCTATGAGCTCACCACGGACGTTGCCGAGGCCGACCTGTTGCTGATGAATACCTGTTCGATCCGCGAGAAAGCTCAGGAAAAAGTATTTTCTGCGCTGGGTCGCTGGCGCCCGCTGAAAGAAAAGCGACCCGGCGTGATGATCGGTGTTGGCGGTTGCGTTGCAAGTCAGGAGGGTGAGGCGATTACCGCTCGCGCACCTTTTGTCGATGTCGTATTCGGACCACAGACACTGCACCGTTTGCCGCAACTGATCGACAGTGCGCGCGCGAACAATGCATCGGTGGTCGACATTTCGTTCCCGGAAATCGAGAAGTTCGATCGCTTGCCCGAGCCGCGCGCCGAAGGGCCCACGGCATTCGTATCCATCATGGAGGGCTGCAGCAAATATTGCAGCTTCTGCGTCGTACCGTATACGCGCGGCGAAGAAATCAGTCGTCCCTTCGATGACGTAATAACAGAGTGTGTCAGCCTTGCGCAGCAGGGCGTTCGCGAAGTCAACTTGCTTGGCCAGAACGTCAATGCATTTCGCGGCCCGATGCACGATGGCCAGATCGCCGATCTCGCTACCCTTATTTACTACGTCGCAGCAATCGATGGCATCGAGCGCATACGGTTTACGACCTCGCACCCGGTTGAATTTACAGACAGCCTGATCCAGGCCTACGCCGAAGTACCACAACTGGCCAACTACCTGCACCTGCCCGTGCAGCACGGTTCAGATCGGATACTGGCGATGATGAAACGCGGCCACACCGTTCTCGAGTACAAGCAGAAAATTCGGAAGTTACGTGCGGCGCGCCCGGACTTGTCACTGTCATCGGATTTTATTATTGGTTTTCCCGGTGAAACTGACGCCGACTTTGAGGCATTGATGAACCTGGTTACCGAAATGGGTTTCGACCAGTCAATCAGTTTTATCTACAGCCCGCGGCCCGGTACTCCGGCGGCCGGCCTGGCAGATGCAACGCCGGTGGAAGTCAAAAAGCAAAGACTGAAAATCCTGCAGGAGCGAATCAATCAGCAGTCCCAGGACATCAGTCGTGGCATGGTCGGTTCGACACAACGGGTGCTGGT
>JBBKWL010000053.1:0-4976 GCA_037968975.1 Woeseiaceae bacterium | reverse complement strand
CATCACAACGTTTCGATGGGCTCGGATGTTAATTTGAATCTTGTTGCATCGGGCGTGCTCTGGGCGGCAGGGAAGCTTGAAGAAGACGGTTCGCCTGCCCCGGGATATGAAGGAGAACGTGGACTTGGGTGGGTCTCTCTCTTGGGCGATACGCTCAATGGTTGGATTGAAAGCGGCGGGGTCGTGGATTGGACGGCTCCTGCCTGGTACGGTCGAAAAACGATCTGGCCGACCATCGCTAATACCACGACCGGAGAATCGTTCCGACTTGACGGCGACACCTTGATCGTCGAGGGGGATCAAAGAAATCTGTTCTATGACGGCACGATCGCTGGCGGCTATTTCAAAAATTTCGAATTCAAGGTTGATGTCTATACCCATCCCGGGTCGGCTTCAGGGATCTTTTTTCATACCCATTACGAAGAGGAGGGAACTCCTGCCTTTGGTTATGAAGCTCAGATTAACGCCAGCCGGGACGGTGAGAGCAAGACCGGCAGCTTGGTCGGGGCAAGCGAGGTGAAGACTTCCCCACACGTCGATAACGAATGGTTCAGCTACTACATCAAGGTTGACGGCAAGAAAGTAACGGTAAAAGTGAATGGTGAGACAGTCAACGAATTCACCGAACCTGCAGGTGTAGATGGACCGGCCCGTCTCCGCAAGGGCACGATCGGCCTGGAGTCCGTGGGCTCCGACAGTCGTGTTGAGTTTCGGAATCCGATGATTCGTTTATTGCCGGATTGATAATCCGATGAGTCGTCTATTGTCGGACTAATAATTAGAGAAGTTTATGTAATGACTAAGTTCACCCATACAGGTAAAACGACATCTCTTGCAATTTTAGTGGCATTGTTTTCGGTGGGAGTTTTGGCGGATCAAGCTATAGCCGCCTCGCAGAATACTGATCCGCTAAAAGTTCTGATGATTACCGGTGGGGGGCCTTTTCACGACTACTACACCCAAAAGAAACAGCTTGAAGAGGGGTTGACCGATCGTATCGGTAATATTGAGTTCACCATTGATCATAACGAGGGTGAAAGCAAAGAGGATATGCATTTCAAGTTTGAAAGCCAGTTAACCGATGAGTGGGCGCGGCGGTTTGATCTGGTTTTATACAATAACTGTAATCTTGATATGGGTGATGCGGAACATGTTGAAAAAATCATGGCTGCCCATGCCGAGCACCAGGTACCTGCCGTACTGCTGCACTGCCCGATGCACCTGCATCGGACTACTAGTCCGGAATGGTACGACTTTACCGGAGCCGTCTCCCATCAGCATGAAGTTGTTCGTGTCCCTTTTACGGTAGAAGCGCTCGAACCGAATCATCCGATTATGGCCAATTTCCCCGGGACCTGGCGGACTCCCGAGGGTGAGCTATATATGCCTATCGAGTTAAAAGACAATGCTACCCCGCTCGCACGTGCCTACGCCGCGGAAGCCGCTGAATTTTTTCCTGTAGCCTGGACCCACGAATACGAAGGGGTTCGGGTATTCAGCAGCACGCTGGGTCACCACAATACGACCATGGGCTCGGATGTAAACTTAAATTTGGTAGCGGCCGGCCTGCTGTGGGCAGCCGGTAAGCTTGACGACGATGGACGCCCGTCGGAAGGATATTCAGGCACGCGGGGACTGGGATGGAAATCCCTGTGGGGAGGGGGGACCCTGAACGGCTGGCGTGCCAGCGGGACGACGAACTGGGCTGAACTGAAATGGTGGGAAGGTGAGGATGTCTGGCCCACGAAACAGAACATGGGTACCGAATCCTTCAAACTTGTCCCCAATGAGGCCGAACGTTTGTTGCGCATGCCAAAGCATGGCGCACTCGTCGATGTGGATTCAAATACCATTGTTGTCGAGGGTCCGCAGAGCAACCTGTTCTATGCAGGGCCCATTGACGGCGGTGATTTTACAAATTTTGAATTCAAGGTAGATGTCTATACCTATCCCGGGTCAGCCTCAGGGGTCTATTTTCATACCCGTTACAAAGAGGAGGGAGCTCCTACGTTTGGTTATGAAGCTCAGATTAACGCCAGCCGGACCGGTGAGAGCAAGACCGGCAGCTTGGTTGGGGCAAGCGAGGTGACGACTACCCCACACCGTGATAACGAATGGTTCAGCTACTACATCAAGGTTGACGGCAAGAAAGTAACGGTAAAAGTGAATGGTGAGACAGTCAACGAATTCACCGAACCTGCAGATGTAGATCGGCCGGCCAGTCTCCATCGGGGCACGATCGGCCTGGAGTCTGTGGGTTCCGACAGTCGTGTTCAGTTTCGGAATCCTATGATTCGTCTATTGCCGGACTAATAATTAGAGAAGGGGCGCGAAGTATAAGACCGGTAAAGGGGGAGCAAGACGACACACGATGGATACGACACTCGGCATAGATCTCGGCACACAAGGCCTGAAAGTTGTTTTCTATGACTACAAGGCTCGTGAAGTCGTCGCCTCGGGATCCGCGCCGCTCGAAGTAATGCGCGATGCAACCGGTCGGGCCGAACAGGAAGCAAGCTGGTGGCTGGTGGCATTGAAACAGGCACTGCAGCAGGTCAGCGCAAACGTTCGCATGTCGGTGCGCGCGGTCGCGGTTTCCGGGCAACAGCATGGTTTCGTGCCGATAGATGGTAATGGCGAGGTTCTGCACGCGGTAAAACTGTGGTGCGATACGTCGACGCAGCAGGAAGCGGACGAGATCATGGAGGCTTGCGGCGGCCGTGAGCGCTGCATCGAGCTCGCCGGAAACCCGGTTCTGACTGGCTACACCGCCCCGAAGATTCGCTGGTTGCAAAAGCGTCATCCGCGTAAGTACCGAAACATGGCGCACGTGCTGCTGCCGCACGACTACCTGAATTTCGTCATGACGGGCCGCGCGGTGATGGAGTACGGTGACGCATCAGGCACGGCGTTACTCGACGTGCGGAATCGCCGCTGGAGCCGTGAGCTGCTGCGAGCCGTCGAGCCGTCGCGGGACCTGGCCAACTGCCTGCCGGAGCTGGTTGAACCCGGGGAAGTCATCGGGCATACCACGGCTCTGTTCTCACAGGAGTTCGGCCTGCCGACTGGTATCCCGGTGGCACCGGGCGGCGGCGACAACATGATGGCAGCGATCGGCACCGGCAACGTCGTGCCGGGCCAGCTGACGATGAGCCTTGGCACGTCTGGAACGCTGTTTGCTTACGCAGATCGGCCGATTGTCGACCCGCAAGGCAATATCGCGGCGTTTTGCAGCTCCACCGGCGGATGGCTGCCCCTCCTTTGCACAATGAACTGCACGCTCGCCACCGAGTTAATGAAGCAGCCGCTGGCCATCGACAACGCTGGCTTCGACGCAGCCATAGACGCCGTACCGGCCGCTTCCGGCGGTCTGATTGTCCTGCCGTTTTTCACCGGCGAACGGACACCGAACCTGCCGCGCGCCAGCGCGAGCGTGCTGGGGCTCAACCCGAAAAACTGCGAGAAAGGACACCTGTTGCGGGCGACTGTTGAAGGTGCAACCTACGGGCTGCGCTTCGGACTCGACGAACTGCGCAGGCTGGGCATCGAGTCATCGGAAATCGTGCTGACCGGAGGCGGCGCCAACAGTCGAGTCTGGCGCCAGATCGTGGCCGATATCTGCCGGTTGCCGGTCGTACGGCTCACGCAGGACGAAGGCGCCTCGTTCGGTGCCGCGCTGCATGCACTGTGGGTACTGGAACGCCAACATGATTCCGGGCGCGGCATCGGCGACGTAACCCGCGAGCACATCGTGCAGAGGCCGGCTCTCGCCTGTACACCCGACGACACCACATCCGAACGCTACGCTGACGGCTACGCGGCCTACCGGCGCGCGGTAGCGGGCGTGGCACCATTATTCGAAACAGACGGAGAAAGACCATGAGTGCGCAACCCTGGATTGGCAACCGCGAGTACTTTCCCGGCATTTCACGTATAGAGTACGAAGGCCCGGAGTCCGATAACCCCCTGGCATTCAAAGCCTACGATGCGGATCGCGTGGTCGGCAACAAGACCATGCGCGAACATCTGCGCTTTTCCATCTGCTATTGGCACACGTTTTGCGCTGACGGCGCGGACCCTTTTGGTCCCGGCACGCGCCCCCGCCCCTGGAGTGAGAGTACCGACCGGCTCAAGGCGGCAGAAGAAAAGCTTGACGCTGCGTTCGAGTTTTTCAGCAAGATGACGGTGCCCTACTTTTGCTTTCACGATCGCGACCTGGCTCCCGAAGGCTCGGGCGTTACCGAAAGCGAGAAAAACCTGCAGCATTTGGTCGGGCGTGTCAAAGCACGGCAAAAGGAAACCGGAATCCGGTTGCTGTGGGGCACTGCGAACCTGTTCTCGCACCCGCGTTACATGAACGGTGCATCGACTAACCCGGATTTCGATGTCGTCGCGCAGGCGGGGGCCCAGGTCAAGGCGGCGCTGGATGCGACAGTCGAACTCGGCGGCGAGAACTATGTGTTCTGGGGTGGTCGCGAGGGGTATTCCACACTGTTCAACACCGATACCGGCCGCGAGCTGGAACACATGGCGAGGTTCCTTGGCATGGCCCGAGACTACGGCCGCTCGATCGGCTTTAAGGGCAGCTTCCTGATCGAGCCCAAGCCGATGGAACCCATGTACCACCAGTACGACGTTGACGCCCAGACCGTCATCGGCTTTCTCCGGCAATACGGACTTGCCGACGATTTCAAGGTCAACGTGGAAGCCAATCACGCCACACTGGCGGGCCACTCATTCGCTCACGAGCTTCGAATGTGTACGAATGCCGGCTTGCTTGGATCGATCGACGCCAATCGCGGCAATCCACAGAATGGCTGGGATACGGACCAGTTCCCCGCCGACCTTTACGACACAGTGCAGGCGATGCTTATCGTACTCGAAGACGGTGGCTTCAAGACCGGCGGACTGAACTTTGACGCGAAAGTCCGGCGTGAATCGACCGACCTGGAAGACCTGTTTATCGCGCATATCGG
>JBBKWL010000052.1:0-12722 GCA_037968975.1 Woeseiaceae bacterium | reverse complement strand
TTGTACGACCCGAGCCATTATGTACTGCAGGCGCTCGACTACCTTGATCACATCGATATCTATCACGAACGCATCAAGATGTTTCACGTGAAGGATGCCGAATTGAATCCGACCGGCCGACAGGGAGTCTATGGTGGCTATCAGGGTTGGCTGGACAGGGCCGGGCGCTTTCGTTCACTCGGTGATGGACACGTTGATTTCAGCGGGATTTTTTCCAAGTTCGCACAGTATAATTTTGCCGGTTGGGCAGTGCTCGAATGGGAATGCTGCCTGAAACATCCTGAAGACGGTGCCCGCGAAGGTGCGCAATTTATCAATGAGCACATTATCCGTGTCACAGAAAAGGCATTCGACGACTTTGCCAACGCTGGGGTTGATGATGCCGCCAATCGACGCGCGCTGGGAATAGAGTGAGGAACGGCGCATGAGCAAGCTGCAGGATGCAAATACCGGCCCGTATCGAGTAAGACTTGGCATGGTCGGAGGTGGTCAGGGGGCTTTCATAGGTGCGGTGCACCGCATCGCAGCTCGCATCGATGATGAGTACGACTTTTGCGCCGGCGCGTTGTCGTCTGATCCGCAACGTGCACTGGCATCGGCGCGCGCGCTGGGCCTGGCCGAGGATCGATCCTATAAGAACTTCGCAGCGATGGTAGCTGCCGAAAGCGCCCGTGACGATGGCATCGAAGCGGTATCAATTGTTACTCCGAACAACGTGCATTTTCCGGTCGCAAAGGCATTCCTTGAAGCCGGCATACACGTAATCTGCGACAAACCCATCACGGTGATCGGCGCAGAGGCTGATGAGTTGATCGCGCTTGCGAAAGCGCAGAATCGGATTCTCGCCGTTACTTATAATTACTCAGGGTACCCGATGATCCGGCAGGCCAGGGAGATGGTCCACGCCGGTGACCTCGGTGACATTCGTGTTGTGCAGGTCGAGTACGCGCAGGACTGGCTGACCGAGGCACTCGAGCAATCCGGCAACAAGCAGGCCGGCTGGCGCACCGATCCGGCGCAGGCCGGGGCCGGCGGTTGTATCGGCGATATCGGGACTCACGCCTATCATCTTGCCAGTTTCGTCACTGGCCTTGAGCTTCAGTCACTGTGTGCCGACCTCAGCACCTTCGTGAGCGGCCGCCAGCTCGATGATAACGTCAATATCCTGATGCGGTTCAAGGGCGGGGCCAAAGGGTCGCTATGGGCCAGCCAGGTTGCGCCAGGAAACGAAAACAACCTGACGCTGCGCGTCTATGGGTCCCGAGCGGGGCTGAGTTGGCGCCAGGAGAATTTAAATGAACTCGAATTCTCACCCTTTGGCGAGTTCCGGCGCCGTATAACTCGCGGTAGCCCGGGCGCGGGTAGCGCCGCGGCCGCGGCGACACGAATTCCTGCGGGACACCCGGAGGGCTATCTCGAGGGATTCGCAACTTTGTATAAGGAGATCGCAGCAGCGATTCGTGCGGCGCGAAGTGGCAAAACAACAACCGCAATGTTTCCCCGGGGTGAAGATGGCCGCAAGGGCCTTGCTTTTGTGGAGGCCGCAGTGAAATCGAGTAACGAAGGTGCAGTGTGGGTAAACCTGTGACAGGACTGGCCGACAAGCCGGGGCAGCGGATTAACTATTCAAAAGCTTTCCCGCCAGTTGCAGCCCACCACACGGCACCCAAAATATGCTGTCTGTACCAAGGTAGCTCATAAATGCCTTCCGGATGGCCCAAACCGGTATGAAAAGATCTTCCACCTTCAAAATCCTCCTGATACCAAGCCATTGGATGGTAATCCGGCATTTTCCCCCCGGGAAAGGTGGTTTCATCGACGGTCAGAACAACTTCAATATTGTCTGATAGTTCTAAAAAGTTGTACCACTCTTCAGTAACTAACCACTTTTTCGGTAAATGGGCCGTTGAAGGATGATCCGGCCGCTCATTATTGGCAACGGCCGTCCAAATGCCTGGATTCGGATGACGGTTCCACACACCGCCAACAAGTTCTACATACCATGGCCATTCCATCATCGTAAATGAGGCCGAGTGTATTGCTACAAAATTGCCACCCTGATGTATGTAATCTTGTAGCGCTTTTCTTTGGTGATCATTCAGAATATCTCCGGATGTATTCATGAATACAATTACATCCATACTATTCAGTTGTTCCTGATCGTCAAAGAAGTCAGATTGTTCAGTCCAGGTGAGGCCAAAGTGATTATCCTGGCTCAACTCTTTGAACATCTGCACTCCACTGGGCACTGAAAGGTGCTGGTAGTCCAGAGATTTTGTAAACAAAAGAACCTGGAACTGTTCCTGGTTCGTCTGCAGGCGCTGTGCATGTGAATTGGCACTAACTAAGGTAAATAATCCGACCAGAATAACTGTTAGTTTTTTAGACATGGCTTTTTTGACCCATTTAATTTGAATCATCATAACTTTACTTTAGTAGGTGTCAGTTTATTGTCAGATGAACGTGTTCCAAGTTTACCGGCGTTGCCATCTCCCCAGCAGTAAACTTCGTCATCCGAAGAAACTCCACAGACATGATCATCACCAATAGCTATATCCTTAAAATTTAAATTAGCTGATATAGCAACAGGTTCGACTCGCATTGTCGTTGTACCATCGCCCAACTGCCCTGATCCATTTCTTCCCCAACAATACGCCTTACCATCAGTCGCAATTCCGCAGGTTTGAAATACCCCAGTAGTCATCAAAGTAAAAGATATATTCCCTTTTATTTCTCTTGGTATCATCAGATTTTCAATAACTCCTAACGCATCTGCAGAACCAATACCTAATTTTCCATATCTGCCGCGTCCCCAACAGACAGCTTTATCCGCCGTGCTAATGGCACAAACATGATCAAGGCCAACGCTTATTGAGTCTGGTTTGAAATTGAACTCGCCTGCCACACGCCCTGGAGCGAGCTTTCTGTCACGATCGTCAGGTCCCAGTCCCAACAGATTGCCAAAATCACTTGCTCCCCAGCAATATGCGTCGCCATTCGTTGTTATGCCACATGTTGTAGCTGATCCGGCATTTATTGAGCCAAAAGCAAGTCCACCAGAAACCGGTACGGGTACCGGTGAACTCTCGATTGAATTATTTCCAAGAATCCCGTCTTCTCCTCTTCCCCAGCAGAAAGCGTCTCCATCGGTAGTTATTCCGCAGGTATGAGCCATCCCGGAATCGACGGATTCAAAAGTCAAGCCACCGGATACAGCTGTCGGAACCATGCTGTTTTCAGATGAGCCATTTCCGAGTCTTCCGTATCTTCCGCGTCCCCAACAATATGCTTCGCTGTCAACTGAAACACCGCACGTATGATCCCAACCAGCACTGATTGACTTAAATCGAAGGCCTCCAGAAACCGCGACGGGACTCGTACTAGACTCAGTTGTACCGTTTCCCAGCTGACCTACTGAATTGTCTCCCCAACAATAAGCCTTTCCATTTGATTCTAGTATGCATGTGTGGTCCTCACCGGCGCTAACTAAAGTTTCTGAATAAGCCGGTACAGAAGCGATGACTAATACTAACGATAAGTAACTTTTGCTAAATGTAATGTTCATCATGGTAGGTTTCTGTGTTTTGTTTTAAGGATTAATCGCAACGATTTTAATTCTAAGGCCATTAATTAACAATTTATCGATTGAACCAAGATGATCGGGACTTTATGTGATTTTCATCGATCCTGTTAACGGATATCATATAATCTACTTAATGATCTGGCCTAGTCAATCCGCATTGACGAGCCGCCTGACAACCACCGGCGCAAGGCAGACTGAGCACAGCTGATTCCAAAGCTTATGAAGTCGATTCGCTGCCGCAGGACCGACCATAGGAGCATGGCTGAAGCCCGTATCGCCCATTTTGAGCGCGAAAAGAATTTACTCGACTCGACAATGAGCTAACGCGCGAATGCAAGACCTCCCATGGGCCAGGGAGGTTTCCATTGGCCTTATCGGAACGCTTTCTACTAGCCCTTCATGTCCTCGAGTTCGATGCCACGGGTTTCGCGCACCATCTTCGCTACGAATACGATCGAGATCGCCGCGCAAACCGTGTAGAAACCGTAAGCCCCCGCGAGCCCGATAGACGTCAGCATGATCGGGAACGCCAGTGTAATGCCGAAGTTCGCCGACCACTGCGCGAGTCCGCTCACTGCAAGACCGGTACCCCGAATCTGGTTCGGGAACATCTCGCCGAGCATGACCCACATCACCGGGCCCCAGGATGCGTTGAAGAACATCACGTAGACATTTGCAGCGATCAGGGCAAGTGGTCCGTAAATGCCTTCGAGTGTCAGAGAGCCGTCCGCTGCATTCGTCGCATTCAGAAACGCGATGACAAGCGTACCGAGTGATGCGGCCATGCCGATGGAACCAATAAGCAGCAAGGGCTTCCTGCCGATTCTGTCTACCAGCAGCAGCGCAACAATCACCGCGCCGATACTCAAGGCGCCACTCAGGACATTAATAAGCAGCGCATCGCTTTCAGTGAAGCCAACCGATTGCCACAGCACCGCGCCGTAATAGAACACGACGTTGATGCCAACCAATTGCTGGAAGGTTGCCAGCCCGATACCAACCCAGGCGAGTTTGCGTAAGCGCTTGGTCTTCGGGTCGATCAGGTCCTTGAGCTTCGGAATGTGATGGTCCGACGCGAGAGACGCATCGATTTCGTCCACCTTGGTCTTTGCCGCCGCGGCGCCGAGCAACCTGGTCAGCACTTGCTCCGCTTCGTCTTTCTTGCGCCGCAGCACGAGGTAGCGCGGGCTTTCCGGAATGAAAAACAATGCGACGAAGAACGTGACGGCCGGCAGAATTTCAACCCAGTACATCCAGCGCCAGGCCGCGTAACCCAGCCAGAACTCGGTCATCGACGAGCCGGCTGCGTTTGCCAGCAGATAGTTGCTGAAGAACGCGATGAACAGGCCGGAGATGATTGCGATCTGTTGCACTGTCGCCAGCGAACCGCGGTAGCGCGCGGGTGAAACCTCACTGATGTAAGCTGGCGCAAGAACACTGGCGGCACCAACCGCGAGTCCGCCGAGTACTCGATAAAAAACAAACTCGAGCGAACCGGTTGCAATGCCCGATCCCCAGGCGCTAATCACGAACAACACTGCAGCGATCCGCATGATTGCACGGCGGCCGAAGCGATCAGACAGGCGACCCGCAAAGTAGGCACCGACAGCACAACCAAGAAGCATCGATGCAACATTGAAGCCGGTACCGATGCTGTCCGAATCAAACGCTGTTTGCAGCCCGTCAACCGTCCCGTTGATTACACCACTGTCGAAGCCAAACAGAAAGCCTCCCAGCGTCGCTATGCAACTGATAAGAATGATGTAAAACGTGCGGCCGTTTTCCTGATTTAAATGAGTCACAATTACATCCCTCTGTTTCTATGGTCGTACTTGTGGTACTGAATCAAACTGCCACCTGATCAATGTCGCGTGCAGCTTTTCGTGGCGGAACGCTTACTTTTCCCTGATCGACGGGCGCGAATCTTACGCACCAAGAGATCCGCCGCTGCTCCTGGCAAATCGCTAACCATACGACGCCGGTTACTGGCATATTTGGGAAAATGGGTCATTGAGGCCGTACTTTAGGAGCAGTGCGCCGGATGCGGGGAAGATTCCCGGCGTGCTCGGGATGCAAAGCGGGCTCAACGGCGTTTCGATGGCAGTGGGTGTGATGGAACAGGCCCTTTATTCGTCTTATACCCCTGTCGGTGTTTTCCTGGGCTATTCGATCTGCTCCCGCTCTCGGTACGTGTTCGGTGAGGGACAATTTCGATATTGTGACTACATCGATTCCGAAATTCTAATTAGTCGGTTAAGTTCGACACGATCGACGGTCTGAAATGTCCCAGATGGCCAAGTCACTTCAACTCGGTCTACTTCAGTGTGATCGCCAAGGCCAAAGTAAATTGGATATAGGCTTTGAGAAAGATAGCCAGACTTACCGTCCTGCATTTTTGTATAAACGTCATTTCCCGCGATGACTTTTACCGTCGCACCTATGCCGCTTTTATTAGATTTGCTCCCGACGAGTGCTACCTTCAAATAGTTGAGCGTTTTCTTTTCGCTTAAATTACTAGTAAGCACCATGGGCGGCTGGTTCATTTCCATTGTCACAATATCCAGATCACCGTCCTGATCCAGATCAAAAATAACCGACGATCGAGACCCCAGCGCGCCCCAAATTACACGGCGACCCCTTGATGAATCGCATATTATATGGTCTTTGTCTCTACTAGAACACATCAACTCAAACAACGGTGCAGCCGTCACGCCGCCTTTTCTGGGCTCCACGCCGATCACGTATTCGCTATCGAGGAATCCCCTGCCCGCGTTGTTAAGAAGCAGACTGTTGGCCGCATAGCGAAAGGGATAGTTCATACCCGAGGCGATAAATACGTCTTCGAAACCATCTGCGTTCAAATCGCCGGTACTTAGGCCCCATGGCCAATGGGTTTCCGCACCGATATGATCAGAGACTTCCGTGAACTGGCCATTGCCATCGTTGCGAAAGAAAGCATTACCAAACAGACTATCTCCACCGGTCTGCAAGAATGATTCTGGGTAGTGTGTCGTCATTTTCCGCTTTTCATCAGAACTGTTTACATTTGCAGCCATGTCCGAGTGCATGTCCGTGACGTAAATATCCATGTCGCCGTCGTTATCATAGTCGAACGATCGAATCCCCATTGAGCCCCAGGATGTTTTGGGAAAGCGCTCTCGGCTCTTGCGAACGAAACGCTCGCCCTGGTCGTTTTCATAGTATTCGTCGTTGCCTTGCATATTGAGCACGTACAAATCTGGCCAGCCATCACTATTGCCATCTATAACTGTCGCATCGCCAGTCCAGCTTGAATCAACAAGATCGACGTCTTTAGAAACGTCCTTGAAGCGGTTGCCCCCAAGATTTTTCAGCAACACACTGAATTCCGTGCGCTCAGGTTTCATGTGCCCCGCAAAGGCGTCCTTCAAGCCGACATAGTATTGATAGTCACTGCTCGTCTGTCCTTTATCCGTGTAAAGAGTCACATTCGAGAGAGTATCTTCGGTATATCGGCCGACATTGGAAACGAAGAGATCCAGCAAGCCATCGCGATCATAATCGAAGAATACTGCGCCGGACGAATGCGCCTTAAGACCTGTTCCGGAATGGTCGGTTATATCTTTGAAATGACCATTGCCATCGTTCTCAAATAGCAAGTTTCCGATTCTAACGTTTGTCAAATAGAGGTCCGGGTCACCGTCGTTGTCGATATCCGCAAAAGATGCAGCAACACCGATTCGATCGTCGACGTTCAATCCTGCTTCGGTGGTGACGTCCTCGAAGCGACCATTCCCAAGATTTCGCCACAGTTCATTGCTGCCGGTCTGAGTAGTGAAGTAGATATCATGAAGTCCATCGAGATCGACATCGGCTACGACAATTGCGTTTCCATGATCATAATGAACCGCTTTGTATGCGATTGCTGCATCATCGACCACGCGGTGACGGAAGGTAATACCGCTATTTGTAATTGCGTCGCTAAATTTGAAACTACTAAATACGTCGGATTGCTCGACCAAACGGATTTGCGTTCGCATTCGAGCGTCAACCCAATCAGGTTTTTCAACCTCAGGAGGGAAATACACGCGTTCGAAAGCAACTCTCGCGATATCTCGTTTCAAGATTCGTACTTCTTCATCTCTTGAGCTGTTGTAATAGCCCCGAATCCGACCTTCCCAGTCGACTAATACAAGCTGGTCGCTACCCATCAATGGCACGTCAATACCTTTGGTATCATCACCCATCGGTGACTTGAGGCCACCCTCGCTTAAACGCCGAATCGAGTCCCGCGTCCCGCTCAGAAAATGCCATTGTGTTGTGTCGAGATCATTTTCAATAATGTAGTCCGTTAACGATTCAGGCGAATCGTTATCCGAATTCACGCCAATACTTATCAGACGAATATGTTCCCAGTTGTCGGACTCTCGCAGACTACTTTGCAAAGTCCGCATTACGTTAAGCTTTACGACGCATGCATCTATGCATGTTGTGGACATGAGGTTTGCAATCCAAATATGCCCGTAAAGGGCAACCGAGGAGATTTCGGTTCCACTTTGATCTGCCATTGAAAAATCCGGTACGCGGTTTAGTATCGGTACCGAATCACGATCAATCATACCGGCAGCGATTTGACCATCGTCCGCTTTGGCCGTTGCGATGATTGGCTGGCGAACGGCCGCTGTCACTCCGATGCACAGCACAATGGCAAAAAAACCTGTTAGATATTTTGGTACATTCAGCAATGTTCGTTTCCCTGGTATTTTAGCGAACAGTATTCCGAGTCGAATTAGTCCATCTCACGAAAAAATTGAGCGTTCGTGTTGCGACCCATGCGAAACGCTTGTTGTCGGATCAATAATGGTAGTCACCTTCAATTCCGACATGAATTTTACCAATCAGTGTCTCATGAGCGAAGCCGCAGAACTGATCGCCCAGTATCTGCAGCGTTTGATCGCCCTTCGTGCGGAACTGCAAGTCAAAAGTCAAGCCAGGTACAGCGACCTCGCGTAGATCAAGATCCGGCAGCGCAAAAGAATACAGGTAGTCACTACTTGTCAATTTCAAAACTATTTCGGTATTTTCAGGAAGAAACAAAAGTTGTACAGAGTGTTGGTCGTCATTGGTGCCAAGCACTCCATCCAGACCCGGATACCGAAAGTTCCAGTTGAATTCGTCACCTGTGACTTCTATGACTAATACATTGGTTGGCGACAGATCGCTGTTCATGTCACAGCTGGCGCTCGCCAATAAGAAGGGCAGTGCTATTCCGTACTTGGTGCATTTGCAAAACATGACCGAAATTTACCTACTCACCGCTAGTAGACGGCGTTCGCACTCCAATCTGATTATGTAAATCGCGGTTCGGTGGCAAAGATGCAATCAATGTTTCCATATTTACACTGGTGTCCTTGACTAAACGAGCTACAATTTCCGCATTCTTTTGCCAGCGGCGAGCCAGATTGCTATTAGTATCCGTCCTGTAGTGCATCCCGTAAAGCACGTACTGTATGCTCGCCGAAGAAAATAAGTCGAACCGACAATTTGAATCATATACCCAGGGCATTTGGCTACGCCACAGAACCAGCGAGTCCCTAAGCCTTTACGGAATCCACTCAACTCGGCGGTGATCAAGCCAGTAAACGCCTTTATTTCTCTCAGGCAGAAATTCAAGCTTGCCAATCATTGAATCGAGTACACGCGGCCTTCCCGTAGTCGCAATCTGGAACGTGCGAGGGATTTGCTAGAGAATGCCACGCCCCTACTCTGGCAGTTTATTCAGCCTCGACGATTTCCTTCATTTTCGCCAACGCCGTCGTAAAAGTATTGCGGCGACGTTCAACGTCGGCGTTCATTTTCTCCTCGCTGAGCTGAGACGTATCCCACATTGTGGTGTATATCAGTTTGGACGTGGTTTCGCTGACTGGCCTTGCTTCCATAAAGCCATGATAGAGGGTGTAGTATTGACCTTCGATCACGGGCTGGGTGTAGCCGTAGGACAGCTCGGTCTGGGCAGTCATAGGCTCCACAATGGTTCCATTCAGGACGCGAACGGTACCAATACCACCATCGCCTTGGGTGATCTCGCAATCCAGGCCGAGCCATTCGCTGATATCACAGTAGCCGCCGATTTTCGACCAGACTTCAGCAGCAGGCTTGTTCACCGTGATCTCCAGTTCCAGGCGGTAGTAATTCGGTTCGGCGGTAGCCCAGGAAGGAGCCGTCAGGGCAAGCAGCCCAATCAGAAGGCGTCGCAAGCGCATGGTCGTTCCCTTGTAGAGTTTTGTTGTTGTTAGAGTGTCCCAGTATAACGAAAAAATGTATTGTCAAATTAACTTTTCGGCGCGTGAAATTTTCTGTGTATGCTGGATCTATAAGGCCGCCACAAATTTCCAAGACACAAAGGCACGCTGCCTGAATAATCGGTAGTGTTCAGCGAATATCGGATGCCGCCCCCGATTGAATAGATTGTAGACAGCAGCATGAGTGCCCGTACCGGAGACATGGTTTACACATTCTGCCGTACACGGCTAGCTTCACCGCCTCGGGTTCTATCTTCATCAAACGTAGCAGGTTATGGTACGCGCCATCTGGGTCGCATTCACCTTGCTCCCACTTCTGCAGGATGGGAATTGAGATCATCAGGAAGTCGCCGAATTGCTGTTGGGTCGTGCCGAATTTCTGACCAATGCCTTTTAGGTCAGCCAGTTCGAACTCGTAACGCTTCAGCTTTTCAGGCATTTCTCGAAACTCCTCCAGGCCGGCGATAATCTCAGCCCCGATATCTCGCTTCGCCATGTAGGCTATGGCGAAATGTGCCTGTCCTCCCAATTTCACGTGGCCGTCCACTTTTCTTGCATCGCCCGTGTGCGCTTTTCGAAAAGCCTGCGTTTCATACCAGTAGAGAACGACAAATCCGGGAGAACATGATGAAAACCCAGGCAGCGGTAACCGCGGTTCTAGTGGCAATAATGCTGATGGTCGCCGGATGTGACGGTTTGAAAGGCAGTGCACCTGCTGTGCCCAACCTCGGCGGGAGCGGCGCAGCAGGTGGTTCAGGTGGTTCGGGTGGTTCAGGTGGCTCGGGTGGTTCGGGCGGTTCGGGTGGATCCGCCATACTCGACTGCGATTTGACCGGCATTCCCTGCGCGCTCTCCGATGTCCTGCTGGCAGTGCTCGAACGCAGCGATGAAATCGCTGACAACGCCGCCAATCTCCTGAACGATGGTATGAGCCTGACGGAGGTGCTCGAGTGGATCTTGTCTCAAGCCGATGTCGTTGACGCAGTGGCCGATGACACTGCTTTGCGGTTTCGGGTAGATGGGGGACGCGATGTCTGGATCCTGACGCAAGAGGCCTTGGCGCCGGCAAACTCTGAGTTAACCCCACCAGTAAACCCGGCGTCACCTCAGGCTAAGGGGACATGGGTCGCAGAGGCCATTGTCGGTCAGAATCCAGCGAACAAAAAGGCCCTGAGTATCGCGCCCTTTAAATACGAATTCGGCTTCTACGACGATGCTGCGGGCGTAGCCAGTATTCTTTCGGGCACGCGCGGCTATTCGGGCAATGTTGTTCTACTGGAGAACCAGACTAAGACCAGCGCTACCGTCGGGATTGCGAACTTCAAGGGTTGGGGCGATTTCGATGTCATCCACGTGAGCTCACACGGCGCGACGATCTGTGACGTCAATGACAACTGTTCTACGGTGATCTATACCGGCGACACGTACGGCAATGCGCTCGAACTGCTGACCTTGACCGAATTGGGAGTAAGCACGGCGCGCATCGTTGGCGAAGATCGCCGTCTGTTCGCGGTCGGGGCCGATTTCTTCAAAGCCCATTATCCAGAGGGGCTGAAGGATTCGCTCGTGTTCATCAACGCCTGCGAAACGCTTGGTATCGGTGACAACGATGTTGTCGATTCGCTGCTTGGCGATGAGGCCGTATACATGGGTTGGAGCCAGACTGTCCAATCGCATTTCGCCAAGGCCGCAGCGGTCGCGTTCTACACCGATGCCGCAGAGAACGGCAGCACCGCGACTGAGGCCTGGAACACGCTCGGGCTCCTGCAGATCAATAACTACACGAACAAGAAAGGGAAGGCGATCCACTCCGAACTACAGGTGGTGACCGATGAAGATCACGACCCGCGCATCAGGGAGGTCATCTCCCTGCTCGATCCGGACAGTGGCAGCCTTCTGACTGACGGCGCGGAGATCGCCGTGGTCGGCACACCGGGGGACGGCGTGAACGATTCCTTGCAATACCGCATCCAGGTCGATGGCGTGGCCGAGGGCCAGGCCGATCTGTTCGTCGTTCATTTCGCCATCGACGGGCTCGACGCGCCGCTGATGACCGCGGCAGAGGGCGAGGCGATCAGTGACTCAAGCTGGGTCCTTACCGGCGAGCTGCCCCTGGGCCAGGATGCACAGCTTGGCCAGATGCTCGCGCTCGAGTCATGGGTCGAGTTGCCGGAAGGTGGCATCAGCGAGCACGCCGCAACCGTTGTCATCCGTGGCCCAAGCGTCGAGGCGTGGGAAGGGCAAGTCACAGCGTTCAACGGGGGCGTGCTCATTGACCTCGACAGGAGGGGAGCAGCGACAGTTCGCTTTGAGCTGGTGAGCGAAAAAAATGGAATCAAGCGCTTCGAAATCGTCGGCGGGACAATGCAATGGAGTATCTCCGGAACCGTCCATCCGCCAGCGGGCCCGTGTCAGTACCAGTTCGGTCCAATCGAAGTCCCGGTCGTGCCGTTCACCGGCAATCGACTGACGATTGACACGACGCAGATCCCCGCTACCTACAGCGGCTTCGGACAGACGGAAGGCGGTGAGATCCGCGTGGCTGAGGAATGCGGAGATGGCGCCTTTTCAACCCGACCACGCCTGATTTGGTTCAACACCGATGGTGCGGAAAATCTGACGGTCTCCCCCGACGGCAACTCCATCACCGGCAGCAACGTGTCTGGCAGCAGTGATTGGCAGTGGACGTTTAGGCGAAAATAATCGCACCGGTTGAGTATAGACAGCATAGAGAACCTTTTCGAAGTCGCTGCTCGCTGAACGAATCAGTTAAGGAATATATCGTGTTCACGAGAGGCCGACTGATTCTGCCATAAGCTCTGCCGTTGTCGAATCGTGATTGTCTGCGACAAAACGTA
>JBBKWL010000051.1:0-16904 GCA_037968975.1 Woeseiaceae bacterium | reverse complement strand
CAAATACGCGCGACTCTGCGACATCAACGGGAAGCCCATGTGTGGCCTCGTCATGGTCGAACCTGAGGTCTATCGCGACGAATTTTGCTCGCGTTCGGCCTTAACTTTTCGCGGCCGATCGGTCTTTCTGGATATTGGTGTCAAAGCTATAGCCCAGGTGGCGTAAGGCCTTGCGAATCGTCAAGCCGGCCAAACAGGCCAGCCAGTGACGATTGATCGCCAAGTTTCACAATCTTGCCGCCGATCATTACAAAGGAGACATGCTCCAGTGCACTGATGTCGGTGAGCGGATTGCCGGGTACGGCGATAATGTCTGCCAGCTTGTTTTTCTCGATAGTGCCGAGGCGATCGTCCCAGCCCAGCAGTTCGGCCGCCACACGTGTACCGGCCTGAATCGCGTTCATCGGTGAAATACCCGCCTCGACGAATACCGCGAACTCTCGCGCATAAACGTTAGGGTCGGCCGCACCCGTACCCATATCCAGGCCGATGACGACTTTTACGCCCGCCTTATGCGCACGACCAACAGCGGCCAGAAAGGTCTCGCGCCCGCTTTCGATGTAACTGTCATTCTTGTCCTGGGAGCGAAGCGTCTGGGATTCGTAGTAATAGTCGCCGAGGTAAATCGTTGGCACCAGAAAGGTCCCCGCCTCGACCATCATACGAATGGCTTCGTCGTCGATGTATGTGCCGTGTTCAATGGAGCGCACACCGGCAGCAACCGCCTGCTTGATGCCCTCGGCCGCGTGCGCGTGAGCGGCTACAGGTATGCCATGCCGATCCGCTTCCTGCACGGCCGCGAGCAGTTCTTCGGAGGAGAATGAAACATTGCGTGGATCGTCTCCGACGGCCTGGAACGAGCCTGTCACGAGCAGCTTGATCCAGTCAGAGCCATACTTGATTTCGGCCCGAATGGCCTTGCGGATCTCGTCCGGTCCATCGGCGATCAGTCCGTCCGGGTGGACGCTTTGCTCTGGCGACAAATAATTGATGTCGCCACCACCGCCGGTAACAGAGATGTAATGCGCGGCGCCTGCGATATGCGGACCGATGAACACGCCCGCATCAATAACTTTGCGAAGATCCTGGTTGGCGTAAAATACGTCCGCGTCGCCCACGACGCGCACGCCGGTCCAGCCTGCGAGCAAAAGACGTTGCAGTCCGGCGAGCCCCATTAGCGCCTTGTACGCGGACGAACTTTCGAGCATTGCGGGCTGGTAGTCGTCGGCATACATCAACGGGTGTTCGTGCGCATTGATCAAGCCAGGCAGTAAGGTCGAGTCGCCCAGCTCAATGACTTCAGTCCCTTCCGGAATGATCGAACGGTCGCCCACCGCGACGATGTGATCATCCTCGATCAGTACCACTGCATTGAGTTTGGGTGTGGAACTCGTGCCATCGATCAGGCGATCGGCAACCACCGCCGTCGCCGCGTCAGCCGTGCCGTTGAGCGCGAGCAGCGCTATGAGGGTGCCGGTGGTTCTGGTCAGATTTCGGTGTTTGTGTTTGATAGCGTATACCCCTGATTGGGTTAGCGACGATGGTTAATGCGACACCATTATGACGTAATTCGAACCCATTCCCGACTATGTTGGCGCGGCCCTGGTCGAATCTGCGAGCTCTGAGATCCACGCATGCTGCGAAGCCGTTTTCTTGCTGCTGACCGGTTAAAGCTGTGCCAACCCATTAGCCAACTTTTTCAAGAGGATGTCGGCATGCTCTTTCTTGAACACCAGGGGCGGGCGAAGTTTTAAGACGTTGCTACGTGGCCCGTCCGATCCCAAAAGGACGCCATTGTCTGACATGATTTGTAACAAGTTATCGGTCCGGTTCGTGGCCGGCAATTTGGTGCATTTGTCCGCCACAAGCTCGACCCCCACAAGCAATCCACTGCCGCGGACGTCACCGATAATGTCGTATTTTTCCGCCAGGTCCTTAAGGCCGGCCTTAAGATACAGGCCCGCGCTGGTAGCGTTTTGCAGCAGATCATTGTCGAAAAATACGTCCAACACAGCATTTGCGGCAGCGGCGGCGACATTGTTACCGCCGAAGGTGGCAAATATCGCACCACCTTCGGACACGGCAGCGAGGATGTCAGGCCTGGTGACGACCGCGCCCATTGGATAACCATTCGCCATGGGTTTACCAAATGTAACGATATCCGGCGTCGCTTTATGCAGATCAAATCCCCACATGTATTGCCCCATACGGCCAAAGCCCGACTGCACTTCATCTGCCACACACAGACCACCGGCTTGACGCACCTTCTCAAAGAGCATCGGCAGGAAGCCAGGCAGAAGTTCGGGAATACCGTTCGAACAAAATGCCGGGTCGACGATGCACAGCGCGGGCTTCAAACCAGCGAGCGCGAGGCTCGCAATCGCCTCGTCAACCAGTTTGGCGTGATGTCCATGGAGGTCCGATTGTTTCTCACAAGGGCTCCGGTACTGGTCCGGTACCGCAATCGTTCGCACATGGGCGGCCAGCGGCGCATCCGGTTTTCCGGATGGGGACAGCGCAGCCACTGCTTCGGTCCAGCCGTGATAGGCGTCCTCAACAATAATCGCACCGCAGTTACCGGTGTATGCCGTTGCCATTAACCAGGCGAGGTCATTTGCCTCGGAGCCGGAATTCACGAAAAAGGCATTACTCAATCCTGTTGGCATCGTGTCGGTAAGGCGTTCCGCATAGGCAATGATTTCATCGCAGATATAACGCGTATTGGTAGTGAGCCGCGCAGTTTGCCGTGCTATTGCCTGCGCCACATATGGATGAGCGTGTCCGACCAGCGGCACATTGTTATAAACGTCGAGGTAGCGCTTGCCATAGCAGTCAAATAGCCAGACATCCTGCCCCTTGACGATATTAAGAGGCGGATTGTAAAAAACATACAAGGGCACGCCCATCACTTTCTTGCGGCGCACAATTAGCGCATCTACATCGCCCGTTGCTATTGCCTGCGGACGCGGGTGCCCGGACGCCTGGCTGAACATGTCGGTTACTTTGTCTCGCCCCATTTGCTGCAGCTCTTCGATCATCGCCAACACGCCCTGCTGGTCGACGGCGAAATACGAATCGCCGCGACGCATCAGGATGAGGTAGTAAGCCACGAAATATACGAGCACAAGATCGAACAGAATTTCGATCTCTTCGGCCAGCAACGGGAGGACATGGTGGTAGCCGCGCAGGAATGCCTGAGCTTTGGCAAAGGGCTCAGGATCAGGTTGCATGACATCAGCGATGGCGACGGCAACGTCCTGGACGAGAGGGCCGTGGTGCATATCACCGAAATCCAAAACTCCGCTCACGACTTCGGGTGCACGCTCATCAACGACCATGTTTGATCGGGTTAAGTCCATATGGGCGATTTGCCCGCGTAACCCGGCCAGTCCTGGTTTTATGTTGGCCTGGAAGTTATCGATGATCTGCGAGACGAGATCACGCACGTTCTGGTCAGCGAGCTTTTCGATAATGGGTATCAGTGACTCAACCTGACGAACATCCCACAGTAGTTGTCGGCTTCCTGCAGCCGGATGAAAAAAACCCCGTAAGGCGAGCCCCATTCGCGCCGCAATTCTTCCCTGGTCAAAAACAAGTGCCGTGGTGCGGGCAACATCCGCCATGACCGTGCCCGGCAAGAAGGTCAGCAGCCGAACCTGGTGTTGCGTGCCATTCTTCGCGATAGTCTTGCCGACGTATCTGCCATCGAGAGTATTCCGGATACGTGGTACGGGTAAATCGGGTGCCGTCTCGGCGACATGTTTCAGGGCCGCAATTTCGAAATCGACGTTGTCCGGCGGTTCTTCATGGTTTGAAATCTTAAGCAGGAAACCTTCGCCATCCGGCGTGGTGACGCGGTAGTTCAGATCTCGCTCACTTTCCAGTGGCTTGAGCGACCCGGCTATTCCATAGATATCAGTCAGGATCTGCAGCGCCGAGTCCAGGGAAAAGTCAGGTTTGACAACATCGAGAAACCGAACCTTGTCGACGTTAGCGTTTCTCATGATCGCATATGCAAGGGTTATGAGTTTCTAAAGGTCAGCAGGTGGAGTGAGTTTCCTGCGTTTCGGGGAGTAGAACGGCTTTGGTGTGATCCGGCATTTGAAAACTTTCCGCTCCCACCTGCACTCACGATGCAGATATACCTCGGCCCACATCGATTTTCTCCCTTCATAGTACGGTGCATCAAGGTACGCCAGTGCAATATTCTGCTTCAGAATCGGCGACCACAATGCCGAGGTAACTTCGCCGATTTGGCGGCTGCACTGTTTGTTGTCATAAATGAGCGCACCGTCAGCTTGTTTGTTCCAGTCAATGTCTATGCCTACCAGTTTCTGTTTCACGCTGTCTTTCTTTACATCAACGAGTGCCCGCCGGCCAATGAAGTGGCCTTTGTTCATGTCGACCACCCAATCGAGACCCAGCTCAAATGGTGTTCGCTCACGATTCGGGCGCACCGTCTGGAAACATGACATGTATTCGACATTTACCAGGATCAGACCGGCTTCAACGCGCAACATCTCGAGTGCCAGCGAACCAATCATCCTGATACCGAAGGGTTGACCCGCCTTGAACAATGCTTGCCACAAGTCATCCGCGTACGCCGCATCGATCCATAGTTCATAACCGAGATCGCCGGTAAAGCCCGTACGCGAGATCATTACGTCATAGCCATGCAGCGAGAAGTTACCGAGCTGAAACGGCTTGAGGTCTTCAACCGCAGTGAATCCCATTCTTTTTAGGATGTTGCAGGAAATCGGACCCTGGACAGCGAGCGCAGCGATATCCTGCGTGACCTCGGTTACGGTAACGTCATAACCTATCGCACAATCAAGCAGCCATTCGAGCTGTCGCTCGGCACAGCACAGTCGAAACTCACCAGAAGAAAGACGGAACACGGTGCCATCTTCGATAACATGGCCATTATCATCGCACCAGACAGTGTACGTCACACGTTCCGGCAACATTTTCCTTATGTTGCGGGTGACCAGGCGATTCATGTAGCGCTCTGCGTCCGCACCGCTGATGTCGTACTTGATCATCGGGCAGAGATCGTACACACCGCAGGTATTGCGTACCGCGAAGTATTCCTGTCCCTCATTCGCGTACGCGGCAAGAGTGGTGTAGCCGGACCACTCCTCGTAGTGGTCGTTCTGAATGAGATGTTTATAGGACTCATAGAATGGTGTTTCGAGGACTGGACGCTCAAATAGCGGTCGTTGGTTATTGGCCGTGATTGCATTCATCTCAGCTTCCTCCGCGCAATACCTGTCGAGCCGCGTTGCGTCCGGCAATGCCCGCAACATTCCCCCCGGGGTGGCAGCCCGCGCCGCACGTATAGAGCCCGGAAATTGGCGTGCAATGGCGGGCAAGCGCGGGGACCGGGCGATTGAAAAGGAATGTTTCAAATGCGAGCTCGACATGGTGCCAGTGTCCACCGGTCATACCGAATTCCCGTTCTATATCTCGCGGTGTTAACAGTTCTGCTGTTACGACCTTCGCTCGAATACCCGGCGCATACTGTTCAAGCTGATTCAGGGCGGTCTGGAGGAAGGCAATGCGATTCGCGTCCTCGTCCGGCGTGTCATCGTAGGGAAGATACTGCACAACCGCCGAGAGAACGTGTTGATCGTTGGTCACCAAGCTGTTGTCGTGCGCTGAAACGATAATAATCTCCATCACCGGTGCTGTCGGGTACTGCATGTACTTGCAAGGGTTAAAGGCAAGCTCAATTTCATCCATGGTCGGAGCGATTAGCATCCGCGAACCCAGGTCGGCTGCGCCCACACCTTTAAACTCAGGTGCGCCGTTAAGTACAAGATGCAGTTTTGCTGCTTTGCCTTTCGACCTGAGATTCCTGATTCGGCGAACAAAACCGGTATCGAGGTGGTCGGGATTTACGAGCTTGAGAAACGTTTGTTTCGGGTCGGCATTCGAGATTACGCACCCGGCTTCAATCCGCTCGCCGTTCTCGAGCTGGATTCCCGTCGCTCGGTCATCTTCAATCAGTATGCGTTTGACACGCGAACGGGTTCGAATCTCGACGCCGGCCGCCTGGGCAGCTTTGGCAATCGCATGGGTCAGCGCGCCCATACCGCCCTCTGGTAGTGCGCATCCCATACCACCATTTCGTTGGTAGCCGGCAAGTCGGTAGAGATAAGTCAGTACGCTGCCCATCGAACGCGCGCCCCATTCGCTTCCCAGAAGTGCGTCCATGGCAATGGCTGCCTTGAGTTGGGCATTGTCGAAATATTCATCGAGTAAATCATAGAAATTCATACCGATCACGCGCAGAAATTCACGCATGCGATATCGCCCCAGTTTTCTGAGCGTCCAACCCAAACCCAAAAGTTCGAGACGTTGCCCCCATGTCTCGATGCTAACGTCGGGCGCTAACTTGTCGAAGACAGGCCGCAGTGCTTTCGCAAAGCGGTTCATATCCTTGTCAAAACGGGCGAAGGCGGCTTTGTCCTCCGCAGTTACTTCCGCACCGGTCACCGTGTTGCCGGTAAATACGATCGATGATCCATGTTTGTTCAGAGACACGGTATTCAGGCGCACATACGACAAGTTCAATCCATGTGCAGTGAGATTAAGATCGCTTATCAGCTTTTCCGGCATGGCATGCAGGAGATGTGCGCCTGACGATACCCTGGCGCCGGGCGCCAGCTCCCGGGTGCAAGCGGCGCCTCCGATTTCCGCGGCTGCTTCAACGACGAGAACTGATCGACCTGCCCGGGCGAGGTAAGCGGCGCAGACAAGGCCATTGTGGCCGCCACCGACAACGACAATATTCCCGTGTCGACTCGTCATTGTGGCATCCCCCGGCCCAGATCCAGCAGAACTTCACGCGCGGCATTGGCACCTGGCGCACCCATCACGCCTCCGCCAGGATGAGTCGATGAGCCACACATATACAGTCCGGAGATGGGCGAACGATACTGTGCATAGCCCGGAATTGGCCTGTTGAACATCAGCTGGTCCATGGTTAGCTCGCCCTGGAAAATGTTGCCCTCGGAGAGTCCGGTTTCGTTTTCGATGTCTTTCGGCGTCCGAATTTCCATGTGCAGAAACTTATTCCTGAAATCCGGGCTGAACGCAGAGATGCAGTCGACAATGTGCTCACCGAAGGCCTGTTTGCGTTCTTCGTTCCACTCACCGGCTGCCAGCTTGTAGGGACAGTACTGCACGAAGACGGACATCCAGTGCTTGCCTTCCGGCGCCATCGTTGGATCGATCAATGATGGAATGAGCATGTCGAGATAGGGTTTTTGTGACCACCGACCAGCCTTCCAGTCGTCATACGCAAGCTCCAGCTCACCCAGGCTTTGAGAGATGTGTATGTCACCGGACAGGCACGGCGAGCCTTCCGGCACACCATAAAAACCAGGCAATCCATCCAGCGCAATGTTCACCTTGCCGGACGAACCGCGGAAGCGAAAATTACTCACGCGATCGACCACCCATAGGGGCAATTCATTCGAATCAATGGCATTGAAAGTCCGGCGTACGTCCATACCGGAGACGACAAGCTTGGCTGTGACCGTTTCTCCGTTTTCCAGTTGCATGCCCTTAACTTTGCCGTTCTGCGCGATGAATTTTGCTACGCCGGCATTGACCCGGACGTGACCGCCGGAGGCCAGGAAAGAGTCGTTAAGGGCGGATGCCACCGAACCCATGCCGCCGCGGGCGAAGCCCCAGGCGCCGACAGTGCCGTCAATATCGCCCATGGCATGATGCAAAAGGATATAGGCAGTTCCAGGAGAGTAAACGCCCAGTGCCGTGCCGACTGTAGCGCCGCCGGCGAGGTATGACTTTAATGCATCGTTTTCCAGGTATTCATTAAGGTAATCCCCGACGCTCATCGTGTAGAAGCGAATAGTTTCCAGCATTCGTTCTTTGCCAAGGCCGTAGAAACGCTTGCCCAGGTAAAGGAGTTCCATGATATCGCGCGGTTTGAATGATGTCGGATCAGGCGGTGTCCGCATCAGGAGCGGCTTGATGAATTGACACTGACGGATGATGTCCCGATTCAGGCGCTCATAGGCGTTCGCGTCTCGCGGAGAGAAGCGTTCAATCTCCCGTCGGTTGGCATCTTCATGCCAATAGGTGCCGATGGAATCGTAGCTGCCATCCGGGTTCCTGATGATTTGGCTGCCGCCTTCATAAGGAATGACCTGCAGCCCATATTTGTACAGCTCCAATGTCCGGGCGATTTCCTGACGGAAGAGACTGTAGACATAAGAGCAATTCGAATACGTATAGTCCTTGTAACGTGAAATACTGGTGGTCGCTCCGCCGATGTGTTCATTACGTTCCAGTACCAGCACACGCAGCCCGGCGCGCTGCAGATAGCACGCGGCAACCAAGCTGTTGTGCCCGGCACCCACAACTACTGCATCGTACTGGTCCTTCGTCATACTGTTCTCATTGAGTCGGCGTCATGTCGACTGGTCGTTGTCGCAATTCAATCGTATGCGGCAAAGGTGGATCGAATTTCCCGTTGCCATCTACATCGATGAAGATCGGGTTTGTAAGCGCATAGGGAAACACGCCTGTCTCCTCACCATCGGCGCTCATTCTTCGCTGCAGCATTGGAAATAAGTCGCTGTCACCTGTCACCTCGCCCACTATGTAGGCATCCTGGTCCAACGTCAGCTCAAATGTCGCCTGAAAATGCAGCGCCGTGGGGTGGGGGATTGATTGAGCAGGGACTCTGCTGGGCTCACCATTGATGTAAATCTGCACGTTGGTGGCGTCAATCCACGGTGCGGTTAATACGTCAATTTGGACTGGAACTAAACCACTTTCGACAGTGACAGTGTCGCCGGGTCGATAGCGATTGAGAACAGCAAGATCAATAATCGGTCCATTGCTGGCGAATGAGTTGCCATTTCGTAAGTGTTGCATGAGCTGATTTACAGTAGTAAGGCCTTTCGAATCATCGCGGTAAACATAAGTTCTCGAGAAGCCCGGTTCGTCCTGATCGATTTCGTGAGAATCGGAGGTGCCAACCAAAGGGAAGAAGTAGCCGCGCCGCAGAAGATTGAACCAGTCGCTGCGGGTGGCCCGATTGTCTGGCGTATCGTATATAGCCCCGTTGACGACCTCCAGTACGTCAAAGTCGGTGTCGAATCCCTCGTAGGCGAAAGCAGCGCTTTTCGGATCCAGACCAAACCAGGTGAAATAGTCGAACTGCCATGCACGAGGGTGATTCACTTGCACTACAACCCCTGAATCCCGTGCGCGACTTAGCGCGAAACGACTGCTGATATCGGTAGAGAGTGCATCGATTGCACCGTGGTTGTACGCATCCGGCTGCACTTCCATTGGATAGGTGTTGTAATCCAGGCGCTCCGGCACGGTAACTTCTGCACCTGAAACAACGGTCAATTGGTCCTGCAATCCGAGTTTTTGTAGTGCAGGAAGGTAGTCAACAGGATAATTATGGTCAGTTGCTACGGCGACATCGACGCCCGACGCGACCAATGCAAGGAGCTTGTTTTCGACCGTCACTGCACCATCTGATTCCAGCGTATGAAGGTGGGTGTCTATGGACATCAGGTCGGGTCGGTCGATCACACGGTCTATCTGCAATACCATCGATTCGCTTTGATTTGCGGTGATTTGCACGTTTTGCCGAGCCATCGAAAAATCCGGCCCCCTGGTTGCACTGACAAGGTACGAACCGATGGGCAGGGTCACGACTGCCTCCGCATCAGCCGGGAAAACCGAGTTCTTGTATGACTCCCAGTAACCATCGTCCCGACTCGGATTCTCGGGCCGGAAATACGGTGAGCGCGTTGGCGCCAGTCCGGTAAACGAGACTTTACCGGCCACGCTTTCTCCGGCCGCGTTGACTATTCCCACTCGCACCAGGCCTTGAGGCGGGTCCTGTAATTGGCAGTAGCCGGGTCTCTCCTTCGAAACAGTGAGCGTGCATTCGGCTATACCGGGAAAAAAGTTTGCCTGGGCTGCGTAGTCACCGATCGGCAATTCGATGGCCAGGGTTTCCGCGCTGTCCTGAAAGCTACGAAAGAAAATCGCCGAGGATTCGGTGTCACGCACGACAATCTCAATATAGTCGGAAGACTCGGTTCTAAATTCAAAGAACACAGGTTCGGTTTCAACTTCATTCACTCGAAACGCGTTTTTCAAAACACTGCGATGGTCGGTGCCGCCAAACAACCTGTATTGCCTGGTATCGCTGCTTCCCGGCCCCAGATTGATAGCCAGCGGGTCCGGAAGAATCATGCCCCCATCCCAGCCGGAGCTATTGTAATCCCTGTCATTACGACGCGCTGTGGGATCCACCCAGGCGATCAGGCGATTCTCCCTGGGGTAAGCACGAAAACGGATGTGGCGGAAAGCATCGGTGTCAGCCGGGCTGAAGTCATAGATCTGGTGTGGATCGAAATACAATGCGTAAATAAAATTCTCGAGAGGCTTTTGGCCGATATTGGTCACGGTGAGCGACAGGTCCACGTGTTCGACATCACTTGCAAAGCGAACGTGGGCGACGAATTGTGCAAGCACGCCGTTGTTGTCGTCATACCTGCCCGTTGCGACAACCGTAACGAGTCCCGCGTCACGCAGTACTTCAATCTCCTCGTAGCGCACATGCCGGGTCGTATTGTTAACTCGCACATAGGGCGTGCCAAGCATTATGTCGCCGTTCATGTCTGTGCCCGCCGGCTTGACGGAGATGATGCTACCAAGCGCATCGGCGGTGGGAAATTTGTAAAACGACTCATCCCTGCGATGCGATGCACCGACGATGACATCGAGCTTTCCGTTAGTGATCAGGTAGTCGCCTTCGCGACAGCGTGCACACAGGACATCAGCCGAGTCGCCGGAAGCATGCAATGTACGTACCTGCACCGGATCCGCGCGCAATGCTGCTGACAGCATCGTGCACATGAGCGCGACAATTGCAACTCGGCCGTGCCAATTATGTTGCTCTATACGCACAGCCACTTCAGATTAACTGCCCCCGTTATTCTTGTCAGCGAATGCAGACTGCGACTCCACGAACTTCTTCGAATAGCAATTGACACACACATTGTTGTCAACATCATAATCCGCAGCGTGATTCATCGCCTTCGTAAATTCATAGCGTGAAATAGATAATTTGGGCATCACAAGTAAACTGACAAGCGACGGTGCTGCTCACCGCAAAATCATTCTGCATGCAGCCCCGACACCGCGCAGCACATCGAAATTTAAGCACACATGGTCAGGCCGTTCGCCGGGCTCGGTATTGCGTTGAGTAGCGCTCGTGCATCTTCAGCGGCACCAGGAGACTGTGTCGTCGTTGAAGACAGTTTTGTCGGTGTCAGCGCTGGCATAGCCACGAACATGACGGTTTTTGGATTAAGCGCGACTGAGGACGATAAATCCGTAGCCGCTGCGAACAAAGTATTCGCGAGTCTGGATGAGATTCATGAATATTTCGTGTCGCAAAATCAATCTCGCAAATAGAAAAGTCCCGGCAAGCGTGTGCTGAAATGATCGATGGGACGCATGATCTGACCATTGGCTACAGCGACAACGTTTTCGGTAGCGGGTCCGAGGGCATTTTCTATTCGGTGGGCATTGGCCAGGATTTGACAGAGACCATTCGGTTGCGCCTGGAGCTGGGCCACCACGATCTCGAGAGCGCCTATGACCAGTCATACAGCTACGCGGAAGTCGTCGTCAGTGGCTTCGCGCAATCCATAGAATGGCAACTGAGTTACGTTACAACAAGCGACGCGGCAGCAGAATTATTCTATGAGTCGACGATAGAGGACAGGTTCGTTCTCGCACTGAGCGTGTCTTTCTGACGAGCCATCATCAAAATTTAACCGAGATCTCTGACGTAAAACCGTCAAACCCTGTGCCAATCTGGCCGCCCGAGTTGGCACCTTCATCCTGCTCAACATACTCGACCTTCAGGAGCGTTCTGTCGTTGAACCAGTAACCCGCCGCTACCTGGAGACGCTCAACGGTGTTGTCAGTCTGTTCGATTAAATCCGATGTGTTCTCGGCTTCCCCGTAACGCGCCGCCAGGTAGAATTTCTCAGCTACTACGTAATGTTGTGCCTCAATAATGAAGTACTCCACCGACGAATCGCCGTTCACCACGTTGGTTGCGTCAAACGTCGTGCCGCCAGGATCTGCAATCCCGTTCACGCCGAAGTAGGTAATGCCCGGCACCGGGTTTCCTGCATCGTCTGCGAAAGTGTAGTCATCGGCGGATTTGCCAATCATGAAGATCAGGCTGGTTTTTGGCGAAGGCTGGTACGCCAGGTTTAACTGGACAATCGACTGATCAACCCCCGGCATTACGCCAACGTGGGTATCACGCTCGCTCGAAGGTGAAGCAGAGAAGTTGTAATTTTCACCATCACCGAAGCGATAATTTGCGGTTGTCACGCCGGACAGGCTTGCGACGCCGTTCTGAAAGACCAGTTGATCGCTCTGGTTGGCCTGAATAAAACCCAAACCCGCTTTGAAGCCGCCGGCAAATTCGAGCGCCCCCTGAAGTCGGAAGTTGTAGCCTCGACCGTCCTGGAATGCCTCCCCGAAACTTGACGTAGTTATATGGCCCGCAACATTAAAACCACGAATCCTACCGCTCTCCAGTGTCCTGTTGTAGATCAGCTCCATACCGTTTTCTGCGGTTGCGTAGTCCGTCATGCCGTTACCAATGAGCGCGTTGCCCTGGTTGTCGGCGCCGTCCTGGAACCCTTTGAACTGAAACGGGGCTGCGCCGATGTTGCCGAGGCGCAGTTTCAGGTTGGCGTCGTCGCGCGATTTATCGAGAAGGCCAAAAAGGTCGAACTCGATACCCGCGTAGTCCTGATGAAACGAAAAATCCCGGTCGCCGTTGTTACCGAAGTCGTTTGGTTCTTCCGCGATGTCGACGTCGGCGGTAATATTTTCGGTAATGTGAAACTTGAGTTGTAAATTGACTCTGATGCGGCCGAAGCCATCGGACTGCTTTTCGTCGACCGGCCGAAATGCTCCCCGTTTCGCCTGAATTGCCTGGAAATTTTGCAAAGCGAGGAAGTTGATTTCTACGCGATCATCGAGAAACGCATTGACTTGGTCCGCGGGGACGTACGCAGGTGCGGTTTTACTGAGTTTCTCGGCCTGTACGTACACAGGTGCGAAAGCAATAACTGCCGCTGCGAGCCCGACGATCCCGCCAGTGATCGGTGCCGGTCGGGCATTGCCGCGGGGATCGGTGCTCGCATTCTGGCGTGGATTGTCCATGGGTCACCTCCTTTAATAGCTGTTAGCGATCGATGTAGCGTTGCAACGCAGTCTCGATGCCGTCCTGCCAAATTGCGTTCAGCGCGTGGCCAAAGGCGGTTGTAAAACGATCGTCGCGGCCGACGTCTCCGTAGACGTCGTTCATTGCGAGCCAGGCGCCCGGCTTGTCGCGGGCTTCGCGTGCAACTTTCTGTAGCCGGTCCCAGTTGGGATCGTTAGCCTCGATTTCCGTGCCGGATTCGGTGGTGCCATAGCAATAACGGCACCACAGTGCTGAGACCAGCGCGAGGCCGTCGACGTTGGCACTCGCGTGCAGCCGGTCGGCAATCGACGGGATGATGAACTTCGGCTGGCGGTTCGACCCGTCGAGACACAGGCGGCGGATCGTGTCGGCCACTTTCGGGTTTTCGCAGCGCGTCGCGACGCGAGCGTAGTACTCGGTCAGGTCGGTGTCGGGCACTGGCGGGACGATCGGGATGATCTCGTCGCGCTCGACCTTGTCGAGAAATCCGCGCACCAGCGAGTGCGCCATCGCTTCGTGTGCAAACTCGATCTCGAGCAGGCCGGCGGGGTAGGCGAGTGTCGCGTGGCCGCCGTTCAAGATGCGGATCTTCATATTTTCGTAAGGCGTGACGTCGTCGACAAACTGAACGCCGACCTTTTCCAGCGCCGGCCGGCCGGCAGGAAATTTGTCCTCGAGCACCCACTGTATGAAGTCCTCGCAGAACACCGGGTGCTGATCCTCGATGCCGAATTCGCGCGCCAGCAACTCGCGTTCACGCGCGCCGGTGGCCGGCGTGATGCGGTCGACCATGCCATTGGGAAAAGCGACCTTCTGCTCTATCCAGTCCGCGAATTTGCTATCGGAAAGCCGCGCAAGTCCGACAACCGCATTGCGCGTGACTACTCCGTTGTGCGGAATATTGTCGCAGGACATCACAGTGAATGGGGCAACGTCTTCGTCACGGCGTCGCTTCAGTGCGGCGCAGATGAAACCGAACACTGTCTTCGGTTCCTCAGGATTGGCGCCATCGGCGACGATCGCTGCGTGATTCTTGTCGAACACGCCGGACGACGAATCAATGAAATAGCCGCCCTCGGTGATCGTCAGCGAGACAATACGGATTGCCGGGTCAGCGAGAATTTCATGCAGCCGCGCAGGCTCGCCGGGCGGGACGATATCGATCATGCTGCCGACGACCCGCGCGTCGCTGCGCTTGGCCGATTGTTCGACGACCGTGCCGTAGAAATCCTGTGGCGCGAGCGCATCGTAGATTGCCTGGTCGAACGGCATCACGCCAGCGCCGACGATGGCCCAATCGAGGTCGGTGCCTTGGTTGAATAACGCGTCGAAATAGACCGCCTGGTGCGCACGGTGAAAGTTGCCGACGCCGATGTGGACGACGCCCGGTGATTGCTCGGCGCGTGCGTACGACGGTTTTGCCACCGCCGGCGGCAGCGAATCGAGCGTAGTGGTATTCAATTTAATCGTCATTGCAACTTCCGTTCCAATGGGTTGCGCCGATTGCCGCGCTGCAGGTTCCTGGCTCCTGCACCGGCAGACTGGCGAATATCCCCAGAATGGCGCACACGGCACGTATGGTCTATATTTTATTAATAGCATAGACCATAACTACTCTGAGCTGGCTCTTGGCACTCTGACACAATTTACAACGCAGATGCCACTGGGGGGACGATGCACGTGTTAAAGACTGCATTTTTGAGCGTTACTGCCATTTTTCTTGGCTTTGCTGCCAACCTTGTTCAAGCCCAAACGTCAATTACGATCGCCACGGTCGACAACGACGATATGGTGCGGATGCAGGCGCTGTCAGCGGCGTTTACTGCCGCCAATCCGGATATCGAGCTGAACTGGGTAGCGCTGGATGAAAACGTTCTACGCCAGCGCGTCACCACCGATATCGCAACGAACAGCGGACGATTCGATGTTGTAACGATCGGGACGTACGAAGTACCGATCTGGGCCGAGCGTGGCTGGCTCGTGCCACTTGACAATATGCCCGACGGGTACGACGTCGACGATATTCTGCCGGGGATCCGCGCAGGCCTTTCAATGGACGGCACACTTTATGCGGCGCCGTTCTACGGCGAGTCCTCTTTCACGATGTATCGCACCGACCTGTTCACGAAAGCGGGGCTCCAGATGCCTGCGGAACCTGACTGGGACGATATAAAAAACGCCGCAGCGGCGATTACCGATAAAAGCAACGAGGTCTACGGGATCTGCCTGCGCGGCAAGCCTGGCTGGGGCGAGAACATGGCGTTTCTGACCGCGATGGCCAATTCTTACGGCGCGCGTTGGTTCGACGAAAACTGGCAGCCGCAGTTCGACAGCGAGGCCTGGGCTAACACGCTCAACGACTACCTGATGCTGTTGAACAATTATGGCCCTCCCGACGCGGCGTCGAACGGCTACAACGAGAACCTCGCGCTATTCCAGGACGGCAAGTGCGGCATCTGGATCGACGCCACCGTTGCTGCGTCCTCGATCACGAATAGCGGCCAATCGAGCGTTGCCGACAATGTCGGATTTGCCCTTGCACCCGACAACGGACTTGGCAAGCGCAGCAACTGGCTCTGGGCCTGGGCGCTGGGAATATCTGCGGGTTCGGAAAATCAGGAAGCGGCCAGGAAGTTCATTGCGTGGGCCACGTCCGGCGAATACACCGAGATCATCGCAGAGCGGGAGGGCTGGGCGAACGTGCCACCGGGTACCCGCGCCTCGCTCTACAGGAACCAGTCTTACCTGGACGCAGCGCCTTTTGCCCAGATGACGCTGGCATCAATTCAGGCGGCCGACCCCAACGATCCGACCGTCGCTAAAGTGCCCTATACCGGCATACAGTTCGTCGCGATTCCGGAGTTCCAGAGCATCGGGACAGCCGTCGGTCACCGCTTCGCGAAATCGCTGGAAGGATCCATTTCGAGCGAAGAGGCGCTGGCCAACGCACAGTGGGTGACCGGCAAAGTTATTGAACGCGCACGCTTCCTCGAAGAATAGAGGGAACAACCACATCTGATGGCGAGGCAAACATGACTGATACCATCCGTGATCCCGCAACCAACATTGCGGAAATTGACGACGAGCAGCTGCCTGTTCCCGAGCACAGACTGCACGGCCCCGTTCATTTTCTTGGCCTTTATGGTGCGGAACATGTCGCCGCAACCGAATTCGTTATCGGCGCCGCATTCGTGGCGATGGGCGCGACCATCAAGGACATCCTGATCGGGCTCCTCATCGGCAACATACTCGCCGCGCTGAGCTTCTGGCTTATCACCGCGCCGATTGCGGTTAAAACGCGGCTCAGTCTCTACACCTATATCGAACACAACCTGGGCGATCTGGCCTCGCGGCTGTACAACGGCGCCAACGTGCTCATTTTCGTGGCCATTTCGGCCGCGATGATTACGGTGTCGGCAACCGCGGTGCGGGTGCTGTTCGAGATTCCGCCGCAAGTCTATCCGTATCCCACCAATCTCTACTTCGCACTCATTGCTGCCTCGGCGAGCGTGATCGCGGTGGCGGTGGCCTACTACGGCTTCAATGTGGTGGCCGAATTTGCCACCATTTGCACGCCCTGGCTGATGGTGATGTTCACCGCCGGCGGGATGGTGCTGATACC
>JBBKWL010000050.1:0-21722 GCA_037968975.1 Woeseiaceae bacterium | reverse complement strand
ATTGTTCTCGGGCGCGAGTGCTGACGAACGCACGTGGACATCGCGTTGCGGGTACGGAATTTCGATGTCGTGCTCGTGAAATTTGTCCCAGATACTGAGCTGTAGAGCACTAACAACATTCGCCCGGCCGTTCATGGGGTCGTCAATCCAGAATCGTAATTCCAGATTCACCGCACTGTCGGCGAACTCCTGCAGGTGACACACAGCAGCCGGATCTTTCAATACCCTGGGGGTTTCATCAGCCGCCTCAAGGATCAGTGCGATTGCTTTCCTGACGTCTGACTTGTAGTGCACACCGATCGTTTTGCGTATCCGCAGCAGGCTTTGCGAGTACGACCAGTTTTCGACCCGGGTGGTGATCAGCTCTTCATTTGGAATCAGGTGTTCGATGCCATCGCGGGTGAGAACAGAAACGTAGCGGGCACCCAGCGAGTCAACGCGACCGTAGTAGTCGGCGATTGCGATAACGTCGCCCGGTTTGATTGACTTGTCGAGCAGCAGGATGAACCCGCTGACCAGGTTCGCGAAAATCTTTTGCAGCCCAAAGCCCAGGCCGACGCCGATCGCTCCACCGAATACCGCGAAGGCGGTGAGGTCTATGCCTACAATTTTCAGCGCAACAACGACAGCGATTACTGCAAGCACAATGCGTAGCAGCTTTGTGGACAATACTTTAATGGATGGCGAAAGGTTGCTGGACGACTTGATCCGCCCTTCGACAAGCTGGCCCGCGACCGTGGTCAACCATAGCAGTACGCCCAGTGCGAGCAATCCCTGCACGACCGTCAGCATCGAAATATTGACCTGGCCGAACGAGAAAGCGGCACCGTCCAGAAATGCAACAGTGTTATCCAGCAGACCGAGAATATTCAGTGCTGCGGCAATCCAGGCAACAATGGAGATTGTCAGTGACAACAGTGGATTAGCGACGAACACGGTCGCCACGTTGATCACAATCCATGCGGTCAGGAGACTGGCGGTAACCACCAGTGCGGCGTGCCGAAGCTCGAGGTACGCCATCGCCGCGACGAGCATCCATTGGGCGGCCAGCCAGACCATCGGAAATGCGAGTTTGGTGAGTGTTAACCAGAGTCGTCGCAACAGGGCGAAGCGTTCGTACTTGGCGCCCTGCTGTTGCAACCTGTTCCGTAGCACGCTGGATATCGGCCAGGCTACGGATGCCGCGAGGACAATAAGCCCCAGCTCAATCAAGGTGGCAGTCGTAAAGAGGTTGTCAATCGCCCACGACTGGGCTTCGCCCAGCCAACCGGACCAGACATTACCGTCAGTCAGGTCTTCCAGTATCGTTTTATCAGTTGCCACTATATCCACCGCTTGCGTCGAAAGTAGAAGAGCTGGGAGATTGCAATCACCACCATGATCGCGATGACGACAAAGTAGCCATTCTGCGTCGATAGCTCTGGCATGTTCTCAAAGTTCATGCCGTAAATTCCCGCGAGGAATGTTAACGGGACGAAAATGACGGTAATGATCGTCAGAATCTGCATGACCCGATTCAGTTGATGGGAGGACATGCCGAGATAACCGTCAGTGAGATCGCTGCAGATCTGGTAGTGCAGTTGCGCCAGACTTTTGGTGCGTTCGATCTGCTCATAGAGATCGACAAGCTCATGCTCCAACCCGCTGCCAATGAGTTCATCTTCAACGTCTTTCAGCCGCTCGGCAATTTGTTCGTGGTAGTTTGCGATACGCGTCAGTTTTCTGAGTTGCGACTTGTAACCGGTGAGCTCTGCCAGCAGTTTGTCGTCTGGCTGGCGGAACATCTGCTCTTCGATTTCGTCCAGGCGTGGTTCCAGTTCGAGGAGAATTTCGACGTATCTGCGTGCCAGGCGATTACTCAGGCGAATAGCCAGTGAGCCCGGGCCCTCTTGCATGACGGCGGCGTCGCTCAGGATCTCCTCGAACATCCAGTTCACTGACATGGACGGCTTGGCATGACGCGTTACGAGAAACCGATCGCCGACGAAGAGCGATAGTTGAATGACACCGAAATCGATGCCCGCAGTATCGGCGTCGAGGCCTCGCAGCAGGATAAAAAGAAAGTTCTTGAAGCGTTCGATTTTTGGCGGGTGACGCGGACGCAATGCGTCTTGTATTGCCAGCCGGTGAATTTCGAATCGGGCTAGCAGGGCTTCGTCTACAGTATGCGATTCGCCTTCAAGGTCGACCCAGATATGAAGGCGGTCGGATGCCTCCCACCTGGCTATTAGTTCCTCGCCGCCCTGGCTCAACTCTCCGGTGGTTGGGTCACTCAAAAATACTCTGATCACTGTACACCCCTAGGTAAGTTTCGAGGCTGTCGTGGCAGCCGCTTGCTGACCAAACACGAGTCGGTCAGTCGTGTTTATTTCCGCTCACGGAAACCGAGCGACAATCTTCTTGATGGATTGCGAGAAGTCATCCCACGCTGTATCAACCTGAAATCGCAACCGCTGCCACGATTGGTCGTCAATACTTTCGAGTTGGTCAAGCTGCTCTCTCAAAGCCACAGCGCAGGAGTCGGCTTGATGTTCTGCTTTCAGTAGCTGATCGCTTGCATGAATTCTTCCTGATTTCGTCGCAAGCTTGATTTTGCGTTTGACGAACCTGAGCGTCTCTTGCTTCTCGGCGAGCTTGAGCTCGACACCCCGTATATAGGCTTTCTTATCATGCATGCTGTACGCCTTTGGAATGCCGGTGCTCGGGACCAAGGTATTGCAATTGTTTTGATAGATACAACTAATTAATATTGTCGGTTGAATAAAAATTATTTATGATTTGGTATGGACCTTGAACTCCTTCGCACGTTTCTCGAGTTGCATCGCAGCAGGCACTTCGGCCGCACCGCGGATGCGCTGCATCTGACCCAGGCCGCTGTCAGCAGCCGGCTGAAATCCCTGGAAGCCCAATTAGGCGTGACTCTGTTTGAAAGGAGTCGCCGTGAGATGCGCCTGACACCGGAAGGAGCCCGATTGATCCGTCATGCGGAAGCTCTGATGGCCGGTTGGCGGGTTGCACGCCAGGACGTATCACTGGCCGAGGCAAGCGAGCAACTGGTCATCGGAGGCAGCCTGAGGCTATGGGATGTGTTGCTGCAATCCTGGCTGCATGAATTGCGGCGCTCGCAGCCCAGCATGGCGATTATTGCGGACGCACAGACGCCGGAAGTCCTTACCCGCCGATTAATTGACGGGACCCTCGACGTTGCGATCATGCTGGAGCCTGCGCAACTCGACATCATGCAAATTCGCACTGTTTCTGCACTGGAGTTTGTTTGCGTCTCAAACTCGAAAGACGTTCCTATTGAAGAGGCGCTACGGGAAAACTACATTTTCGTGGACTGGGGACTTTCGTTCGGGCTGGATCACCGCAGAGCGTTTCCGGATGCCCCCGAAGCAATGACCCGGGTATCGCACGCCAAGATGGCCTACGAATATATAGTGTCGGTTGGCGGCAGCGCGTATCTACCCAAGCGCATGATTGAAAAGGACATCGAGTTCGGCTTGCTCAACCTGGTCCGGAACGCACCGATTTTTGAACGTCTTGCGTACGCAACCTACCCGGTGAGATCGCCAAAGCTGGAGCTTATAGAGAGAAGTCTGGAATTGATCAAACCCCGATAGACAGGTCCTGGCGTGGGTCTCGACGCCGTCACCGATAAAAATAATTTATCAAATCGATAATATTATACCGTTGGATTTATTAAACCTCCTGCTCTACCGTGCTCTGAATCTGCAGATAGTCTGTGGCTGAGTATTTGTAAATAACTGAGAATCAGGAGAGCTAGATATGCATATTTCACTTGGACTGTTACGTCGAATCGTCGTAGTGCTGACGTTCGGCTTTCTTTCCGCCAACCTGTTCGCCCAAGACGATCTTCGAGCCACGCTATTTGCGCAGGCTGACGATGCGCTGATTGCTGCGAACGAGGCACGTGCCAGTGTGCTGGCGCCGAAGTCCTATGGCGAAGCCACCAAATATTATCGTTCAGCGGAAGACAAACTGAACCGCGGACGCAGCATTGAGAGCATCAAAAAGGACCTGGATTCCGCAGCCAAAGCGTTGCGAGATGCGGTCGCGGCAACTCGCCTGGCGGGGGTTACGCTCACGTCTACGATTCAGGCACGAGATGACGCGGAAGCTGCAAACGCTGAGTCATTTGCAAGCGAATCATGGCGCGATGCAGAAGAACGTTTCGCATCCGCTGCTGCTCGCCTGGAAGATGGCAACATCAATGCAGCGCGCTCACGAGCGAACGATGCTGAAAAACTGTATCGAAGCGCTGAGCTTGCGGCCATTAAAGCGAACTACCTGGATGAAACCCGACGTCTGATCGCGCAAGCGAAGAAAGACCGTATTGATCGGGATGCGCCAAAGACACTTGCTAAGGCCGAATCGCTGTTAGCTGCTGCCGAACTTGCGCTGACGCAAAATCGCTATGACACCGACGAGCCTCGCAGCATCGCGCGGCAAGCCAAGTACGAGATAAAGCACGCAATGTACCTGGCAAGCACGCTCCGGCCGGTCCGCGATCGCGACGTCAGCCTTGAGGATTTTGCCCTCTCTACTGAAGTACCGGTCGAACGCATCGCGTCATCGCTGGATCTTGTCGCTGAGTTCGATCAGGGATATGACGCACCGACAGCTGCAGTGACAAGTCGGATCGCGACTCTGCAGAAAGACGCGTATGAACTGAGCGAACGCCGTTCCCAGATTCTTGAGCTGGAATCTGAGATTCAGGAGCTTGAAGGCCAACTCGGAACGCAGTCGGCACGCCTGGCTGCGCAGGAAGAGCAACGTCGCAAATTTCGCCAGGTTGAGTCGCTGTTCGGTCCGGACGAAGCACAGATCCTGACCCAGGGGCAGAACATTCTGGTGCGCCCGACCGCATTGGTATTCCCAACAGGCAGTGCGCAAATCGAGTCACAGTATTTTGGCTTGCTGCGCAAGGTCCAGGACGCGATTCGTGCGTTTCCCGGTAGCAAGATCACGATTGAGGGACACACAGACTCCTTCGGTGGTGACGATGCGAACCTCGCGCTATCGAAAGAACGTGCGAACGCCGTAAGGGCTTATCTGTTGGCAAATGACAGCAGCATCAACGCAGACGATGTTCAGTCTGTCGGTTACGGAGAGTCTCGCCCGGTCGCTAACAACGAGACCGTGGATGGTCGCGCGAAAAATCGCCGCATAGACATGGTCATCAGGCCGACAGCGGTTAGCAAACCCGCAACAGCGGAGTAGTCTAAGGAGACCGCTGGCCAAAGAGTTTATGGCCAGCGGTCTTTTACTTCTCGACAGTCACTCGACCGGGCAGTGACAGGTCGCCCGAGGCCACATCATGCACGCCCGAAACGCACAACAACGGAACCTCCGTTTTTTCGTTCACCTGTAACTCAGCAGTAACCGCGTCGAATGAAATATTCTCGGTGTCGCTCACGGGAACGGTGATCTTCGCCGTCCGGCCGTCCAGGATGGGACTCATACCAGGACTGTCGAGCGCAATCGGTAAGTACGGCGCTGTCGCCGGCAACAAATCGACGCCGGGCGAAACGTCGCGCACCTTGAGTCCCGCAGCACAAGCAGTGTCCTCCACCAGCACCACCCAATGTGAATGCCAGTCGCCACCGTCATTGGCTGGATCGCCATCCTGGTTCTCGTCAAACAACGGCGTGTCATCGAAATCGGGATGTGCAGTAATTACCAGGGATAATATGCCTGACGCTTTATCGAAACCGACAACAGCAGGATCCAGGCTCGTCGGCCAAACGTAGGATTCGACTTTTGCACCGGCCAGTTGACCAACGGGCTTCGGTTGCACACTTCCGGCCGTTCCCACCAGCTCCATCGAAAACGTCGTTAGCCGCCCATCGGTGGTGGCGCCGGCTTTAGTGATATCAAAGGCCGGGATCTTGTCCGTATCAACTGGACTTGAAATTTCATGGGCGGATATCGCGTTCGCGGCAAATCCTGCAATCAGTACAACGGCAACAAAGTTTCTCATGATTAAATTCCATTAGTAGCGAGTCGACACAACTATGAGCATAGCCGTCGACCACTGGAATTGCAAGAGTAGTATGGAGTCGATACCATAAGCCGATGAAGTCGGACCGCCATACACATATCGCTGCACTGCTGGAACGGACCGGACGATTGCTCACGACCGAAGCGCATGCTGAAGGGTTATTGCCGGTGCATTGGGAGGCGTTACGCTATCTGCAACGGGCAAACCGGTTTTCAATGACCGCAGCGGCACTGACTGCCTATCTTGGCCTGACTAAAGGCACGGTTTCGCAGACGTTGAAGGCTCTGCAGGCAAAGGGCCTGGTGAAGAAGCGGGTGAACAGCAAAGATCGCCGCAGCAATCACCTTTCGTTGACTGCAAAAGGACGAAACCTGCTGAAACAGGATCCACTCATCGCGACTGTCGAGGCGCTCGAAGAACTGAGTGGCGCAACACAAAATGGGTTGCATGCCGGGCTGGAAGCCCTGCTGTCGGCGCGGCTTGCGGCGCAGGACAGGCAACCCTTCGGGCAATGTCGCGATTGCCGTTACTTCGCGAGACGACATCCGGACGGAGATCCCCACTATTGCCAGTTGTTGCAAGAACCGCTGGTGGAGTTCGAGGTTGACGCGATCTGTTTCGAACAGCGCCCGGCCTGATGTCGAAGTCCTCAGGCAAAGACGCTGATGAAACTCGTGGCTATGCGTCACCGCCGTGCTATCAACATGAACTGGATCCAAACTATCTGGGCACAGTACCTGAGTGGCGCAAGCAAACTCGCGCGCGGCTGATCGCCTTGCGCGCGAGCGTGACAGACGACGAACGCAACCGACGCGTCGACGCAATCGTCAAAAACCTGGAGGCGGCCGACGTTCTAGGCGGCCATCAGCGCATCGGCTTTTACTGGCCGATGACGGGTGAGATCGATCTGCGACCGTTGCTGACAAGACTGACAGACGAAGGTATCAAAGCCGCCCTCCCGGTCATTACTCAAGCGAAGCAGCCGCTTGAGTTCTGGGCCTGGGGCCCGGGGGACAAGCTGGATAATTCCGGACTCTGGGGAATTCCTGTGCCAGTCACGCGAGACCTTGTCGATGTATCGGCACTATTGATTCCGTTGGTCGGATTCGATGCTCAGGGTCATCGGCTTGGCCACGGCGGAGGCTATTACGATCGCACCCTTGCCAGCATGGAGCCACGGCCGTTCACGATCGGTATTGGTTTTGAGTCCGGCCGCCTGCCGTCGATTTACCCGCAGCCGCACGACATACCGTTGGATGTCATCGTGACCGACACGGCAGCATACGGCGGCTAAGTCCCCGGACTAACCTGGTAACGGCGTGCACTCAGTTTCGGCGCACGCGCCGTCATATCTGACCGAATTGGCCAGTGTTGTAGTCCTGAATTGCCTGGCGAATTTCCGCCTGTGTGTTCATGACAAAGGGGCCCTGACCTGCGATCGGTTCATCGATCGGTTCGCCGCTTAACACCAGCAACGTTGCGTCACTGCTGGCTTCAATGGCCACATCCTGACCGTCTCGATCGAACAATGCGAACTGTGCTTCATGCACCGCTTCGCCATTGATCGCGACGTTGCCGCGCAAGACGACCAACTGCAGCGTATGCCCTGCTGCGAAACTGAAATCGGCTTGCCGGCCCTGCTTGATACGCACGTCCCACACGTTGACCGGCGTAAACGTTTCAGCCGGGCCGCGATGACCATTGAATTCACCGGCGATGACCCGCACCGTGCCAGCGTCATCTGGAAGCGCAACACTTGGGATGTCCTTGTCCAGAATGTCCTGGTATTTCGGCGCCGACATTTTGTCTGCCGCCGGCAGGTTGACCCAGAGCTGAACCATTTCCAGCGTGCCACCCTTGTTCGTAAATTCCGGTGAATGGAATTCCTCGTGCAGGATGCCCGACGCGGCTGTCATCCACTGCACGTCACCGGGCCCGATAGTGCCGCCGGCGCCGGTCGAGTCGCGGTGAGCCACTTCGCCTGCGTACACAATCGTGACCGTTTCAAAACCGCGATGGGGGTGTTCGCCGACGCCGCGGGGACGTTGCGTTGGCTCAAATGTTTTCGGGCCCGCGTAATCAAGCAGCAGGAACGGGCTGATGTGCTGCCCGTGGCTGTTATAGGAGAACAGTGACCGAACCGGAAATCCATCGCCGACCCAGTGCTGCTGGGGTGCGCTGTAAACGCCCAGAATCTTTTTCATGTCATTCACCTCGCTGTAGTTTGAAGAGGGTTTGCAGGCTCAGAATGATATAAGTTGAACAATAACCGCAGTAGAGGGCAAAATAACAACTCAGCGTTCCATAAATAGAACAAAAACAATGCAGGACCTCAACGATCTCTACTATTTCGTCCAGGTGGTGGACCACCGCGGTTTTGCACCGGCCGGCCGGGCGCTGGGCGTACCGAAGTCGAAGCTGAGCCGCCGCATCGCAAACCTGGAAGAGAACCTCGGCGTGCAACTGCTCATTCGGTCAACCCGACACTTCTCGGTGACCGAAGTCGGGCAGAACTACTACCGACATTGCAAAGCCATGCTGGTCGAGGCCGAAGCGGCACAAGAAGCCATCGAAATGACCCGGGCTGAACCCTGCGGCCTGGTTCGGTTGACGTGCCCCATCGGCTTGGTCGACTCAACCGTCAGTACGATGCTGGGCAGGTTCATGCTGCAGTATCCGAAGGTTGTCGTGCACCTGGATGCGACCAATCGACGGGTTGATCTTGTTGATGAGGCCGTCGATGTTGCGATTCGTGTACGGCGTTTTCCCCTCGATGACAGCGATTGGGTGATGCGACATCTCGGTGATCGACGGCAGTGCCTGGTGGCCAGCCCGACATTGCTAAGCGAAGCGGGAGAACCTGATCTTCCCGTTGATTTGGGCCGACTGCCCAGCCTCTGGCTCGGACAGCCACATCAGAAATTCCAATGGGTTCTCGAGGGCCCGGACGGGGCACGCGCTGCCGTCAAGCATGAACCCCGCTTTATCACGCGCGACATGGCGGCATTGCGTTGCGCCGCAGTCGCCGGTGTTGGTGTGGTGCAACTGCCGCAAATGATGGTGCGGGACGAGCTCGAGCGCCGCTTGCTCGTCGAAGTGGTTCCGGACTGGACACTGCAACCTGAGACCATTCATCTTGTGTTCGTGCCGCATCGCGGTCTGCTACCGTCGGTACGAGCTTTGGTCGATTTCCTGGTTGACGAGTTCGCGGCGATTAATGAAGAGTAATCTGTAAAGTGCCCAGATTGTGTAACACGCCAAGCGATGCCTGCGAAATCGCGCCAACGGTGTCCACAAGGCGGGCAACCGGATCAGCATTTATTTCGATTTTGCTGCGTGTGTTGATTTCAAGCGCCTAACCGCTGTTTGCAAACCCCGAAAGCAATGCCGTGAATTCACTCAGCTGTTTTTCATGAGCGCGAATAACTGCCTGCGAAAGTGCGAGCGTTCTTAGATTTCGCAATCGAGTATTTTGGGGGAGATCAGCCCTATTGGGACGACTGCGTGCAGCAATAAGGTAACGGGTCCGGCGATACTGTACGAAGCGGTTCAGTTCCGAAGCGGCGCATAGTTATGTGTTATTGATCAACAGCACAAACCCGACAGCTGCGATTACGCCAATGACATAGAGAATGTGGGGCAGGCCAAAAGCGAAAAGCCCATCATCGAGCCAGGCGGTAATTCTGAGCAGCGCGGGTTTGTGCTGCGGCTTCACATCGACATCGGGTTCGAAAACTCTGGCCGCACGCCGCCCGCTTTCAACAGCCCCTTCGATACTCCAGATATCGGCTTGCGTGTTCGTATGCGCGCCTGCCAAGACCAGGTTGGGGATCGACGTCGCCTGGTCAGGCCGATGCGGTTGTGTGTTGGTGGTGGTGACCCATTTTGGCTGTTCGGGAGTAATCCCGTTGGGGGAGAAGTCCCACTCGTGCCAGACCTCGGTCTTTAAGACAGGGAAATCGTGCAATCCACGACCATCGTTTGCTTTTCGGATCATGCAATCCAGCGCTTCGGACGCGTAGATTTGAGCAAGGACTTCATCGATGAACTCTTCCTTCGTACAGTTTCGAAGCGGTTTTCCATGCACGACACCCGGCACGCTCGCGACACACGCCGTACATGTCCATAGCGACTTTACGTCCTCGCCCAGGTCAATTCCGGATGGCCACGACTGTTCATTCGCAAACAACGTGATGTTAAACGCCGAATCGACTAAAGCGATCGCCGTACGTTCGCGCGGCCACAACATCCTTTCGTCGAAAGCAATCCGGAATGACACCTGCGTATGTGGCCCATCCTGTATCAGCGCGCGGAATTTGCGTAGTTCAGCGTCCTCTGCCAATTGCGGTGTCCTGTCCACAATATCTGCCACAGAAAACGGCGTGTTGGACAGTACATAGATGTCTGCCTGCACGGACGTATCCGGCACGACGGTCGCACCGGTGATTTTGGTCCCGTCGTAGTGCAATTCTGCGAGTGGCGATTCCCAATGGAATTCAACGCCGCTGTCTTCCAGGTGTGCGACCCATTTGTCAAACCACCATTCGTTACTTGGCCCGCGCATCAGCGACCAGCCGCCCATCGACTCATGTTTCCACGCCGGCCCTTTTTCGTCGGCCACATGCTTGTGCTCTGGCCCCGATCGAATGTTGCGACCGAAGAACAACGCCACGTGATGTAACGATGCATAGGGCCAGTCGGAACCGATCCACGGCCCGAACAATGCCTTCCACGTGGCATGCCCGGTGCGAGTCATGCGCGATTGCCAATATGCTGCGGCATTAAACCGTGCGTAGGTCTGCTTCGACCGAGTATTAGTCGACCATGCTTTGATAATGCCCCATGCCAGTGACAGCTTGTCCGCCAGTGACATGTTGAAAGCCCGAGGCTTCTCAAACAAATCGGCTGTAGCAAAGTCGTCGTCAACGGCGTTCGGTACAACGGCATATTCCATCGGCCGGGAGAGCACTCGTTCATACAGAGAACTGCTGGCATCGAAGGGAATTTGCTGCAGCAGGTCGAAGGTATTGTGATACCAGGGCCCGAAGCCGTGCCACGAGTACTCGGACGGCAGATTATCTTCCGCCCGGCGTGCGCTCCGAAAAAATCCACCGGCCGAGTCGTTTGCCTCATAGACTGACACGCGGTAGCCCCGCTGGATAAATTCGTGAGCCGCGCTGAGACCGGCGATGCCGGCGCCAAATATGGCGACATGTTGAGACATGTGGCTTCCTTTTTTATGCAGAAAGGCGCTGGGCGCCAAGCTAATCTTCAAGATCCTCGATCAACGCTTTCATCTGGTTGATCTCGCGACGCTGTGCTTCGATGATGTTGTTTGCGAGTTCTCGTACTCGCGGATCCGAGAGGTCTGCGCGTTCACTGGTCAGAATTGCGATGGAATGGTGAGGGATCATCGCCGCCATCCAGTCCACGTCCTGCACAGTCGCCTGGCTGCGTACCAAGTAGAGGGAGATCGCAAATACCAGCGCACTTCCCGCAAAAATGGCGAGGTTGCGTTTCTTGTCGGTGTACATATGCAACATGAACGCCAACATGACGATGGCCATCGTTGCGCCCATGATTAGTGCCATGTAGCCGCGCGTGTCGCTCCAGAACAGGTGATCCACCGAGTAGGTATTGAGGTACATCAATCCCAGCATGATGGTTGTGGAGGTGGCGATCATTGCGAAAAAACGTCCGTAAGATCCTTTCATTAGTTTTACTCCCGCAGTTAAGAAAAAAGTAGCCAAATGCCCGCCAAGATCATCAGGTTCTCGGTCAGCGAGACGGCTGATGATTCACGTATCAATGTGAGGCAAGAGATGTGCCAGACTGCCAGCTCTTATATTCGACCTCTTTCCGCAAGACAGCAGCAATTGACGCGTAAAATTTTCAACAATGGCGGCAAGGATGACCGTACGGTTCGAATGCCATCTGGAATCTCCATGTAATCAATGGGGCGTTGCTAAACTTTCAATATTTGGCATATTTAGCTCTTCAGTTGCTCAGTACCATAGCGGTCATTGAACAAATGCAGACTGACGTCATGAGCAATCCACTACCAGCCATCTTCCTCGGCCACGGTAACCCGATGAATGCGATCGAGCAAAATCGCTACACCGAGGCATGGCGAGGCATCGGCGCTCAGATCTCACGGCCGCGCGCGATTCTTGCGGTTTCCGCGCACTGGTTCGTAGCAAACACGGCGCTAACGATCAGCACCGCGCCCCGAACGATTCACGATTTCGGCGGATTTCCGGACGCTCTGTACCAGGTGCAATACCCGGCCCCCGGCAACCCGAAACTGGCGCGCCGGGTACAGGCTCTGCTCGCTCCACAGGATGCCGCGCTCGATGACACCTGGGGTCTCGATCATGGCACCTGGTCGGTCTTACGCCATTTGTACCCAGAGGCCGATGTGCCCGTGGTGCAATTGAGTATCAATGCATCGCAGCCGGCCCAATTTCATTTTGACATCGGCCAGGTGCTCGCACCGCTCCGCAACGAGAACATTCTCATACTGGGAAGCGGCAACCTGGTGCACAACCTGCGTCGATATGACTGGGGAAGAACCAAAACGGAGCCATTTGACTGGGCAGCCCGCTTCGAGCAGCAGGCACGCGAGTTGATAATTGCAAATGACGTTGGGCCGCTTATCGACTACGAAAGCCTGGGCCCGGACGCCGGACTCTCGATTCCGACCCCCGAGCACTACCTGCCATTGCTGTACATACTCGGCAGTCAGTCCGACTCGGATGTCGTTTCGTTTCCGGTCGACGGCATTGAAGGCAAATCGATTTCGATGCTGGCTGTGCAGGTCGGTGCCAGTCAGTCATCAACTGATATGCTCGACTCGCAACAATCCTAAACCCGAAACAAATCCTGGAAATAGCATGTTCGATCTGGAAACTTTTTCGCAACTCATGCCGGTGATCGACATTCTCGCCGTTGTCGTCTTCGCAGCATCTGGGGCGCTGGTCGCTTCCCGCAAGGGCCTGGACTTGCTCGGGTTCATGTGGCTTGCCGTGCTAACCGGCGTTGGCGGGGGCACGGTTCGCGACCTGATTCTGGATGTGCCCGTTTTCTGGCTACTCAACCCCGCGCATGTTGCGGCATGCCTGACTACCGCCGTAATCGTGCACTTCACCGCCTCGTTGGTGGAGTCTCGTTACCGACTGTTGCTGTGGTTCGATGCGCTTGGCCTCGCGTTGTTTACGGTTGCGGGCACCGCGAAAGGCCTGGATCTCGGCACCGGCGCTTTGGTTGCGATCGTGATGGGCGTTATCACTGGCTCGGTGGGTGGCATCATCCGGGATGTCGTCGGCGGTGAGCCGTCCGTGGTTTTACGTCACGAAATCTACGTGACCGCGGCCGCACTTGGCGCCGGCTGCTATGTGCTGCTGATGGCACTCGCTGTCGGGCCGACCGCTGCGGCAATCGCCGGTTTCCTCGTTACGTTCGTAGTTCGTGGCGTGGCGATCGCGTTCAAGCTTTGCATGCCAGTGTTTCGCCGGACACTGGCGCCGCCGTCCCGGCACGACGACGTCGACTCCTCGTAACGGTCGGCGCGTCGGTGGCCTGAGGTCTCCTTTTTATACCGCAGGTCTATTGTTTTGCGGTATAAGTTCTGCGATAATACTCGACGTACCTATTCACAGAGACCGAGAATTACCTTAAATAGTATTATTTATCAATAACTTATAAATATACCGCAGTATCTATGTTTTGCGGTATAAAATGTGTAGAAAATGAACGAAATACAACACCTTCCAAATAGTTTGTCAGTTCAGTACAGCGAACTGCTGCAAAACTGTGTGCACCCGATTTCCGATGGTTCGAACCTGTCTTTTAAGTCCAAAATCATTCGCGGCAAAAAGTATCACTACCTCTACATAAGTATTGGCAGCACACGCAGAGAACACTATCTCGGTGAAGAAACCTCAGAACTGCTCGACAGAATCGACGATGAAAAAGAAAAGTGGAATTCCAATACCGATGACCGTGATTTGAGAGCCCGCCTTGTTGGAATGCTGATAGGCGGCGGCATGATGTCGCTAGGCAAAGACGAAGGTAAAGTCATCTCACTACTCGAACGCAACGGCGTATTTCTGGCCGGCGCCGCACTGGTTGGCACGATGGCGTTTCGGGCTTACGCAAACATGCTAAGCGTAATGTGGCCGGATAGTGCAGGAACAAAAGACATCGATATTGCGGCGGACAATCATTACGCGCTCGCCTTGCCGCGAAAAGAAATCAATCTCGGCCAACTCATACTCGATAGTGGACTGGGTTTCTTCGAGGTGCCGGCGTTAAGCCGCGGGCGACCCTCCACGTCCTTCAAGATTCGCAACCGTGAACTCATCGTCGATGTACTGGCGCCGATGAAAGGTCGCGAGTCAGCGCGGCCAGTTCACCTGGAAGTATTCGGTACACATGCTTCGCCGCTGAGGCATTTGGATTATCTGCTACAAGATGTACAGCCAGTCGTCCTGTTGTACGGGCATGGCATCATGGTAAATGTCCCGACGCCCGGCAGATTCGCCCTGCACAAGTGCGCCATCAGTCAGAAGCGACCGGCAGCATTCGCGGCGAAAGCGGCGAAAGATCGACGCCAGGCAGAACAGGTTCTTACGGCATTACTTCAAGACCGCCCGTCCGATATCTCGCTCGCGTACGAAGCGGCGAAGACACAGGGTGATACTTTTCTAAGAAGCATTGATTCGGGTCTGGATCTAATCGACCCGGACGTGGCCGCTTCGGCCCGCCAGTTGATTGCGGAAACAGATACGTAGGATTGCTTTGGTACAAACCAGTTGGCCAGTTACCACCAAAGGGGAAGTGCCGCGCCCGACAGGATTAGCTTCGGGATTCTACTTGGCTGGTCGTCCAGCGTATAACGTTGGCGAAGACCGCGTTGTGTACGTCTTTTGCTTTGCCGCAATACCGCAACCGCCCGGTATACTGAGCCGCTGTAGCAGACCGCTGGCGAAGCATTCCACGAAGAATTTCGATCCACGACGCCAGGCTGGAGCAAGGCCGCCCTTATGACGCCGAAAAACGTCCTGATCGTTGGCGGCGGTTCTGCCGGGTGGACGGCGGCAGCCTATCTGAATGCTGCGTTGCAGGAGAACCCGCATCGGCGTTGGCGATGCGCTGGCTCAGGAGCGACCGCTCGGTACCGTTCGTAGAGACCCGCGCGATTCAGGCCGTTGCCTGCGAACTTGGGTTATCGCCAAAACCTGCACGCGCGGGCTTCCTCGACAAATCGTTCAAGTACGCATTTCAAATGAACGCACTCAAGTTTGCCGACCTGCTGTGTGATATTGCAAAGTCGCGGGGCGTGCAGCACTACCTTGATCACATGACCGACGTCGAAATGAAAGAGAACGGCGACCTCGAGGCGATCGTGACGAAAAGCGGCAAACGGTATCCGGATGACGCTTCGAACCGCAGCAACACTGTTCGCCCGGCAACACGAAATCAAGAATCAGGTGAATGCGCACTGCGCCGCCAATCGCAATTTCCACGCCAGCATCGGTCACGACCGGAACCATGACCTGGTGTGAATGCGTCGGCGATGGGTCTGAGGTTTTTCTGAAAATTCACTAGGCGGAGCGATCCAGGTTCGTATTTGAATTACGTGACTATAAGCACTACACGGATTCGAATGCCGAATCTTCATCTATAGGCATTTACCGCAGAATGCTTACGCAAAGTATATGCCTGTGGAATACTGGACAAATATGGGTGTCAGGAATCAAATGAAGTCGCAAACATCAGTGCTCTTCTTGTTGCTGTTTGTCGGCATCGCCTCAGCGCAGGAGCTGCCCGATCAGGAATATGACGCAACTCAAATCGTGCGCGATGCGGTCAATCACTGGCGCGGCGTTTCTTCGTACACAGAGATGAGCATGGTCATTCACCGCCCGGACTGGGAGCGCAGGATGGCGATGCGCGCATGGACCAAGGGCGAAAATCAAGCACTGGTTCGGGTGATCGATCCGGCCAAGGATCGCGGTAACGGCACGCTGACAGACGAAGGCAGCATGTGGTCGTTCTCGCCGAAAGTGAATCGCATCATCAAGATCCCATCCTCGATGATGGGCCAAAGCTGGATGGGTTCTGATTTTTCCAACAAGGATGTTGCCAAGGCCGACGACATCATCGACCAGTATGATCACAGCCTGCTAGGCATGGTTGAAGAAGACGGTGTCAAAATTTACGAAATTCAATCGGTCCCGCACGAAGAAGCGGCTGTCGTTTGGGGGCGCGAGGTAATGCGCATTCGCGATGACAAAGTTGTGGTCGATCATAAATTTTACGACCAGGATGACGAGCTCGTAAAAATTTTGCAGTCCCTGGATATTCGCGAAATGGGCGGCCGAACGATCGCAGTCCGACAACGCATGCACAAGATAGAAACACCCGACGAATGGACCGAGATACAGGTCAATTCTGTCGAATACGACATTGATATTGCGGATTCCATTTTTACGCTGTCCAGCCTTCGCAACCCACGCGACTTGTAGTACCGGCCACGCATTTTGAATCTCATATTCAGACTCGCCTGGCGAAACCTGTGGCGCCAGCCCAGGCGAACCTGGCTGACCACCGGTGCAATGGTGTTCTCGAACGTGCTGCTTGTTTTTATGATGTCGCTGCAGTTCGGTATGTACGGACTCATGATCGACAACGGTCTCAAGTCCTTTACCGGCCATATCCAGGTCCAGGCACCCGGTTACGTTGACGACCAAAAGATGCGGCAAACGGTTCCTGATGTGGTGTCGCTCGCGGCGTCACTGCGTGAAAAGTTGCAATCAGCCTTTGTAAGCGCCCGAGCTCAGACTTTTGTGCTGGCCTCAAGCGAGGACCGCAGTTATGGCATCGCGATCATCGGCGTTGAACCCGAATTTGAGCCGGGCGTGTCCAGCATCCCGGGCCTCGTCAAGGAGGGACGCTTTCTTAACAGCAGTGATGCCACCGAGATCGTAATCGGGAAAACCCTGGCAAAGAATCTTCGCATTGGTCTCGGTGATGAATTGACCCTTCTGGGAAGTGGGCTGGACGGTTCGTTCGCGGCGGCAGTCGTCAATGTCGTCGGAATTTTCAACAGCGGTATCGCAGATCTCGATCGGTCCATCGCCGAGATTCCATTGGGCCTTTTTCAGGACACCTTTTACATGGAAGGCGCGGGCCATCAAGTCGTCATCACTGCGCCGAACATAGATCTGGTGCCAGAGCTCAAGGCGCGTGTTCAAGCCCTGGTTCCCGCAGACGAAAGCCACGTCGTGCATGACTGGAATCACCTGCAGCCGGGCCTCAAGCAAGCCATTCAGGCGGACATGAGCAGTTCCTTCGCGATGTACGCGATACTCGTCGTTCTGGTTGCATTCAGCGTCCTGAATACGCAGCTGATGTCGGTTCTGGAGCGAACCCGCGAATTTGGCATCGTCATGTCGCTCGGCCTCAAGCCCGGTCGACTTGGCAGGCTGGTCATCCTCGAGACGATACTGATGGGCTTGATGGGCGTCGTACTTGGCGCGCTCGCCGGCGCCATGGTGACCTATTACTTTACGATCAACGGACTGAGCCTGCCGGGCATGGATGAAATGGCGGCGCAGTTTAATTTGCCCGCGAGAATGTATCCGCAAATCAGCATTCTGACGTTACTCGCCGGGCCAATGATCGTGTTCCTGTTCTCCCTGCTCGCCTCCCTGTATCCGGCACTTCGCTTGCGCTGGCTGCACCCGGTCGAAGCAATGCGAGCGGCATGATGAATACGCTGCGTGTTTTGTTGATGCTCGCATGGCGGAATCTGTGGCGTAACCATAGACGCACCATCATCATGCTGTCCGCAATCAGTATCGGCGTGTGGGCGATGATCTTCATGACCGCTCTAACACAGGGCATGACCAACGAAATGATCAAAGATGGAATCAGGGCACTGCCCGGCCATGTGCAGGTGCACCATCCGGATTTTCGTGATGACCCGAACATCAACAATGTCATTCCGACACCTGATTCCGTGCTCAGTGCAAAACTGGCGGGTACTGGATTCGATCAATGGGCGACGCGTATCCGGGTGCCAGCGGTGATCTCCAGTGAACGTGAGTCTCGTGGCGTGACGTTACTCGGCATTGACCCTGAGCGAGAGCGCGATCTGAACTTCATCGACTACGCTGACATCGACGGCCGTTTTCTCGAAACTGCCGACGACAGCGGCATCGTAATCGGCAGAAAGCTTGCCGACAAACTGGATACCGAGGTCGGCAAACGCGTCGTGGTCATGAGCCAGGACCCGGATAACGATATCGCCGATCGCGGCTTCCGTGTCGTCGGTGTTTTCGGTGCCAAAACGGAGAACCTGGAAGAGACCTACATTTTCGCTGGCAAGAAAACCGTGCAGACGTTGTTGAAAGTCGGTGACCACGTGACCGAAGCCGTAGCAATGGGCGACGACTACAGAAACGTCGAACCGGTTTACGCAGCAGTGTCGTCCGTCGTGGGAAGCGGCGTGGTCGTAAATCGCTGGACCGACCTGAACAGTTACCTCGGAGCGATGATGACGGTAATGGATGGATTTGTACTCATCTGGGTTATCGTTATTTTCCTGGCGCTGTCGTTTGGTCTTGTAAATACGTTGGTCATGGCTGTCTTCGAACGTGTGCGCGAAATCGGGCTCATGCTCGCATTAGGCATGAAACCATCGAGCATTCTCGGCCAGATCATTATCGAATCGATGATGCTATTGGTGATTGGTCTCGCCATAGGCAATATCCTTGCGTTTGCGAGTATTGCGCCACTCAAGAGTGGTATCGATATCTCGATCGTCGCGAAAGGTATGGAGATGATGGGCGCCTCCAGTGTGCTCTATCCGCAGCTACGTTCGGAAGATCTCATTCTCGCGAACACTGTTGTATTGATTCTCGGTTTCTTCGCGAGCTTGTCGCCTGCGTGGCGCGCATCGCGTTACCAACCTGTTGAAGCAATAAAAAAGGCCGACTAATGACTGCTGTACGTTGCGTAGACTTGTGCAAAACCTATCTTCAGGGAGATTCCGAAATCAAAGCCCTGGATCACCTGAGTGTCGAAGTAGACGCCGGGGGATTCGTTTGCCTGTCATCACCCTCGGGTGGCGGCAAGACGACGTTATTGAATGCGATCGGCGGCCTGGATATTCCCGATAGCGGTGAAGTATGGATCGAGGGTGAGCGGATAGATACGAAGAGTAAGGGCGAACTCGCGGAATTACGGCTACGCAAAATCGGCTTCGTGTTCCAGGCTTACAACCTGATACCAGTACTCACCGCACGTGAGAATGTCGAATTCGTCATGCAGGTTCAGGGTGTATCTGCCGCCGAAAGACGTGAACTGTCTGTTGATGTGCTGAAGGAAGTTGGGCTGGCCGGACTTGAAGACCGCCGACCAGCGCAGATGTCGGGCGGTCAACAGCAGCGTGTCGCAGTGGCTCGCGCCGTCGTATCGAGGCCAACATTAATACTCGCCGATGAACCCACGGCCAACCTGGATTCAAAGACCTCCGATGGCTTGATGGATTTGTTTAGCGAGCTGAACTCCGCCCACAACACGACGTTCATCATAGCGACGCACGATCAACGCGTCATGGCACACGTACCACGACTGATTCGTATGCTTGATGGCCGCATCGTTGATGACATACAACAGCATGCGTCTTAGTGCATTACTGATCCTGCTGAGCGCTTCGCTGGCCACGCAGGCCGACGACAATAATGTCGAGCTCACAGGTCATACAAAGCTCAACGCCATAAGCCAAAGCTATCCTGATGACAGTGCACTTCGAGCACTGTTTGGCTCAAGCTCATTGGACGCGCAAGCCGACGCGCGACTGAATCTGAAATGGCGTAGTCACGACTGGGAATTTAATGCGGATTACCAGCTGATCGGACTGCACGGCGAACAACTTCGCCTGCCTGACGACGATCGTCGCCTGTTCAACCTGACGGACGTCATCAATAAATCCGGCGATAACGCTTTATTGCACCGGCTTGACCGCTTGTGGCTGGGATACTCAAGCGAGAAGACGGTTGTACGTTTTGGCAGGCAGGCTTTGTCGTGGGGCAATGGCTTGTTTTACGCGCCCATGGACTTGGTGAATCCGTTTGATCCTGCAGCGATTGATACGGAGTACAAAGCGGGTGACGACATGCTCTACGCTCAATACTTGCGCGATAGCGGAGATGATGTTCAGGCTGCTGCGGTCGTTCGTCGCAACGTGACCAGTGGCAATATCGAGTCGAATGTAGCGACCTATGCAGTGAAGTACCACGGCTTTGCCGGAGAGCTTGAGTACGACGTTCTCGTCGCCGAGTCCTATGCGGATACGGTCCTGGGATTAGGCCTGGCCCGAAGCGTCGGCGGCGCGCAATGGGGTGCGGATCTCGTGGTAACGGATTCTGATCGCGACACCTATGTCCAGTTTGTGACAAACCTGAGTTACTCGTGGACGATGCGCGGCAAAAACATGAGTGGCGCCGTCGAGTACCACTACAACGGCTTCGGCCAGAGCGACAGTCGTTATGATCCGGTAAATTTGGCAAATAGCCCCGAATTGCTTGCGCGCATCGCTCGTGGGCAAATGTTCACGCTGGGGAAACATTACCTGGCCGGCAGCGTCATGGTCGAAATGACGCCGCTGTGGTCAATAACGCCGCTACTGCTCGCAAACGTTGGTGACCCAAGCGCGCTATTGCAGCTCATGACCAACTACAGCCTTGGCGACAACATGACCTTGCTGGGCAGCATCAATTTGCCTGTTGGTTCAAGCGGGACCGAGTTCGGAGGCATTGAATCCGGCCTGCCCGACCTATACCTCTCATCCGGCCCCGGCGTGTTTGCACAATTCGCCTGGTATTTTTAATTCACCCCAACGAGAAAACCTATGCAGAATTTTCCCCATCACTATCAGGTCGCAGCAACCGCAACGGATACGGGCAACGTCGAGTTAAGTAGCGAAGGTGTCGCAACGATCGCATCTGCCCCACCTGTCGAATTCGGCGGACCCGGTGATCAATGGTCGCCAGAGTCCTTACTAGTTGCCGCCGTGGCAGATTGTTTCGTGCTTTCGTTTCGCGCGATCGCCCGGGCATCGAAACTCGACTGGACCACACTGAGCTGTAATGTCGTTGGCACCCTGGACCAGGTTGAGCGCAAAACTCAGTTCACGGCGTTTGAAGTTACCGCCGAACTCGTCGTTCCTGTCGGTACCGATGAAGCAAAAACACAGCGAATACTGCAAAAAGCTGAGGATGCATGCCTGATCACTAATTCCCTGATCGCCGATTCACATCTCAACGCGACAGTGCGATTCAGCGACTAAGGCCGGTTTCGGCGACATTGAGCACGCCATGATCTTTAATGCCGCCGGCTAACGTTATCGGCAGCGATTTCTCCGCTAGCGCGAATAAGGTGCTCAAGCTCTGAACGCTGCATAAATCTGATCGCGCTCGTCAGCGGTAAGGATCCCAGCAAATGGAGATAATGTCCGTCTGGTCGGGGGAACTCCAAAGTGTTAACCATGTGACCGGTTTACGCCGTTACCTACCCACGTTCGCGCAATGAATAGCCGCGCCAAAGCAAAAACAACGCCGGTATGACGATCAACGTCAGGATGGTCGCACTCACCATGCCCCCGACCATCGGGGCAGCGATGCGCCGC